>JAQYAS010000018.1 GCA_029338615.1 Clostridiales bacterium
ACCTTCAGTAACAATCTTCTCTGGCATATAAGAACTGCTATAAACACTACTGCAAATGTCCCCCAGTATGGAACGATCCGCGCCACGGTGAGCAGTGACATCACAAATAGTATGCTGTATATACACACCAGCTTCCTGTCCACCTGTATATCTCCGCCTGAAAGTCTGATCTCAAGCCGCCTGTTTCTGCCCTTCATGCATACTATGATCCATAACACAAGCAGCACCGCCGAGGCTATTGTATATGGAAGCATCAGCAATACAAATCTGCCCGCACTGATACCCGCAAGACCGTACAGATACAGGTTCTGCGGATTGCCTATAGGTGTCAGCATACTACCAAGGTTTGCGGCTATGGTCTGGAGGGTTATCACCGGCACCATCCATCTTGTGAGAACTTCCTCCCCTGCCATTCCAAGAACCGTAAGTGTCATCGGCACAAATGTTATGAGTGACACATCATTTGTGATAAACATACTGAAAAAGAAGCACATGAATATCAGGACAAATGTCACCGCCCGGAGCGAACCCATACGGTTTATCATACTTTTTGCTATGATATTGAAAATCCCCTGCTGCGAAAATCCCGCAACTACTGTCATAAGGCAGAACAGGATCGCCAGAGTCCTGAAATCTATGTAATCTGCATATGAACTGTCCGGTGGCACGATAAATGCCGATATCACCGCCAGCATAAGGGCCACACTCAGCACCGTCTCTTTACGGACAAATTCTCCGAGCTTCCTCATACCCCGGATCATGGTCTGAATGTCCTGAGTGCCTCTATGGTTTTTGTTATCAGCTCATCAAGAGTCCAGCCAAGCATGTCTGCACCTCTCTCGATGACCTCTCTGGAGCATCCTGCAGCAAATCCCTTGCTCTTGTATTTCTTCTTAACTGACTTGAGTTCCAGATCCTGAACACTCTTTGACGGTCTCATGAGCGTGACTGCTCCAATAAGTCCTGTGAGCTCATCTACAGCATAGAGAACTTTCTCCATCTCATGTTCCGGCTTTATGTCAACCGTGATTCCATAGCCGTGACTTGCCGTTGCGTGTATGATTCTCTCATCAACACCGCGTTCTCTCATAATCTCCTGGGACTTGATGCAGTGCTGCTCAGGATACTGCTCAAAGTCGAGGTCGTGAAGCAGTCCAACTATTCCCCAGAACTCTTCCTCATCACCATAACCAAGCTCCTTTGCAAAATACTTCATGGTTCCCTCTACTATCTGTGCATGCTCCAGATGGAACTCATCCTTGTTATACTCTGTGAGTAATTCCCACGCTTCTTCTCTTGTCATCTTTATATCCTCCTAATATATATGCATCATTTATGCTGCTAATAAATTTTATAATCTTTTATTATCACACAATTAGACTGTACAATTTCTATATTACGGTCATATCTCTTCTATCTCAGCCGCGCAGGCCTGCATACATGCCCCACAAGCTTCTCCTTAAGTTCTATAATTCTTGCGACACACTTAGTAAGATTAGTCACAGCATTTTCAGGCTTCATCGCCGTTCTTACCTTCTCCGGATCACTGTCATCTATCCCAAGCACATTGTTCACCGCGTAACATTCATTGAATACGCCTTCTTTGATACATTTCTCTGCGCCATCTCCAAGGCAGCCACCTATCGCAATCACATATTTGCCGTGTTTCTTTGCAAGCTTTGCAACTCCCGACGGGGTCTTGCCCATCATGGTCTGGGCATCTATCCTGCCCTCACCTGTTATGACTGTATCCGCCCATTCTACATCCGTCTCAAGTCCTGTCTCAGTCAGAACTATGTCTATTCCCGGCATAAGTTTCCCGCCGAGGAACATGAGAAACGCATATCCGAGACCACCCGCTGCACCGGCGCCTGGTGTATACCTGTCAAACTTTCCTGTTTCATTTCCACCTACGGACTCCGCATCTACCTCATTTTTTTCATATACACGGTCAATTAGCTGTGCCGATTCACGCAAACATTCTACTGATTCTTCTACGACATCAGCAAAGTGTGTCATATATTCATCCATGAGCTCAACAGTCTCCGCATCCGCACCCTTCTGCGGTGCAAATACACGACTGCATCCTAGCTCACCCACTAGGGGATTTGTCACATCGCAGGCGATACTGAATGAACACCTTGATAATCTGGATACAAATTCAGCATCCTCGCCACCTTGAACAATGATTCGGTATATGACGCCAAGGCCCTCTGCTCCATATGTAACATCTCTCCCATCCGCATCAAGGCAGGAAAATCCAAGTGCCTGAAGCATTCCGATGCCGCCGTCATTTGTCGCGCTTCCTCCGATTCCAATGATAAATCTTTCACAGCCCTTTGAGACCGCATCCCTTATCATCTCACCGACACCGTAGGTTGTCGTGTGCATTGGATCTCTCTGATCCTCCGGGACAAGCGGAAGTCCCGCGGCGGCCGCCATCTCCATGACAGCAGTCCGCCCATCCGCAGCATCATATATCGTATATTCCGCAGTGATCTTATCACCAAGTGGCCCGGTCACAGAACATTTCTCCCTGCTGACACCATCTCTTCCATATATAAGAGCCTCCGTCGTGCCCTCACCGCCATCCGCCACCGGACGAATCCTTATCTCTGCATCAGGCAATATAGACTTTATTCCTTTTTCTATGGCATTTCCCGCATCAAGACTCGTCATACTTCCCTTGAAGGAATCAACCGCCACAAGTATTTTCTTCATAACAACTCCTGTCTACATATTGAAGCACCAGTCATCCATCTTTGTACATGGCTGACGCTTCACATCGCTTTTGTATATTATAATACCATCTGCCATTTTTGCACACAAAAAGTGGGGCGTACACAAAACTATTGTTATGTTCTGTATACGCCCTGTTGTTCAAAAGGAAGTAATTAAGCTATTTTACTTTAACCGATTTTACCTTACTCCACGCTGAGTAACATGTAACTGACCTTCCATTCATCTTTACTGTCTTGTAGGTTCTCACGCGTGCATAATATATCTTTCCACCCGCAAGCTTCTTAACACTTGTTCTGATAGTCTTGTTCTTACTTACAGTTTTTATCTTTGTGCCACTCCTAAAGTTCTTATTTGCACAATACTGTAGCTGATAGCCCGTTGTCTGTGTCATCTGCTTGTTCCATCTGACTGTCATACTGCCCTTGCTGGACGCAGTCGCAGCAATGGAGGTTACCTTCGGATTTATTGTGAAATACATTGTCTTTGAATCTTTATATTTACTTCCACACAATGTGATCTTGACCGAATATTTTCCTACATTTTTTCTCCCCGCACTGTAGGTGACCTTGTAATCCTTATTCTTTGTCAGAGTATTTCCAGCGGCATCCTTTACTGTAACCGCCGGCGTTCTGACCTTTCCATTATATACATACGAAGCCGCATTAAGCTTAACTGTAGACACCTTGGATATTCTGGATGTTGAAAGCTTTTTGCCACATGACTTACACGTTGTGATGATAACGCCAGCCTTCGACATTGTTGCTTTTGTTGTCACAGTGTTCACCTTTGTGGCGTGCTTACATACAGCCGCCTTTGCTGTGAGGATGCCTGATGCGGCATTGCTGTACACCACATACGTATTCTTTATATATTCAAGCTCACCAGACGCCTTGTAACCCTGTGACAGCATATACTCATCACTGTTATACTGGTCTCTTGTAAATGAAACATTGTCTTCTGACTTTTCCACCATACAATATGATGTCACATTTCCATACTCATCAGTCACATCGCCCAGCACACCTGCTATGTCATATTTGAAATATGCGTAATCTTTGTAGTTGTTATCTATTGAATCATACAAAAATACGCACTTATCGCCAGTCTTCTCCTCAACGTACACATATGCAGGTGATGAGGATCTGAAAGAATATCCGGCAACCGATTCTTTAGTATCGATATAACCACACTCCTCAGCGTTGAATGCACCCTCTGTAGTTTTCAGCTCGTGCTTATAATATTTCCCAGCATTTCCCGGTACAGGCATAAGCTCATATTCTGTATACTTATGAACATTCTCTGCCTTTATTGTTCCATCAGGGTTATACTCAGTCCATGTTGCCTCCGTCACAGTATACAATTTCTTATCATCAGCTTTTTGGTACACCTGGCAAATGTCACCTTCGCCGCTCAGATCTAACTCTATACTCTGTATCTGCACATAATTCATTCTGGTTGCCTGTGTCTTCTGAAGGCCGGTCAGACCATTTACAGCAAAACAATCTGTGACCGTTGTGTTCATTGCCAGAACAAGATTGCCTTCCGTTTTCCCCGCAAATGCGTGTACCTCAGCATTTCCGCTTATCTTGAAGTATGATCTTATTCCCTCCGGCTGTAAAACTATTGCGTCAGTTGACTTCTGTTTCTCGTTGACATACAATTTGCCGTCACCAACGATCTCCACAGAACCGCCATATCCATCTCCCCAAGCATACAATGCACTTATATGACTCGTTCCCACGAGCTTGATCTTAAAATCATCGCCCATCATATTAGTAACAATCCTGTAATCCGGCAAATTACAATTGGTGAGCGTCAAAGTATTCGTACTCTTGTCATACACCGCACCTTTGGCTCTGGTTGCTATTCCTGCCTGCGGAGTCCTGAAGCTGTACACATATATCGCTTCATCATTATCCGGATTGTAGAACTCAACATATGCAAAGCTCCATTCCTCATCATCACACGGACCATTGTTTGCAGCCATTGCCGTGACACCGCCCGCCGTCAGAATAAAAATAAGCGACAGCAGAAATGTCAGTCTTCTGAAATGCTTCATAGTCATTCCCCCTTCTATGATATTCTTCGTTAACTGTAGATATAGAATGTTTCCACACCTGTTTCATACCATAGAGTATAGTAATCTGCTGTCGTTTTGATAACGTTACATATGTCTCAATATACATCTCTTATCTAATTTTTCCATAATTCGTCACTTATTTCTATTCAAAATGACTATTTGTACCAGACATCGCTACTCATGCCATCCATAATAATACTGAATAAGGCCTACCCTTGTCTTTGTTCCAGTCTTTTCATTCATGGATGCTACATGCCTGTAAAGGGATGCCCTTGATATGTAGAGCTCATCCGCTATATCCTGTACACTGTCGTCAGATACGAGAAGCTTCTGCAATACCTCCCGCTCACGCCCTGTGAGATGATGCGTATCTGCAAAACGTTCAAAATCAACCTCAACCCTTGCGTTAGAATTACCCGTCGATTCCATCACTTTTTCTTTATCATATCGTCTATATTGTTTCTTCTGGAGATTTTCAAGCACAAATACCGCAATGCTTATAAGTACGAGCAACAATATTACCACCACACTCATAACCATAATACCGGGAGGTGTTATCATCATATATGATATTATTCCCACAATACCCGCACCAATGTTGTTGACTGCCCTTCCTGCGCCAGTCAAAAGTGACGGCCACCTCACACCATAGGATACATTTATAAATCCTGTTGTAAAATACACAGCAAAGAACCCTGCTGCGAGATAAAAAACGATAAGTCCTATGATAAATGTGCCGCCGAACTCTATTATCAACATTGCAATGACAGACAATACAGTAACACAATACATCATCTGATTCATGAATCGCTGATCCTTTATATCAAATAGGAAACCAGCCACAATTCCGCTAAGTGCAAGGAACAGTCTTGGCCACTGCCCCACATCAGCCCCACCCTCCGCGTGAACAAGTGTAACGACATTGTCCAGAGCCGAAAATATAAATGTCATAAGGAGAATTACCACTCCCAGAACCACTGCCACAGAACTGCTATCAGCATTGGTTTTATCACATTTTTCTCGGCAATCTTGTATATAATACGTGTTTACCATACTGCTATCTTCTGTGCATACGTCACTTTCCAACAAAAGTATCACTGTCAGCGCCACTATGGCAAAGGAAAACATAACCACACGCAATACTACGCTTCCTATAAAATTGTAATTGATATACTGCATGAGCAGTCCAAATGCATATGATATTCCCACTGTGACCGTAAGATGCTTTCTGTCTGTATACTCACGGCTCACAGTATAATATACGTCTCCCCCTGTAGCACCACACACCACAAAAAACGCTATGCCATATGCCAGTATCAGCTTTTCTGATCCAGTTATTATTCCTACAAGGCTTAAAACTCCCACTATATTTAAACCAACAAGTACTATCTGGGTGGTTTTTCTGCCAAGGATTCTCTCAAACAAAGCATATATGAATATTCCCGCCACACTGGCCAGCAAAATCACACTCTGATACAGCAAAACTCTTCTGGCATCCACCACTTCCGCTGCCCTGCTATCAAAGAAAAATTCCACTCCAAGAAATATAAAACTGAACAATGCAAGTGCAATAATGCTTTTGATATAAGCTGCATCCAATCTATTATCATTTCCTTTATTTTCCCCATTATCACATGACATATGATGTTCATCTCCCGTTTATCCATTTATATATGTTAAAGATAATATAGCGCTGAATTTTTGTCAAAATATAAAAAGATAAAATTTAAGACCGGTCATACTGCTTGTATGACCGGCCATTTACATTATCATAACTATATTTCAATTATCTTTTATCCCTCAAGATTTTATTTCCTTATATCATTTGTTTCATTCAAAGCAGTTTTACTTTGAACTTTTCTCAAATATACGACAAGTCTCACAGCAGCAGTGAACGCTATGACTACCCATGTGAATATATTCGTATACCAGATTCCCCAGAAACCCATGTTGAGAACATACATAAGAATGAGTGCGAACACGACTCTTCCTCCCACCTCAAGGAATCCATTTATCATGGAGAACACCACATCACCCATTCCGTTTAGCGCGCCTCTCAGGGTATATATGGTTCCAAGCGCAACATACATGCTGCCCGATATCAGCATACCCTTTGCGCCGAGCCGGATGACCTCTTCATCAGTCACGAAGAAACTGACTATATTCTCCCTGAACAGCAATATAGCTGCAAAGAGAACAACACTTAGGACAATGGTGATACATTCCGCCTGCCACACAGCCTTCCGTATTCTGTCATATCGTCCTGCTCCCATATTCTGTCCTGCAAATGTGGACAACGCCAGTCCCAATGACGAAAATGGCTGGAATACTATACCCTCCACCTTGCCGGTGGCTGTGTATGCCGCCATGACAGCCGGACCATATCCATTGATAAGTGCCTGCAAGAGCGAACATGATATGGATATCATAGATGTCTGAACCGCCATAGGTATTCCGATCCTGAAGTCCTCCTTCATGATCCTGTGGTTAACAACAAAATCATCACGTCTGAGCCTGAAATACGAATTGGTCTTCACCGCATATATTATCGAACCAACACCGGACACGATCTGACTGAAAGCCGTAGCATATGCCGCACCTGCAACTCCCATATCCATATATACAACAAGTATAATATCCAACACCGCATTTATGACCGAAGCTATTATCAGGAAGATGAGCGGAGTTCTTGAATCACCGAGCGCACGGAGTATCGACGATATTCCGTTGTACACAGCCACCGCCACAGTGAAGGCACAGGTTATCTTCATATACGTGTAAGCATATGGTACTGCCTCCGCAGGGGTGTTCATGAGTCTGATGAGAGGCCCCGTCAGGCAGAATCCCAGCACACTCATAAGGATGCCCACTGCCAGTATCACATACACTGCATTTGCAATGGCCTTTTTCACCATATCGTCATGCTTTGCTCCAAAATAATTCGATATGACCACTCCTATTCCTGCTGCCATTCCGTTGCACAAAGAAAAGAACAGGAAGCTTATCATTCCAACCGATCCGACTCCTCCAAGGGCATTTGCCCCCAAGTGTCTTCCGACAACCACTGAATCCACCACACTGTAGACCTGTTGAAACAGGTTGCCTATGAGCAGAGGAATCGAGAACTTCATAATAAGCTTCAGACTGTTCCCTTCCGTCATATCCATCACATATTCTTTTTTGTCTGCATGCGCTGCCGATGCTGCGCCATTAACTACCCTATCCACTATGTACACCTCTGATCAGTAATATTTCCCATGTGTTTCCCCAACATAGCTCGTAGTATCTTCTTTATAAACCTGATGCTTTTTAACCCGTGAATGTCATCATAACACATATAAAATAATGAGCAATAGTTAATTGGCTAATAAACATCAGTTCCGAACCTCTTAATCCTCCATATAGTCTATGTAATCACTTTCATCGGCAAATAACTGATACTGTCCGTCCACATATCCCATATATCCGTCTGACACAAAATATCCTTTTATCATAATCACACCTCCTGCACGGTTTGACTTACATACTTCAAGCGCCTTAATATGGCTCTATCTTATCTTGTCAAACGTCCAAAAAAGCGTACACAGATATTCATCTTATGCCGGGGACATTCACATTATTTGTGCGTGACATGTGCATGTTCACATATTATAATATATACAACTTTGAATATTTTTCGCTACCTGGTTGTGGCAATAAGGAGATACTATGTACTACGGAGCACTTGAAGCCGGCGGTACCAAGATGGTATGCGCCATAGGCGATGAAAACAAAAATATAATAGACAGAATATCTATCCCAACAGATACACCTGACCAGTCTGTACCTGTTATGATTGATTATTTTAAGAAGCACAATATATCTGCACTGGGAATCGGAACATTTGGACCTGCAAATGTAAATCAGAACTCATCTTCTTATGGCTCTATCCTAAAGAGTCCGAAGAAAGCATGGGAAGGTTTCAATTTCTACAAAACTTTCACGGATGCCCTGAAATGTCTGGTAGTTGTGGATACCGATGTAAATGCTGCTGCTTGGGGCGAATTCCTTTTTGGTGCGCTCAAGGGACTCCATTCCGGAATGTATCTTACAATCGGAACAGGTGTCGGAGGTGGTGTTATAGTCGACGGACACCTCATTCACGGTATGATGCATCCCGAAACCGGACACATACTTATACCAAGACGTGACGGTGATGATACACCTTGTACATGCCGCTTCCATCAGAGCTGTGCTGAGGGACTGGCTGCCGGCCCTATGTTGGAACGCAGAACAGGCATGAAGGGCAAAGATATCCCGGCGGATTCACCTGTATGGGATCTCGAAGCATACTATATTGCAGAAGCTCTTGTAAATTATACTATGTGCTATTCTGTTGAAAGAATTGTACTGGGCGGCGGAGTTATGGACAATGAATTCCTGTTCCCTATGATCCGTAAGTACTACACTGAACTTCTTTCCGGCTATATAGACATGCCTCAGGTCAAGGATCCTGATACATATATTGTCCCAGCCAAACTCGGAGGTAATCAGGGAATCATAGGAGCCATTAATCTCTTCTAAAGATTTAATCCCATATACAAAAAGTGTGTGAAAGCTTATCGCCTTCACACACTTTTTATTTTGCACTGCTGTATTCCTGAAATGTCTTATTCATTATGACTTTATATTTGCCGTACTCTGTCTTATTATAAAAACATTTCTCCGGAAGTCCATTTATTCCAAATTCCTCGAACCATTCATCTTTTAGTTTGTTGAACAGAACTTCTTTCTTTGGACCAGTTATCGTCTCAAGATGCCACAGACTGAAGTGCAATGCATAATTGATATAATCCTGCTCCAATTCCCAGAAATTCCCATGCTCCACAAGAGCTACCTTCAATGCTGCCAAAGCCTCGTGAAAACACTGCCATGACTTTTCTCTTGTGTTGGACAGGGAATTAGGATTGTTACGTCTCTGGTGAGCTAACACCTCATCAACAATCTCTATATTATCCGCAAATGCTATTGCAGAAAATACAAATAACATATCATTTGATGTTCTAAGCTGCTGAAACTTCAGATTATTCTCCTCAACAAATCGTCTGCTGAACAACTTGTCCCAGGCCCAGCCTACAAACACCTTAAACACATTGCCTGTGAAATTACGGAAATACATAGGCCTGTATGGTGGCAGCTCCTTCTCATGAAGTGTCCATCTCACCTGTACGAATTTCTGCAGATCCTCTCTATACTGGTCTGATCTAAATACTACGATCTGTGCATCAGTATCTGAAGCCTTTTTCCACGCTTTCTCCAGCATATCAGGCTCAAAGAAATCATCTGAATCGAGGAATGACAGATATTCACCTGTGGCAACCTCAAGTCCTTTATTTCTGGCGGCTCCTGCCCCCGCATTTGCCTGCTGTATGACCTTTACACGCTCATCTCTGTCTGCATACTCCTTCAATATACTGAGGGAGTCATCTGTAGAGCCATCATCGACACATATAATCTCTATATCCTTAAGAGTCTGAGCAATTATGCTATCCATACACTGACGAAGATACTCAGACACATTATATACAGGAAGTATTACTGATACTTTTATAGCCATAGCATTCACCTCTACTTACTGCCCTTGAGAAGATTCTTGATCTTTCTAGGTATGAACAGTATTATCTCACCAAGCCTGAATGTTGGTGTCTTCTTGACCCTTACAAGATCGTCTCTGGTCTGGTTTACAATACCCCTGAGTCTGTTCACTTCTCTTTCAAGCTTCATCTCACGCTCTGTACATGCAACTCTCGTATAGTAATAATCATCCGGAGACTTGATGATGAACTGAATAATATCCCATTCATATGGGGTAAATACAGACTTATCTATCTCCTGCAGTTCCATACCACGCTTAAATTCTGAGCTGTATCTTCTTATATAATCCTTCTTAAATTCAGGTCCGATTCTTCTAATAGTCTCATTATAATTATGAAACTTT
Source organism: Clostridiales bacterium (assembly GCA_029338615.1). Lineage (GTDB taxonomy): Bacteria > Bacillota > Clostridia > Lachnospirales > Lachnospiraceae > Coprococcus. Next base: position 10,800 of record JAQYAS010000018.1, read on the forward strand.
TTCAGCCAGTACACCCCTCTGAACCTGTTCCAAAGATCAGGATTCTTTACCAGAATGTCCCTTATATGGTCATATTCAACGTTTACACAATATACCTTTTCTCTGCTGTGAACAGATGAATTAGGATTATCTCTGCGGTTCATATAATATGGCTTGTCAACGATCATAGCCTTTTTACCATATATAAATGTCTGGAACCAAAAACCGTTATCCTGGAACGAAGCACCCGGAGTCTCGTTATGTCTGATGTGATATTCCTCTATAAAACTTCTCTTATATATTCCACTCCAGGTATTCATGATAAATCGTATCGCTTCCGGAGTCTCACTTGGATTGAACACAACGTTATAATCCTCAGGATTTGGTGACAAATGATTATAGATCAATGTCATATTGCCATTATCACTATTCCTCTTGAACCTATAGAAATCTGCCTTTACAAAGTCAAGGTCATTCTCCTTTGCCTTATTATACAGATCTTCATACATGTTAAGCGGTACAAAATCATCAGGCTCAACTATGCCAATGTACTCACCACTGGCCTTATCAAGACCTATGTTCATACCTATGCCGTATCCGCCGTTCTCCTTATCTATAATTATTATACGGTCATCCCTGTCAGCATAACTTTTCAGTATCTCCAACGATCCATCAGTTGAACCATCATTGATACATATAATCTCAACATCCTTTAATGTCTGATTAACAACACTATCCATACATTCCACAAGATACATCTCTACATTATATGTTGGAATGATTATTGATACCTTTGCCATTTTTCTTCTCCCATAATAAATCACACTGTTGTCATGTGCCAAATACACAATTATAGTTATTATAGCACACAGTATATATATGACGCAATTTATGTTTAAATATTAAATAAAATTAGACACCTCTATTGAAATCAGGCAAACAAAGCGAAGTAAACCAAAACTATCACGCCAAGCACAATCCTGTACCAGCCAAATACCTTGAAATCGTGCTTTTTAATATAGCTCATCAGGAACTTAATGACAACGATTGATACAAGATATGCAACAACACATCCTATTATAAGTATGGCCAGCTCTGATCCGGTAAACGAAAGTCCAAACTTTATAAGTTTCAAAGTACTGAGTCCAAACATAACCGGAACCGCAAGGAAGAATGTAAACTCTGCAGCAGCAACTCTGGATACACCGATCAGCAACGCGCCTATAATGGTCGCTCCTGAACGTGATGTACCAGGAATGATCGAAAGAACCTGGAACATACCTATAAGAAATGCTGTCTTGTAAGTAATATCATTTAACGTCTCTACCTTAGGTGTCCTGGTCTTGTTCCAGTTCTCGATCACGATAAACGCTACTCCGTAGAATATAAGTGCTATTGATATGACAACCGCAGTGTGCAGATGCGCCTCTATGTAATTATCAAAAAGCAATGTCACTATCGCCCCCGGTATGCATGCAATCACTGTTTTGAACCACATGCTCCAGGTATCTTTCTTCATAACCGGCTGCGTTTTATCCTTTAACTGGAACGGCCACATCTTATTCCAAAAGATCGTCACCACCGCAAGGATAGCTCCAAGCTGAATTACTACAAAAAACATTTCTTTGAACGCATCACTGGCATTCAGAGAAATAAATTCGTCTACAAGAAGCATGTGTCCGGTACTGCTTATTGGCAGCCACTCTGTTATTCCTTCCACTATTCCGAGAAATATAACCTTCAATATCTCAATAAAACTCAGTGCCATTTCTTCAATCTCCTTTTTATTTATGTGTGTCGCAATGCCCATTATATAACCGTCGCAATGCTCATTATATCATGTCGCCTGCCGGCTCCATGGGGGCATTCGCGTTATGACGGCTTGCGCAAGCGCACCCGTCGCAACGCTCATTATATCATATTCTTCCTATATGTAATGCATTCATGGCTAAACTTCAGGGAAATTTATTTTTACATGCATCCGGGATCTCCACAGACCAGTTATCCACCAGGCGTTCAACTGAAAACGCTGCATTTGCAGGACTTGTGGAAGGTAGTATTGCAGGCTCTATCCCCAGAACATTCTGTTGATATTTCATGTAATATTTCCCAGATGTCTTGCCATTGCAGATCACTTTGTTCACTCTGGAACCCGATATTATATGGGTTAGGTCTGTGGGAACGACATTTTTTATACTACTGTCGCTTGAACCTATGATATCGCAGCTGTATATAGTATCCCAAAGTGCTATATGATGAGCGTGAAGCATGGCCTTTTTATCATCAATTGTAAGAGGCAGTTCTTCTGCCAATATCTGACTCATAACCTTCCAGAATCTGTTCTGTGGATGTCCATAGAAGAATTTCTGCTCTCTTGATTTCACCGAGGGCAGACTGCCCAGTATGAGTATCTCGGATTTTTCATCATAAAGTGGTGGAAATGGATGCACTATATGTTCATATCTGTCTGTGGCCATATTAACTCCTTTTTATGTTATTATTTATTTTACTCAAAATCCTGCATTATTTACATCAAGTATCAAGACCGGTATATTGTAGTCCCGTCATTGCAAATATTTCAATAGTTTTTTTCTGCCTTGTCCTGTATACTTTCGTTTCCTCGCTCTATGCCGTACAATATATTTTACATATATGACGAATTCATGTATAGTAATAGAGTTGGCGCATTTGTGCACGATGTGAGGGAGATCTGTGCAGGCGGTGACACAAGTATATCTGGGAGGAATTTTATATGAAAAAGAGAGAATCTTTTAACAACAAATGGGGATTCATCCTGGCCTGTATCGGGTCTGCCGTAGGCATGGGTAACATCTGGATGTTTCCTACAAGAGTCTCCATGTACGGCGGCGGATCTTATCTCATACCATATTTTATATTTGTGATACTTATAGGATTTACCGGAGTTATAGGTGAAATGAGCTTCGGACGAGCTACGAGATCAGGCCCTATAGACGCATTTGGAATCGCCATGGAGAGAAAGGGCAAGCGCAAACTTGGTGAACTGCTGGGCGGCATACCGGTTCTCGGCGCCCTTGCAATGGCGATCGGTTACACCGTGGTCATGGGATGGATACTCAAGTATATGATCGGTGCTTTCACAGGAAGCACGCTGTCTCCGGCTGACATAGACGGATTCAGTGCTGAATTTGGCGGCATGGCATCTGCATTTGGCAATAATGTATGGCAGATCATAGCCCTCGTCATAGGAATCGTCATCCTCATGTTTGGAGTAGGGAATGGCATCGAAAAGGCAAATAAGATCCTGATGCCTGCATTCTTTGTGTTGTTCATCATTCTGGCTATATACGCGGCATGCCAGCCGGGTGCAATAGATGGATATAAATACATATTCCGCATAGAACCGAAGGTTCTCGCGGATCCTAAGACATGGATATTTGCCCTGGGACAGGCATTCTTCTCACTGTCTGTTGCCGGAAACGGAACTCTGATATACGGCTCCTACCTTCCCGACAGTGAAGACATTCCGGAAGCTGCCGGACGAGTGGCACTCTTTGACACCATCGCCGCCATGCTTGCTGCATTGGTAATCATACCTGCCATGGCAACTGCCGGGGCTCAGCTGAACCAGGGAGGTCCCGGACTGCTGTTTATCTTCCTGCCTTGCCTGTTCAAATCAATGCCCGGCGGATATATCATAGCGATCATCTTCTTCGTGGCTGTATTTATGGCCGGACTGTCATCACTCATCAATCTGTATGAAGCACCGATTGCAACTGTTCAGGAAAAACTGGGTGTCGGCAGAAAACCCGCATGCGCCATCATTGGTGCCATTGCGGTTGTTGTGTCAATCAGCATACAGGGTATTGTGTCAGACTGGATGGATATTCTGTCCATCTACATCTGCCCACTCGGTGCAGGGCTTGCCGGAATCATGTTCTTTTGGGTATGCGGCAAAAAATATGTCGAGACGCAGGTCAACACAGGAAGAGAAAAGAAATTCACGGAGAAGTTCGTTCCTATCTGCAAATACATCTACTGTCCTGTTTGTCTCCTTGTATTGATACTTGGTATCCTGCTCGGAGGTATCGGCTAAACATATAAAAGCAGCCTGACGGATCATCACCGTGTATAACACTGGCGATGTACGCAGACTGCTTTTTCTTATTTATATCATCGTTCGTTCCAAGAAGATCATTCATCATTTTCATCCAATCCTAAGCCTTCCTCCAGAAACCGGTTCCACTCGGCATTATTGCTCTCAAGTTTTTTCTTCTGCATGATCCTGTTTCTATCTGTGAGAATGGACAACATCTCATCCACGATCTCCTCAAGCGGAAGCTCCTGATAATGCGACAGGTATCCTATCATCCTTCCAGCAGTGAAGTCGGTATTCAGATTCTTTGTTATGAGGTCACAAAATTCCTCCGGATACCCTCGGTCAAGCATCATATCATATAGTTCCATGCTCATCTCAGATCTTGGTTTCATCGCTCTTCCTCCCGATCACAAAATTCGCCACAATGGTGAATACCGCGCTTATGATCAATTCTGTATAATAGCCCAGGCCCCTGCTAAGTATCATGCCCGGCAGGAGAAATGTACTTCCAAATATCGGCAGAAACATCTCCATAAAGAGTTTTTCACTGATTCCCATACCGCCCGGAAGAGGCAGCATATCAACCGCAACAGCTATGGCTCCCTGCATCAGTATGATAAGTCCCGCAGATGCTCCCGCAAGTCCGAATGCCTTGTACACGAACCATGTTGCTGCAAACAGGGAAAATCTCTGAACAAGTGTTAAGAAAAATACTATTACCAACATCCCGAAATGTCCCATCATATAATCCGCAGTCTGGTTATATTTCTCCATCGATGATGCAAGCTTTTCCTCACGGGACTTCTTGTGTCTTAAAAACTTCATCCGCTCAAGAAGTCTGCTGCCATTCACCACAAATGCTTTGGCAAGTGACGGATGAAATGCGAACAACACCATACCTGCCACACACACCACGTTCAACACAAGTCCTAGATAGAACACCCACTGCACATCATCTATATAAGTATGTATAAACCTCTGTCCAAATATAGCGATTCCAAGCCCCAACAGTACCAGTACCAGCTTATACGTAATTGTAACTATGAGCAGTACCTGTGTGGACACGGGAATAGGGATCTTTTTTTTCTTCATATAATATATCTGTGCCGGCTGTCCGCCCGATGCAGATGGTGTGATACAACTGAAGAAAAATCCCACCGATGAGAACAGAAAACATGTGCCCCTGCGGATCCTGACTCCAAGCTTGCTCATCATATAATGAATGATTACCGATTCTCCCCATATAAAGACTATAACACATAACACTCCAGGTATAAGCCACCACGGATTTACAGTCCTGAGTATATCCGCAATCTGTCCAATATCTTTTCCATGGAATACACCATATATAGTTCCTGCAAATATGATGATAAGGAACAATATGTTAAATGCCATCTTTTTCTTATTTTCCATTTATTACCCTGTCCTTTTCATATCCGGGTCAATCCCATTAAACATGTCGTGTCATAGTATATCATGGAATTGAATAATAAATGAGAAAATACGCCATGTTTTACTTTAATTATTTGTAATGTATGTATTTTCCGACATATTTTCTATCTCTTCTTATATATAACCAGTTCTGGATTTTCTCCGTCTTTCTCATATGTTGAAACCATGATGAACTCCATATCTGCAAGGACTCCAAAATACCTGTCACCGCCAAATTCACACGCAATCTGGTTTCCCAGATACGTTTTCTGATCATCAAGGAACTTTACACACTCACCGCCTGGGAGCCGGTATTCCAGATTTACATATTTCCCCACCAGCGCATTTAACTTTGTAAGCTGTGGCATTCCTTCAACCTGTAGCGCATTGATCTCATCCATCAGCTGTCTCTTAAATGCTTCGAACTGTCCGTCATCACTGAGTTTCTCATACCGCTTCCAGTAATCTAGTTTTGGCAGAATCTCCTTCATGTATGACCTGGCCTGCTCCTCAGTGAAATCCTCACTCACCATGTTCTTCACACACACATCAATCAGATCATCCATATTACTATATGTATATGTGCCATCGGCATAACACCATTTACAGTAATCCTCATTCAATGTGCCATCACTGTCACGTCCCATAATGGCATCGTCCTCTATCGGCATTCCGCAACACTGGCAAATAAGTTTCCTTGGTGCCCCAAACAATGTATTTATAGATACATCCAATTCCTTTGAAAGCAACTTCAAGGTTTCTGTGTTTGGCACCGTCTCTCCATTCTCCCACCGCGACACTGCCTGCCTCGTTACCATGACCTTCTCCGCCAGCTCGTCCTGGGATAATCCCATTCTGGTTCTAAGTTCTAATATAATGTCTTTTGTCTCCATCGCATCCACATCCGTTAAAGGTATCATAACAGATTGTTGGGGGTGATGGAAGCAACTAGGGGTTGCTCTTTATCTTGTCCACCAATGTCACATCAGCTGGTAACCAATCGACTGAATCTATTAGTAATACAAAATTACTTGTAAACACTTTGGGATATAAAACTTTTGATTCCATCGAAGATTCCTCAATCAAAGCTGGACCTAAACAGTTACTCTTTTATATTAAGGGAGCAAGATGTGCAAGCTCCAAAGGTGTTATTGTTCCCGATGGTTTTGCAGTTTTTAAAGATTCCAAAATTGCTTCCAGTACCGTGCCCAGTATGTCTGCATCTCTAATCAAATTACGTACTTCTCTTATTGAAAAAGGAATCATTGATTCAAACTTCTGATTTACAAGAGACTATATCTTTACCAGCCCTTCATTGGCAGCTGCTATTGTTATGGGAAGAAATGCAAACGGAAGAATCGAATGGAAAACAGAAGACCATACATCTATCAAAGATATTGAAGAAAAACTTTGAAAATTAAATTCATAGGTTCCCATTCTTTTTTCAAGGTTGTCAAATACGAGCCTGACTGAGCCTTTAGTACAACGATTGATCAGAAAAGCTGGAAATAGTTTTTCTCTTGTGAAAAACAGAGTTAATAAGGTCTTTGGGGAATCTCTTGAAGTTTTAACGTAAATGGTAAACCACTCGTGGGTATCTAATAAAACCACCCCCTCAAGGGGATGGCTTTAAAACTATTTTTTGCTCTTGCATAAATCGGGAAGTGTATCCGACCACGGAAGCAGATTGTTTATATATGATTCAACAGGTTCATCCTGGTGAATCAGTATTTCGTTAAGTGCATGTTTAAAGTATTCATACGGCTTCAGCTTATTCGCTTTAGCTGTTTCAGCTATGCTGTAAAGCATGGCGCTGGATGTTGCTCCGTTTTTGGAATCTATTACATGCCAGTTATGCTTGCCAACACAGAATGCCCGGATGCTGCGTTCCGCATCATTGTTATCAAGCGGAATTATCGGATCATCAAGGAAACGTCTGAGATATTTTTCCTGATTCAGTGAATACTGTATTGCCTTGTATGTTTTTCCGGCCTTATCAAATGTGTGAGTCTCGCATAACGATTTTAACCACGCAAAATAAGAGTCAACTAAAGGTTTTACTGATGATCTGCGATTATCCAGTATATCTTTCTTTGACTTTCCCTTGTACATGTTATCGATATGATAGATTGCGGCTATCCTGTTATTGCCTTCTGCAGCTATGGTTCCCGCAGCGGTTTTTGCACCAACAGATTTGACTATCTCAGCCCACTTCCTTTTAGTATGCGCCCAGCATCCGGCAACTATGATATCATCCGGACGTTCATCCTGAAGCGTGTGATAGACCTGATATCCGTCAGTTACGAGGGTTCCATGGAAATCCTGAAGGAACTTTCTTGGATTATCAGTTTTTCTGGTAGGCTGGTATTCATATATGTATATCGGCGGTGTACCATAATCAGTATCGGAATGATAGACCCACATATAATTCTTTGATTTCGGTCCCTTGCCATCGTGGATCAATGTAAATGGTGTTTCGTCACAATGGATAACTTTACTGCTTAACAGTACTTTTTTCATTGCGTTGTAGATCAGATACAGATATCGGTCTGCAAGTTTGATCATCCATCCCGCCAGCACCTGTCTTGATATCTCAAGGTCGTTGCGTTTGAACTCATCATGTATGCGGTTTAACGGCATTGCATCAACATACTTCTGATTTATTACATACGATGCCAGAGATGGAGTAAGAATACTGTTATTAAGGAGTCTTTCCGGTTTTGGAGCCCTGATGATCTTTGAGTCTCCATCAGCTTTCTCCCTGGATATGTAAGAATACACGTGGTGCTCATAGACTATGTACTGTGCCGGAATAACTTCAAGCTCCTTGTAAATTTCCGGTTTCATTTCGTAGTAACCGCCGGGAAACTCTGCGTCAAGCTGATCAGGTGAAAGACGATGCTCTACGATCTCTACCGGAAATCCGGACAGATCCTCATCACGTTTACCCTGATGCTTTTTTCGTGTATGGGCTTTTACTACAGTCTCAAATGCCGGTTCTTCAGGTATACCGGATTCGAGCAGCATTTCAGCCTCGTTGATTATCTCCATAGTCTCAGGATCAAATGAAAGCTGGGTGCCGATAGTATCTGTCTTTTCTGTTTTGCGGCCAAACCTGTTCTGTGTAAGAACTGCAAGATTTTCCTGCAGACTGGATATCTGTCTGTTTAGATTTTCCACCTGTGCAGTAAGCAGCTTCATCGATTCTGTCTGCTGCAGTAATAGCATGATGAGAGCATCTTTTGATAGATTATTAAGTTCATCCTTTGTGAAAGATTGTGTTTTACTCATGATCTTATTATACCACAAAGGCAGACAAAAACCCAGCATTTATGCGGATTCCAGGAGTTTTTATATATGTTTTTACTCAGAATGATCGAATACCGATCGTTAGAAATTAGCTAGATCACTGAATCAGGTTTAGTCTTTTTTATGACTTTTTTCTGTTCTATTGACAGACCGTCCATTAGCCATCGATACTGTTGTGGAGTTATTTCCTGTACTTCGGATGCTGTCCGTGGCCACTGGTACTTACCATCAGCAAGTCGTTTATAGAGAAGCACTATTCCGTCTTCTTCAAACACTATAGCTTTAATACGGTCAGTCCTCCTACCACAGAAAAGAAATATACTCCCCTTATCATAAGGATCAAGATCGAAGTCATTTTTTATAATGGCAACGAGACGATCAATGCCGCTGCGTAAATCGGTATAGCCTAGTGCGATGTATATATGTTCAAAACATGTAGCATCATTCAACATGGGTTATCACCTCTAATACAGCGGCAAGTTGTTCCTTTCGGATACCATTAGCAAGTGATAGTCTGATGTTGCCAAGTTCAATAGTTATACTTGGCAATGGATCCTGTGAAGATCCGGGTATTGCAGACTCCTGTTTCGGGGCTTCAAGCAGTGCAAATCCGGGTGTATTCTCAGGCATCGCTGCCAATGCGTTTTTTCTGGCAATCGACTGCCAATAGAAGTACTGATCTCTCTTGAGATTGTTTGCCTCGCAGTAATCCTTCACGCTAAGTCCAGATGCGGCACGGTCAGCAAATATCTGTTGCCAGGATGCAAGCCTGAGCTGACGGGTTTCTTCTCTGGTCGACATAAATGATACCTCCTCTGTAATTAGTAGAAAAAGTTAAAAAAGTAAGAATTACACTAATTTCACTTTTTGCACTTTTCATCACAGAGTATAATGTCATAAAGTGGAAAGATTAACTAGGCACGAGTGGTTTACCGTTTACACGTCTGCTCTTGACATGCCCGAAATCATGTCGTATATATATAGCAAGAGCTGGAAGCTCCAATTTAGCGCTTCCAGCTCAATCATTATCATAGAAGATTATTATTTGCAGACTTTTCTTCATAGTCTCGAATGTCCTTAA
>JAQYAS010000019.1 GCA_029338615.1 Clostridiales bacterium
GAGACGGTAAGGAAATACCTGAACGAAAGAATACGTTAAAGTTACTGAAAGAATGTTGTGTGTAGTGGATAGTAGGAAAAATGCCAGGGCGTAAAGAAAGGCATTACATAAAAAAATAGGTTGACAGACTGGTTAGCCTGCGCTAACATGACATGTGTTATGGAAAATGACAAGCGCAGTGAAACGATAGAAAAACTGAAAAAAGCAGGTAAAGAGGAATTCCTTAAAAATGGTTACCAGAGGGCAAGCCTCAGAAGGATATGCAATAGTGCGGGAGTTACCACCGGAGCCTTCTACTTTTCATTTGAGAGTAAAGAGGAATTGTTCAAGGCGATACTCGAACCGCTTGTGAATCAATACGAGGTCATGCTTGGAAAACTTATGAAGGGGGAGATTGAGAACCCCGGCACGGGCGTAGATGCAGATAAGATCATGATGCAATTCCTTTTGTCACACGGGGAAGAGGCAATGATCATCATGCATGGCGCTGATGGCAGCTGCTATGAGAATTATCACCTAAAGGTTGAAGAGTTCATGAGACATTCATTTGCGGCATATTACAGGTCACAGCTCGGATGCGAGCCGGATGAGACTTTGGTTCGCGTGCTGGCGAAGATGCGGCTTGAAGGAGCCATGGCGATACTGAACGAGGATGTAGATGTGGAGAAGAAAATGTATCTGACAGAAAAGATTGGCATTCATGCCACAGGTGGTACAGAAAAGTTGATAGAGAGTTTAAAGAAAGAGGTTCATCGATGATGAACCTCTTATTTTTACGAACATAACAAAACATGACAAATGTTATATTTTATGTAAACGCCGCGCGCAGCGCCTCTCATGCGTTTGCACAATTAAAAAGCAGGAGGAAATGAGAAAATGGTTAGCACACAGAACAATACAGTAAGCAGATCAAAGGTAGACATAACGGGAGTCCCGGAGACGATGCTCCAGACACTTTATGCCAGGGCGAAAGAATCAAGAAAGCCGGATCATGTCATATACGATGGCAAGGCCATAGAGATAGTTGACAGCCTGGATTATGACTTTTCACTGGCGGACAAGGATCTGGCAATGGGAAGCGGAGTTATAGCGCGAACTATAGTTCTTGATAAGCTTGTATCAGAATACCTGAAAAAGCATAAGGGTGCTGTGGTTGTGAATATCGCCTGTGGTCTTGACACCCGTTGCTATAGAAATGAGGGTAAATATAAAGGCTGGTACAACATTGATCTCCCGGAGACCATGACTGTAAGGGCAAAGTTCCTGCAGGAGGACGGACCGGTGTACCAGATAGCGGAATCCGCCATGGACGGCAAATGGGCAGACATGGTAGAGTATGCAGGTGAACCTGTGCTGGTCATCATAGAGGGGCTTACGATGTATCTCACAGAAGCTGATGTGAAGAAAATATTCGACATAATAGACAGGAAATTTACTCATGCTACGGTGCTCGTAGAGACTATGGCTCCGTTCATGGCAAAGCATATCAAGGAGAAATCCATCCATGGAAGCCATGCCAGGTTTTCATGGGGCGTGCCAAATGGAAAGAAGCTGGCGGAGATCATACCGAAATACAGATACATAGAACAGCACAGTCTTGTAGAAGGAATGGCTGAGTTCATACCGGTATATAAAGTCATTGGCAAAATACCATTTGTCAGCAATATATCAAACAAGATAGTAGTGATGGAAAAGTGATAAAAAGTGTTGACATAAAGTTAAAAGCCATTTATGATGCAGTAAAATGCAAATGATTTGCAAATTTGAAAAAGAGGAATATTATGGCGAGGGAGTATAAAACGAGAATAAGTCAGGCTATAGAGGCATTTGCCACTGAGAGGCAGGACAGAGGGTTTTGCGCGGCTGATGTAAGTGTGTATTTGGATGAGAATGGCATAGATGCGAATACAACAACTGTATATCGCAATCTTGACCGCATGGTTACCCAGGACAAATTGATAAAGTATCAGAGTGCTGATGGTGGTTCAAGTATGTATAGAATGGAAAAGGCTGATCATAGTTGTCACGAACACCTTCATATGCAGTGTGTTAAGTGCGGAAGAGTCATACATATTGACCGCGATACCATGAATCACATAGCTAAAGGCGTTCAGGAGAGGTATGGATTTGTGATCGACTGTGACAGGTCGTCGATATGCGGTATTTGCAAAGATTGCCAGCGACGTTGTGGAGTCGCTGCAGTCTAAACTAAAAGGGATTGTTACAGATGGGATTGTATCGTTACGGTCACATCAAAAACTATATATCCCGAAATTCCTAAAATGAAAAGGAGGTGTGCAGAATGAGTAAAAAGAGAATAATGTCATGGATTCTTATAGTGTTCTTTGTAGCAGGAGTACTTTTCTCTTACGGCTATATTGCGCGCAATGTGGAGCATGACTGTACGGGGCAGGAATGTCCTATATGTATGCATTTGCAGCAGGCTGCACAGTTCCTTTCAAATATAAAGACAATGTCAACTACGCCGGTATTTCTGGCGTTCCTAAGTGTGTTCACACTTGGAGTGGTATTGGTGTATACCCACGAGTATTGTACCGATACGCTCGTTTCCCTGAAGGTGGAATTGCTGAATTGATTTAAAGTACAGAGATTGACTGAGAATTGCGTCTGGAAATACATATAAAGATAATGGCGAATGCTTATTATTGGTGTTTTTGATCTAGAGGCAGTTTATTAAATTTACCCAATTATAGGCATCAAAATATGCCTGTCAATTTTATCAATCAATTCGGAGGTTTATTGATCATTATGAAAAATAGAATATTTGGCCTTGTTATGGCATCGGTACTTACTGTTTCAGTATTTTGTGGTTGCGGAGCATCAATGACGGCAGCAGATTCTGATCAGAAAGGGGGCAGTGCGCCCCCAAATGCTGCGAATGCTTCAAAATACAGCATTGTGTGCACGACTTTTCCTCAGTATGACTGGATCCGCAATATTATAGGCGGTGATTCCGACAAGTTTCAGCTTACTATGCTGCTCGATCAGGGGATGGATCTTCACAGTTATCAGCCAACTGCAGAGGATATAGCAAAGATAGCTGACGCAGATATGTTTGTGTATGTTGGCGGTGAATCTGATGGCTGGGTGGATAGTGCCCTGAAAGAAGCGACTAATAAGGATATGAAGGTTGTAAATATGCTTGACGCTTTGGGAACTGCAGTCAAAGAGGAAGAGGTAGTTCCAGGCATGCAGGCAGAGGAAGAAGAGGGAGGAGAGGAAGGTTCGGAGTATGATGAACATGTATGGCTTTCACTCAAGAACGCAGTGGCGTTGACGAATGTGTTGGCGGATAATATCCAGGCACTTGATCCAGATAATAAATCTGATTACATGGAGAATGCAGGCAAGTACGTTGATGAACTCAATGATCTTGATGGAAGGTACGAACTAACAGTTTCTAAGGGAAAACGTCAGGCAATTCTGTTTGGCGACAGATTCCCTTTCCGATATATGGCGGATGATTATGGGCTTACTTACTATGCTGCATTTGTGGGATGCAGTGCTGAGTCGGAGGCAAGTTTTGAGACAATAACATTCCTTGCGCATAAGGTGGATGAGTTAAAGCTTCCGGTTATTCTGACGATAGAGGGTGCAGATCACAGTATAGCAGAGTCGATAAAGAAGACAACAGATTCGAAAAATCAGGAAATCCTGACGATGAATTCGATGCAGTCTGTGACTGCAAAGGCTGTAGCTGATGGTGAGACATATATGAACGTGATGGAAGATAACTTGAACGTACTTTCTCAGGCATTGAATTAATTGCTGAACAATAAAACAAATTTAGATTTATAGGAGAAAACAAATGTCATATATAACGTGCAAAGACCTGGCAGTCGGGTACGACGGAAGAGCAGTTGCGTCAGGCCTTAATTTCAGTATAGACAAGGGAGACTATCTCTGTATAGTTGGAGAGAACGGAGCGGGAAAGAGCACCTTGGTAAAAACTTTACTTGGACTGTTAAAACCGGTTTCGGGAGAGATAAAGTTTGGCGATGATCTGACATCGCGTGATATAGGCTATCTGCCGCAGCAGACACCTGTGCAGAAGGATTTCCCTGCGACTGTATGGGAGGTGGCTTTGTCGGGAACGCTGCCTAAGTGCGGAGCGCGTCCTTTTTATGGCAGAAAGGAAAAGCAGCTTGCACAATCTCAGCTTGAAAGACTTGGGATATGGGATATACGCAGGGAATGCTACAGGCATTTGTCGGGAGGACAGCAACAGCGCGTCCTTCTGGCGAGAGCCCTGTGTGCAACTGAGAATCTTCTTCTGCTTGATGAACCGGTAACTGGCCTTGATCCTGTCGCAACGGCACAGTTCTATCAGATGATACAGCAGTTAAATGAAAATGGTGTAGCAGTGATCATGATATCACATGATCTGAGGGCAATAGATTGCGCCAGACATGTGCTTCATATGCATCATGGGGGCTCGTTCTGGGGCAGCAGAGAGGAATATAAGAACAGCAGATATTGGAATATCATTTCGGTAGAATATGAGAAAGGTGGTGGACAGAGTGCAGCTTGTTGATAAGTTAACTTACTATATGCAGTATCCATTTGTTAAGTATGCTCTTGTGGTTGGTATTCTTATAGCATTGTGTTCGTCACTTTTCGGTGCAACATTGGTTTTGAAAAGATTTTCATTTATCGGCGATGGACTTTCGCATGTTGCATTTGGAGCAATGGCGGTAGGATCTGTTCTGAAACTGACAAACAACACGATCATAGTGATGCCGGTGACTGTGGCTGCTGCAATTCTCATACTTATGTCGGGGCAAAATGCAAAGCTTAAGGGAGATGCAGCTATAGCTATGATGTCCGTCGGAGCTCTTGCTGTCGGTTATCTGATAATGAATGTGTTTTCCACGTCAGCAAATGTATCTGGTGACGTGTGCTCAACGTTGTTTGGTTCAACCTCAATACTTACATTGACAATGGGAGAAGTGTGGCTGTGTATAGTGATGTCAATATGTGTAATAGCGTTTTTCTGTTTGTTCTATAACAGGATATTTGCGGTCACATTTGACGAGAATTTTACCCGGGCAATAGGGAAAAATGCAGGGGCATATAATCTGGCGTTGGCGGTGATAATCGCAGTGATAATAGTACTTGCAATGAATCTGGTGGGATCCCTGCTTATCACGGCACTTCTGGTATTCCCTGCACTTTCGGCAATGCGAGTTATGTATAGCTTCAGGTCAGTGGTATTATATTCGGCTGTACTGTCAGTTGTGGGTACTTTGACCGGCATGCTGGTATCTATATTATTTTCAACACCGGTAGGATCTACGATCGTTGCATGCGATATGGTTATATTTGCATTTAACAGTATAGCAGGGAAAGTGATGAGGAGATAAGAATATGTATATGAATAGAAATAGAAGAATGCATGGATGCAGACACAGATTTAAGCGAATGATTATGTCAATATTGATGCTGAGTATGTTGCTGACTGTCACAGGCTGTGGTGGAGCATCTCAGACTGCGGGTAGTCGTTTGAACACACAGAATGCCGTATATCCGGATGATTACCCGGCGGATCAGAGCCAGGTGATAGTGACGGGAGTATTTGAAACTTACACAGAAGAGGCTGGACAGACATTTTATTATTGCAGGCTGAGAGATGCAGAATATCAACTGATATCGGAAGATGATCAGTAGAATATAAACAGCATAATGTTATGTAGAATCCGGGCAGATTAAAAATGTCCGGATTTTTACTTATACAAGTGGTGAGTTAACTTGAGAAAATATGGCAAAATGTCGCAAGTATACTAAAAAACATTAAAAATAGCTAAAAAATGATAAAATTACCTAAAAAATAGTTTGATATATTATGAAAACTGTGCTAATTTTGAATAAAGGTAAATATTCAGCCGTGCAGGATAAGAACAGCGGATTCGACATGCTTGCATGTAAGAATCAGGTGTTCTTATCCTGTGGTGACTTGAATAGAGTCACCGCCCCATACAATGAGCAAAATAGCTGCGCAGCAGCGAAAGAGCACGGGAACCGTGCGGTTTTGCGAATGTATGGAGCTGCTGAATATTTGATAATGCTAATAATGCTGTAAATGCTACTAATAATACACAGAAGGGAAGTTATGAAGTGAAAGGGAAATACAGAGACGTACAGAAACTTACGGATAATCCGTTCCTAAACCTTTATCATATAGATGCGGTTGACACAGAAGGAAAAGACTTCAATTATTACTTTGCTTCAAGGAATAAAGAAAACAATATAAAGATGAAGACTCATGATGTAAGACCGGAGGGAATAGTCATATATGGAGTGACGACTGGGAATGAACCAAAGCTGGTGCTTATAAAACAGTACAGATATCCGCTTGATGCGTACATATATGAGCTTCCTGCGGGACTTGTGGATGGAGATGAGACACCTTCGCAGGCGGCGGTCAGAGAGATGAAGGAAGAGACTGGGCTTTCCCTTGAAGTATATGAGGGCGGGGCAGAGCTCTACAGAAGACCGTTTTATATGGGACCGGGATTTACGGATGAGATGAGCTGCGCAGTATTTGGCACGGTGACAGGAACACCAAATCTTGACAGCAAGGAGAGTACAGAGGACATTCAGGTCATACTGGCAGACCGTGCTGAGGTCAGGAGGATCTTGACAGAGGAACAGGTATCCCTCAGGGGAGCATACCTCATGACACATTTTCTCTCGGATGGAGATCCGCTGGGATTTCTTAAAAGTTAGAAGACGTCGGATAAAAGGAGAAGTTTAAAATGAGTTACAGAGACACATATGATTTTTGGATGACAGATGATTATTTCGATGATGACACAAAGAAAGAACTTGCAGCTATAGCTGGCGATGACGCCGAGATCGAAGACAGATTCTATCGTGATCTCGTATTTGGAACCGGTGGACTACGTGGGGTTATCGGGGCCGGAACAAACAGAATGAATTTCTACACTGTTCGTAAGGCGACGCAGGGACTTGCAAACTTTATAGTAAAGCAGAATGCCCAGGAAAAGGGTGTTGCTATAGCATATGATTCAAGAAAGTATTCACCGGAGTTTGCCGCTGAGGCTGCTCTCTGCCTATGTGCAAATGGAATCAAGGCTTATCTTTTTGAGTCGCTCAGACCTACGCCGGAGCTTTCGTATGCAGTCAGAAAACTTGGATGCACAGCCGGCATCGTTATAACAGCAAGTCACAACCCACCTGAGTACAATGGTTATAAGGTGTACTGGGAGGATGGCGCACAGATCACGGCGCCAAAAGACAGAGAGATCATTGCAGAAGTCAAGGCTGTGACAGATTTCCACGCAGTAAAGACTATGGATAGGCAAGAAGCCTTAGATAAGGGACTTCTTACCATCATAGGTGCAGAGATAGATGACGCATATATGGAGGAACTCAAGAAGCAGATCATCCATCCGGAGATCATCAAGGAACAGTCGGAGAATATCAAGATCGTGTACACACCGTTCCACGGAACAGGTCTTGTGCCTGTAAAGAGAGTTCTGTCCGAGCTTGGTTTCAAGAACGTATACATTGTTCCTGAGCAGGAGCTTCCAGATCCTGAGTTCACAACACTTGAGTATCCAAATCCGGAGGATCCAAAGGCATTTGAGCTTGCACTTAAGCTGGCAAAGGAGAAAAATGCGGACATTGTTCTTGCGACAGACCCGGACGCCGATCGTCTTGGAATATACGCGCTTGATACAAAGACTGGCAGATACATGCCATTTACAGGAAATATGTCAGGACTTATAATCGCCGAGTATCAGTTCAGAGAGAGAGCAAAATGCGGCCTTATGCCGAAGAATCCGGCGATGGTCAAGACTATTGTAACCACAAATATGGCTGACCCTTTGGCTGCAGATTACAATGTAAATCTCATCGAGGTTCTCACAGGCTTTAAGTTCATCGGTGAACAGATAAAATTCTTCGAGCAGAATAACTCATACAATTTTGTCATGGGTATGGAGGAGAGTTACGGATGTCTCGTTGGAACATATGCCAGAGACAAGGATGCTCCTGTTGCAGTTATGTGTCTCTGCGAGGCTGCTGCATACTGCAAGAGCCAGGGAATCACTCTGTGGGATCACATGCTTGATCTCTATGAGAAGTACGGATATTACAAAGAAGGGCTTTATACTATCACTCTCAAGGGCGTTACAGGTGCGGAGAAGATAAGAAGAATCATGTCTTCGCTTAGATCAGAGTCCATCATTCAGATAGATACACTCAAGGTTCTCAAGGTTCGTGATTATGAGAAGAATACTATCACAGATCTTGCCACAGGAGTAGTAACAGAGTCAGGACTTCCACAGTCCAACGTTCTCTACTATGACCTTGAGGATGGCGCGTGGGCATGCGTACGGCCATCAGGAACTGAGCCAAAGATCAAACTTTACTATGGAATCAAGGGAACAAGCCTTGAGGATGCCGATGCAAAGCTTGAGTCTCTTCAGGCTGCACTTGTTGAGAAACTCAATAAGCTTGCAGAATAATTGGCGGAGTAATTTGTGAAGTAATTTGCTGGGTAATTGATAACGATAAAATTATCGCAGAGAGCGGTGTTTTTCTGGGAAAAGATACAAAATTCTCCTCGGACAGTACAAAAAGGCTGTCTGGGGAGAATTTTTTGCGCTACGCAATAAAGTGATATAAAACGCAAGATTAAATATTGAAATTAAAAACACATTAATCTAATATTTAATTAAGTAAAATTAGCTAAAAAAGAACTAAACAAAATATGCGAAAACAAGCTGGTCAGACAGTGCTTTGCGACAAAAAAGGCATATGACAAGCATAAAACAAGCATAAGACAAGAGAGTGTGCGTTGAATATACATCGGTATAACAGGGATTAGTAGTTTGGAAAAAAGGGGGATCTAAGTATGGATGCAGAACAGAAATATGAGATGTGGCTTGGCAGTGACCAGGTTGACGAGTACACAAAGAAAGAGCTTATCAGTATCAGAGATAATGCAGAAGAGATTGAGGACAGATTCTATACAAATCTGGAATTTGGAACAGGCGGACTTCGAGGCGTGATGGGAGCGGGAACAAACCGCATGAACATATATACAGTCCGCATGGCGACACAGGGAATAGCAAATTATCTGGCAAAGCTCGGAATATCAGAGCCGTCGGCAGCTATAGCATTTGACAACAGAAACAATGCTTCGCTGTATGCACTTGAAACTGCTCTCTGCCTGTGTGCAAATGGTGTGAAGGTGTATCTGTTTGATGCACTCCGCCCGACACCGGAGCTTTCATTTGCGGTCAGATATCTGCACTGCAATATCGGAGTGAATATAACAGCAAGCCACAATCCGAAGGAGTACAACGGATATAAGGTGTACTGGGATGACGGGGCCCAGATCGTATCTCCACAGGATAAGGAGATTATTGCAGAGGTCAACAAGATAGAAGATTTCTCCATGGTTAAAACTATGGACAAGGACGCTGCAATAGATGCAGAACTCTTGAATATTATCGGACAGGATATAGATGATGCATATATAGGAGAACTTCACAAACTTGTCATGAATCCGGATGAGATCGCTAAAGCCGGGGACTTAAAGATCGTATACTCACCGCTCCACGGAACAGGTCTAAAGCCTGTTACAAGAGTTCTAAGCGAGCTGGGTTTCAAGGATGTACATGTTGTAGAAGAGCAGGCCGTTCAAGATGGTAATTTCCCAACTGTAAAGTCCCCAAATCCTGAGGGCGCAGAGGCGTATGCCCTGAGTCTTGAGCTGGCGAAGAAGGTCGGCGGCGAGCTGATACTCGTCACAGATCCTGATGCGGATAGGCTTGGAATGTATGGATACGACAGCAAGAATAATGAATATAAAGAATTTACGGGCAATATGTTCGGTGCAATCCTCTGTGATTACGTGCTGATGCAGAGATCCCAGAGCGGCAGACTGCCTGAGAATCCGGCGATTGTAACTACGGTTGTCATCACCAATATGGTCAAGGAGATATGTAAGAAGTACGACACCTTCTGTGACTGCAACAACCTGATCGGATTTAAGAATATAGCATCGAGAATGAGAGCTTACGAGCAGACTGGCGAACACAATTATGTGTTCGGGCTTGAAGATACATTTGGCTGCCTGCCTGGTACATATGCAAGGGACAAGGACTCGGTTGGAACGCTGATGCTTCTCTGTGAGGCTGCGGCATACTACAAGAACCGTGGCATGACTCTGTGGGACAGAATGGTTGAGCTGTGGCAGGAATATGGCTTCTACAAGGAGAAGGTTCAGACCATGAAGTTTGACGGACGTGAGGGCGCTGCAAAGATACAGTCTATGATTCAGACTTTGAGAGATAATCCGGTCCAGAAGGTCGGCGCTTATAGTGTGGAGAAGATTTACGACTACAAGCTTGGAACAGAGACAGATGTAGTCACAGGAAAGTCTGAGGCAGCAGTGCTTCCAAAGTCCAACATGATATATTATCAGCTTGCGGATGGTGCGTGGTTCCTTGTGAGACCTTCAGGTACAGAGCCAAAGATCAAGTTCTACCTCGGGGTAAAGGGAAGCTCTCAGGAGGATGCGGCAGAGCAGCTTGACGAGCTTGCAGCAAATGTGAAGGCGATGTTCTCGTAAAACGGGATGATTGGTAAGAAACGGAATGGCTGGCAGGCAAATGTCAGCGGAAAATAGATTCGAAGATCGCGGTCGCGACTAAAAATAATTACAATATGGAGGTAAAAAAGATGGGTTACATGGACGAATACAAGTTCTGGCTTGAGTCAGACTGTTTTGATGAGAAGACTAAGGAAGAACTTAGAAGTATCGCAGATGATGACAAAGAGATCCAGGACAGATTCTACAAGAATCTGAAATTTGGAACCGGCGGAATGCGCGGAATCATGGGTGCCGGAACCAACAGAATGAATATATATACAGTTACAAAGGCAACACAGGGACTTGCAGATTACATACTTGAGGTCGGTGCGGATGCTGTGGAGAGAGGTGTTGTTATAGCACATGACTGCCGAAATATGTCAGCGGAGTTCACAGAGGCATCAGCTCTGTGCCTCAATGCAAATGGCATAAAGACTTATGTGTTTGATGCACTCCGCCCTACACCTGAGCTGTCATTTGCAGTGAGAGAGCTTGGATGTATAGCCGGAATCGTGGTAACAGCAAGCCACAATCCACCTGAGTACAACGGCTACAAGGTGTACTGGGAGGACGGCAGTCAGATCGTATCCCCTCAGGATCAGGATATCCTGAAGCATGTGGCGGATGTGGAGAGATACGAGGACGTCAAGACCATGGATAAGGATAAGGCAATCGCAGATGGCTTGTTCTGTATGGTTCCTGCAAGCGTCGATGAGAATTACTATCAGGCTCTTATACAGCAGACTATCCACGGCGACATCATTCCGAAGGTTGCAGACGATATCAAGATAGTATATACACCACTTCATGGAACAGGAAATGTACCTGTAAGGGAAGTGCTCAAGAGACTTGGTTTCAAGCATGTATATGTTGTAGAGGAACAGACTGTTCCCGACGGAGACTTCAGTACAGTCAAGTCGCCAAATCCGGAGGAACCATCAGCATTTGCCATGGGAATAGATCTCGCAAAGAAGGTGGATGCGGACGTTATCATGGCTACAGACCCTGATGCAGACAGGCTTGGAATATATGTCAAGGACAGCACAGGAATCTGGAAAGACACGGAATTTGCAGATGATCCTGCATATCCATATGTCCGCTTCAATGCCAATATGACAGGTGCCCTGATAGCAGAGTATGTATGCCGTGAGCAGAAAGCAGTCGGTAAGCTGCCGGCAAACGGAGCTATCTGTAACACGGTTGTCAGCACCAATCTTACAAAGGCTATAGCAGAGAATTACAATCTGAAATATATAGAGACACTCACCGGATTTAAGTACATAGGTGAGCAGATACTTCTCTTTGAGAAGAACAACACATACAAGTTCATCTTCGGAATGGAGGAGAGCTTTGGATGTTTAGTAGGAGACTACACTCGTGACAAGGACGCTTGCGCAGCTGTTGTCATTTTATGTGAAATAGCAGCATTTTATAAGCTGCAGGGAGAAACCATCTGTAATGCCATGGAAGAGGTTTACTGCAAATATGGCTATTACTTTGAAGGTGCGTTTGGGATAACTCTAAAGGGTGTAGATGGTGCAGCACAGATTAAGGAGATGATGGAGAACTTCAGAAACCATCCACTAACGACCTTTGCAGGTATCAAGGTTACCGGCATGAGGGACTATGTGAGCGGAATCCGCAAGCCGCTTGATGGCGAAGATGAGAATATGGGCCTTCCAAAGTCGAACGTGCTGTACTATGAGCTGGAAAATAATGCATGGTTCGCGGTTAGGCCTTCCGGAAACGAACCAAAGATCAAATTCTACTTTGGCGTGAATGAAAACAGCCTAAAAAATGCCATGTCAAAGATAGATGAGATGAAAGCATGTGTGCAGGAGCTTGTTAAATAAACAATCAAAAAATATGGCAGAATTTACTGTCGAAAAATAAAAACATTCCTTCCATATACTACAAAATTTAACATGTAAATGCACTTTCCAGCCAATGCGCTGAACAAGAGGGATCTCCGCCTTGAGGCTGAGGTCCCTTTTGTAAAAAGTAAAATATAGTTAAAAATATTAAAAGTTTGTTTAAAAATTAACTAAAAAATGCTACAATGTATAAAGTAACTGCAATGTGCGGCAAACGCAGATAGGAGTAGTATAGGAGATTATATGCCGGAAATAGAAAAAGAAAAGAAAAATGTAAAAAGTATCGCTGGACATATCATCGATGAGAAAACTGATGAAAAAGAGAAACGAGAGCCGGAGAGCGTCTTGGATATAGATGAGCATATGTCTGAGAAACAGAAGCTCAGCCTTATGAACAAACAGCAGAAAAAGGAATATATACTGGAGTATTATGCCCCGAAGGCTCTATTTGCACTTGTTGTTGTTGGCATAGTTGTATTCCTTGTCGTAAAACATTTTACGGCGGAATCTGCTGCGCTCAACATCCTTGCGGTCAACACCACACAACAGGGATCCGCGGCGAATGACAAGGCGTATTATGAGGAATTCCTCAGTGAAAATGGCCTTGATGCGGAGAAGGAATATGTCAGTATAAGTACAGGAATCGGCGTGTCAACTGATCCGAATGATGCCATGAGTCAGGATAGTCTACAGCTTATGCAGAACAAATTCATGGCGAATGCGGTGGACGTGTTCTTTGCCGACACAGACCTTGTCATGAGTTTTGGAGAATTCGGATATATGCAGGATCTTGATAAGGTGCTGACTGATGAACTGAAAGAAAAGTATAAAGATTCGTTTGTGTATGCAACGGTTATTGAAACGGGTAAGAAGATACCTGTTGGAATAAAGATCAGTGATAATTCCTGGGTGAAGGATACTGGTTGGTACGAAATGGATGCTGCAGTGGGATTTGGTGAGAATGCCAAGAATATGGATCTTGCACTTGAATTTCTTGAATACATAAGCAGAGAGTGATATTCATAAATAAAACGAGGAGACTATAGATACATATGAGCATAAGATATGATGAGGCAAACAGAATATTTGAACTTGATACGAGAAACACGAGTTATCGTATCGGAATCGCCGATGAAGAGGGGTTTGTCGGACATATATATTATGGACAGAAGATCCGTCCACAGAAATGTGATCAGTTTTTGAGAACGTGTGAGGCTCCTTTTGTTCCGTCTAAGAATAACAGGGAGAGATGTTCATTTATGGACACATTTCCGACAGAGTATTCCGGAAATGGAATAGGAGACTACAGGGAGAGTTGTATTGCGGTAAAGACCGCAAATGGCAGCAGAACCGTTGATCTGAAATTTGTGGATTACGATATTGTAAATGGAAAGCCGGGGATTAGTGGCCTTCCGGCATCATTTGCGGGAGAAGAGGAGGTTCAGACTCTCGTTGTCCATATGATGGATGGGGGATGTGGCATTGATGTTGACCTGATATATTCTGTGTTTGAGGATGAGGATGTTATAACCAGAAGTGTGAGCGTGAAAAATGCAGGTGATAGGGATATCAGGCTCACAAAGGTATATTCTGCATGTATAGACATGGATGACGAGGATTTTGAGATGCTTACTCTTCATGGCTCATGGGCCAGGGAGAGACAGATCGAGAGACGCCCGATAGCTTATGGCAAGCAGAGTGTAAGCTCTCTCCGCGGTGAGTCATCCCACCAGGACCATCCGTTTATGGCATGGATGACAAAGGGTACAGATCAGACTACGGGTGATGTATATGGAATGCATTTTGTGTACTCGGGTAACTTCATCGCACAGATAGAGAAATCACAGTTTGATTCCATACGCGCAGTCATGGGCATACATTCAGAGGGATTTGAGTGGCTGCTCACACCAGGAGATGAATTTGTTGCTCCGGAAGTCGTGCTCACATACAGTCATAACGGAATTGGCCAGATGTCCAGAAATCTGCACGATTTCTACAGGGGACATCTTATAAGGAGCAAATATCTTCATCAGAAGAGACCTGTCCTCATCAACAACTGGGAGGCTACATATTTTGACTTTGATACTGATAAGCTCCTTGCGATAGCAAAGAGTGCGGCAGAACATGGAATAGAGATGCTGGTCATGGATGATGGCTGGTTTGGACATAGAAATGATGATGCCACAAGTCTTGGAGACTGGTTTGTAAATGAAAACAAGATCAAGGGAGGTTTGAAACATCTTGTTGATGAGGTGAATAAGCTGGGGCTGAAATTTGGAATATGGATGGAGCCTGAAATGATTTCTCCTGATTCTGAACTTTACAGAAAGCATCCTGACTGGGCGTTTGCGGTTCCGGAGAGAACGGCTACATTGTCGCGAAATCAGTACGTGCTTGATCTCTCGAGAAAAGAAGTTAGAGACTACGTGTATGAATGTGTGCATAACGTGATCTCATCCGCAAATATTGAGTATGTTAAGTGGGATATGAACAGACAGCTCACGGATATCGGCAGCGTAGAATTCACCGGAGACAGGCAGGGAGAATTGGCTCACAGGTATGTGCTTGGAGTATATGAGCTGCAAGAGCGCCTTGTTAACGATTTCCCAGATCTTTTGCTTGAGAACTGCTCGGGCGGTGGTGCAAGATTTGACCCTGGCATGCTTTACTACAGTCCACAGATATGGTGCTCCGACGACACGGATGCCATAGAGAGACTTTCTATACAGGAGGGAACGGAACTGATATATCCGCTTTCGACCATGGGCGCCCATGTGTCGGATTGCCCTAATCACACAGTTGGAAGGAGTACACCTTTTATGACCAGGGCACATGTGGCTCTGGCGGGAACATTTGGCTATGAGCTCGATATCACAAAAATAAGTGAAGAAGAACGTGCGATGATCCCTGAGCAGGTGTCTATGTATCATAAATATAATGATCTTGTAAGGGAGGGTGATTATTATAGGGTTGCATCGTACAGGGAAAATGGACTGTATGATTGCTGGATGGTTGTTGCAAAGGATAAGAGTGAGGCGTTGGTGACTTACGTTCAGGTGCTTGGAAGACCTAATATGCACAGCAGAAAGATAAAACTTTTAGGGCTTTACGAGGCTGCAGATTACAGACTTGATGGTACGGACGAAGTGTATGGGGGAGATCTTCTGATGAATGCCGGGATGCTTGTGGAAGATATGCGTGGGGATTACATGAGCAGACTTTATCACTTTGTGCTTGACAATAGTTTAACTTAAAAATAGAATAAAATTAAGTTGTTTAACCACGTAAAAATAAAGTGAGAAGGACTAGTTATGGCAAAATCAGTAAAATTGGGAGACATAGCTGCCATTGTTGGCGTAAGTACCGTGACGGTTTCAAAGGCACTTTCAGATCAGAAGGGTGTCAGCGAGGAGCTCAGAGCACAGATCAAACAGTTGGCAGATGAGATGGGATATCAATCACCATCTGAGATCAGAAAGAAGACGGCAAAGAAAAAGTATAATATAGGAGTGCTCATCCAGGAGATATATCTTGGCAAGTACCCATCATTTTATTGGCAGTTATATCAGGTGCTTAACAAAAAGGCGGTGGCAAGAGGCTGCTTTACTATGCTGGAATTTGTTTCCAGAGATAGTGTAATGAATGCTGAGATGCCTATGCTATTGGAGGATGACAAGGTTGATGGAATGGTTGTTGTAGGTTCCATGGGTAAGGAATACCTGGAGAAACTGGAGAAGACAGCCAAGGTTCCTATAGAGTATGTGGATTATTATGACAATTCGAGACCGATAGACACGGTTATAGCAAACAGTTTCTATGGAAGCTATATGCTGACTAATTATCTGTATGATATGGGACATAGAGATATTGCATATGTTGGCACGATAGGTTCAACGAACAGTATAACTGACAGATATTTGGGCTATATAAAGTCTTTGTTGGAGCATGATATTCCGTTCAGAGAAGACTGGGTTATTCCGGACAGAGATGTGAAGACGGGGCAGTTTGACGAGGAGAACTGCTTCAAACTTCCGGGGAATATGCCTACAGCGTTTGTGTGCAACTGTGATCTTGCGGCAGCTACGCTCATAAAGATACTCAATGCTGCGGGCTACAGAGTTCCTGAGGATGTGTCTGTTGTGGGGTTTGATAATTACATGTATCCTGGAATCTGCGATATAGGCGTGACCACATACGAGATCAATATGCAGGAGATGGCAGAGAGAACCCTGCATAAGATTATAAAAAAGATATCCAACGAAAAATATACTGATGGCATATTTGTCGTGGATGGACGAATCGTGATAAAGGATAGCGTTGCCAGAATAGAACGATAATAAAACTACATATCAATTGTAATGCAAATCGGATATAGACACCGGTGCAGCCTGCTTGAAAGACAGCGGAGTTGTACCGGTGTCTTTTTTGAACAAGTTGATAAAGTGGTTGGTGTTCTCGATTCCAACCTGGGATCCGACCTCGTGGACGGACAGATCTGTTGTGAGAAGGAGCCTTTTGGCAGCATCGATCCTGCGACTGTTGAGATAGCGCATAGGTGATTCACCGAAGTGAAATGAAAATTCTCTGCATATCCTGTATCTGCTGATCCTGTAAGTTGCCTCGAGGTCATCAAGCGACAGCGGTTCGGCGTAGTTTGTATCCATCTGATTCTTTACCGATAAAAGATAAGAAGGTATACGATCCCTCTTCTTGGATGAGTTTTCAATAAATACACATAATTCGGTCAGGATATCATTAAACCATTTGGAAATTCTGAAAATATCGGTGGTAGACAACTCCCCTTGGAGTCTGCTTATCAGCGAAAGATGGCTCCAGAGTACAGAGGCTCCGGCGGATTCCTTTTTATAGGATATAGATTCGGGGAGAAACTCATGATACAGGTTAAGCGGAGCTCCGAGGATGAATGCCTCGTAGAAACGACACTTGCCGTTCGTGGCGTATGTTATTTCTGATCCTGCCTCAAAAAGCGCGGCTGTATTCTTGGAATATGATGATTTGCTGCTGCCCGATGTTACTGTAAGAGTTCCTTCATATATATAGAAGAAATGGTAACACGGGATGAAAGAGAAGGTATAACCGCATGAATAAGCAAAAGAAATATCGCCGTTGGCCAGAAGATGAATAAGGCCATCGTTGATCATTGATTCTTCATATGTAAAGAACGCACTGTGGAATCTTGCGTTCTCAATATCTTTCTGGATATTGTAACCTGACAGTACAGTGCAGGAAATTAATTCTTTAGCTAACATGTAAACCACCTCCTATCCATAATAATACAATTATTAAATAATCATCACAAGCTAAAAGCAATATAAATTAGCGGCTAATTAGCTAAAAAAACAATAAAATACTAATTGAAGATAAAAATGTATGGATAAAATGTCTATTTGATATTGAAAAAAGGCACCTATAATGGTAAAATTAACGAAAAATACAAGATATGGTGATTAATAACAAGGATGAGTGATGACTAAAAAATAAATTAATGTATACTTAATATAAAGTTAAAAACAAAGAAGGTTTTAAGGAGGACAAAACTATGAAATCAAAGCGTATTGCATGTATCGCAATGGCTGGTCTTATGGCAGCATCACTTGCAGGTTGTGGATCAGGAAGCGATAACAAGGACACAACAGAGGCAACAAAGGCTACCACAGAGGCAGCAGGAAGTGATTCAGCAGATGACACAACAGCTGATGCTGAGGGAATCAAGTCATATGCAGACATCCAGTTAGGAACAGACTTCACAGATCTTTCAGCGGAGATCAAGTTCTACAACAACAGAACTGATATGGACTCAGATGATTACGGCGGAAAGAACTGGAAGCAGTATCTTGAGGACTTCAACAAGGAGTACCCAAACATCAAGGTTGATGTTATCACAGATACAAACTATGCAGATGATGCTCTTACACATCTTCAGTCAGGAAACTACGAGACAGTAATGTGTATCCCGGCAGTTGACATGGCAGACCTTTCAACATATTTCATGTCATTTGGCGATTATGATACAATGAGCAGTCTTGTAAATTACTCAAACAGATGGCTTTATCAGGGTCAGGTATATGGTGTACCTCTTGCAGCTACAACACAGGGTATCGTATACAACAAGAAGGTATTTGCTGATGCAGGTGTGACAGACGTACCTAAGACACCAGAGGAGTTCATCGCGGCACTCAAGGCAATCAAGGATAAGAATCCGGATTGTATTCCACTTTACACAAACTATGCAGCAGGCTGGACAATGGGAGCTTGGGATGATTATATCTCGATCACAGCAACAGGCGATGCTACATACAAGAACCAGAAGTTAGCCCATACAAAGGATCCATTCAAGAACTATGGCGACGATACACATGCTTATGCAGTATATAAGATTCTTTACGATGCAGTATCACAGGGACTTACAGAGGATGATTACTCAACAACAGATTGGGAGTCATGTAAGGGAATGATCAACAACGGCGAGATCGGATGTATGGTACTTGGTTCATGGGCATACCCACAGATGGAAGCAGGCGGACCTAACGCAGACGATATAGGATACATTCCTTTCCCTATCTCAGTAAATGGTAAGCAGTACGCTTCATCAGGTGCAGATTACTGCTACGGTATCAACGTAAACGCTTCAGATGATGAGAAGCAGGCAGCTCTTGTATTCGTTAAGTGGATGACAGAGAAGTCAGGATATGCTTACAACGAGGATTCACTTGCACTTGTTCCTGGTTCAGAGTCAAAGATCTCATTCGACGGTGTTGACTTCGTTGCAGACGAGGCAGCTCTTGAGGGCGAGGAGGATTACCTCAACCAGCTCAACTCAGAGTCAGAGCTTAACGTAAGCAATGGTGGTAACGACAAGATCCAGGCCATCATCGAGCATGCTGCAAACGGCGACATGTCATTCGACGATATCATGGCTGAGTGGAACCAGAAGTGGTCAGATGCTCAGGAGTCATTAGGCATCGAGGTTACAGAGAAGTAATAAAGACTCTATTATAACAAGTAAGAATAAGCTACAGACCGGGGTGGGATTGCCCGCCCCGGTTTATTAAAAAAGGCGGTGGAATGAGTATGGCTAACAAAAAACAATCCGGCTTTGGTAAATGGGCGTCAAGCAGGAAGGGGCAGCAGGTTATAATATGCGCAGCCTTCGCAATTATCCCATTGCTTTTGCTATTAGTATTTACATATATACCATTCGGAGAGATGGTTAAATTTAGTTTCTACAAGATGAAATATACGACGCCTGTAGAAAAGAGAGAATTCGTAGGATTAGCAAATTATATCGATGTGTTCACAAGAAAAGACTGTTTCGGTGCATTAAAGCTCAGTTTGTATTACATCGTAGGAGCACTTGTACAGTTAGTACTTGCACTTTTTCTTGCAACTCTTCTGAGTTTCAAAGTAAAAGGTGGTAACCTTTTCAAGGGATTTATTTTCTTCCCTTATCTTATCAGTGGTATCGCTGTAGGTTTCATTTTCAAATTCTTCTTCACAAGAGGATTCGTGTTTGACTCAATCCTTCAGTTGTGTGGATTTAGCTTAGACAACCTTCCATATTGGCTCAAAGACCAGAGTGTCAACAACTGGACACTGGTTTCAACCTCAGTCTGGAGATACCTTGGACAGATGATGGTTCTCTTCATTGGAGCTATCATGTCGGTAGATGCAGAACTTTATGAGGCGGCAGAGCTTGATGGTGCAAATAAATTCCAGCAGTTTAGATATATCATACTGCCAAGTATCAAGACAATCGTTACATTAAATGTAATTTTAGCAATAACAGGATCACTCAGTGCTTTCGAGCAGCCTTTCGTTATCACAACAGGTGCAAACGGAACAGGTACTTACTTCATCATCATGAACAAGATAGCACATACAAGCCAGAAGGTCGGTCTTGCATCAGCAATGGCCGTTGTACTTCTCCTTATCATACTTATATGTGCTGCGCTTCAGAAGCTGTTCTTTGAGTACATCTTCAAGGATTCAAGCTCAGATGATGAGAGTTATAAGGCAAAGAAGCTTCGCAAGAAACAGGAGAGAGATACCAAGAAATACGTGAAGCAGATGGCTGCTTCTGCGAAGGGAGGCAAGTAACATGGCAAGAGGAAAGACGGATGTGCCAAGCATAGCACCAATAAAAGAAAAACGAACCGTTGGATATTATGTAAGAGGTTTCCTCAAGTACTTTGTACTCATATTCTTCTCACTGTGTGCGGTTGTACCTCTTATATCATGTATTACAACAGCCTTCAAGACAACAGATGAGTATAAGGCTACTTCAGTAATGGAACTCCCTGAAAGCTTTCTGAACTTCAGCAACTTTGTAAAGGCATTCACGACTGCCAACATGGGCCGTGCATTCCTCAACTCAGTAATAGTCATGGTATGCGTACTTATCGTGTCAGTTGTAATAGGAACACAGCTTGCATATGTGCTGAACAGATTCAAGTTTCCGGGAAATGGATTTATCAGAACACTTTTTCTCGTAGCATCACTGCTCCCGGCAGTTGCAATGCAGGTTACAGTCTACAACATCATGGGTGATCTGAGATTTATTGATCACTTATATGGTTACATCATCATGAGCTGTGGTACAGATGTTATCTCAATCTACATCTTTATACAGTTTATGGAGAATATATCAGTATCTCTTGACGAGTCAGCTATCGTGGATGGTGCATCATACTGGACTATCTACTGGAAGATCATACTTCCACTTCTCAAGCCGGCTATCGTTACTGCCTGTATACTGAAGGGCGTTGTAATCTACAACGAGTACTACGCAGCAAACCTTTACCTCATAAGCCCGGAGATCAAGACAATGGCTATCTCACTATACAAGTTCGTAGGACCTATGGGAAGTCAGTACAACCTGATCTGTGCAGGTGTTATCATATCGATCATACCGGCACTTATAGTATTCATCTGCTGTCAGAAACAGATCTACAGTGGTATTACACAGGGTGCTGTAAAGGGTTAATAATTTATTAGAAGAAGAGAGTTCATGAATATGAGAAATGAAATTCAAAAAGAATTAACAGATGCTATCATCCCATTCTGGGAGGCCCTGAGGGATGATGAGTACGGCGGATTTTATGGGTATATGGATTACGACCTCAACCTTGATAAAAAGGCTGAGAAGGGTTGTATTCTTAACAGTAGAATTACCTGGTTCTTCGCAAGTGCGTATAAGGCACTCAAGGACCCGAAGCTTCTAGATGAGGCTGCTCAT
This sequence comes from Clostridiales bacterium, assembly GCA_029338615.1. GTDB lineage: Bacteria > Bacillota > Clostridia > Lachnospirales > Lachnospiraceae > Coprococcus. Next base: position 21,779 of record JAQYAS010000019.1, read on the forward strand.
GGATATGAATTTCTGAAAGAATATTGTATAGACAGGGAATATGGCGGAATATATTGGTCCATGAATTACGATGGTTCACCCAAAGATACGACAAAACACACATACAATCAGGCATTTAGTATATATGCCTTATCCGCCTATTACGAAGCTTCCGGTGATTCGGAAGCTTTGGACCTGGCCCTGCAGCTTTTCCATACAATAGAAGAGAAATGTACTGACGAAGGTGGCTATCTCGAGGCTTTTACAAGAGAGTTCAAGCCGGAGTCAAATGATAAGCTTTCTGAGAATGGTGTTCTCGCAGAGAGAACAATGAACACACTGCTCCATGCACTTGAGGCTTACACAGAACTTTATAAGGTATCCAAGGATTCCAAGGTAAAGGAGCGCCTGAAATGGCTGCTCGATGTATTTGCTGATAAGGTATACAATCCGGAGCTTAAGAGACAGGAAGTGTTCTTTGATAAGGATTATAACTCTCTGATCGATCTGTACTCATACGGACATGACATTGAGACATCATGGCTTCTGGACAGGGCGACCGAGGTGCTTGGAGAGGCAGAGTACACAGAGAAGATCACAAAGATAACAGATATCCTTGCAGAGCAGATATATGAGCTTGCTTTCGATGGACATTCAGTTCTGACAGAATGTGAAAAGGGCGTGCCATACACGGTAAGAGTATGGTGGGTTCAGGCAGAATCAATAGTAGGATTTATAAATGCTTATCAAAAGTCGGGTGATAAGAAGTATTACGAGGCTGCTGAGAAGGTGTGGGAGTACATAAAGGAATACTTCATAGACAAGAGACCGGGATCAGAGTGGTTCTGGGATCTGAATGCGGATGGAACACCAAGAGTCGGACGTCCTATAGTTGAGCCATGGAAGTGCCCATACCACAACGGCAGAATGTGCCTTGAGATTATGAACAGACTCGCTGACGGCAAATAAATAGCATTCAATTGCTTTCAAATTATAAGGAGAATGCCTAAATGATGAATGAGAAATATTATGTAGAGCTTGACAAACTGAACAAGCTTCTTGAGAGAAAGAATAAGAAGACAGATTTCTATAATGGAATCTATGACAGATATGAGTATCCTGTGCTCACAAGAGAGATGATACCTCTCACGTGGAGATATGACTTAAACCCTGAGACAAATCCATACTTCATTGAGCGCCTCGGAGTTAACGCTGTCATGAACTCAGGTGCTATCTACCTGAACGGCAAGTACTATCTTGTCGCAAGAATAGAGGGAAATGACAGAAAATCATTCTTCGGCGTAGCTGAGAGTGACAACGGTATCGATGGATTCCGTTTCTGGGATTATCCAATCCTTCTGGATGATGTATGTCCGGAGGAGACAAATGTATATGATATGAGACTGACACAGCACGAGGATGGATGGATCTACGGTGTGTTCTGTTCAGAGAGCAAGGATACAACTGTGAATGATCTCTCGGCAGCTGTTGCAGCAGCGGGTATCGTGAGAACAAAGGATTTAAAGCATTGGGAGCGTCTTGACAACCTCAAGACTCTTCGTTCCCCACAGCAGAGAAATGTAGTGCTTCATCCTGAGTTTGTAGATGGCAAGTATGCATTCTACACACGTCCAATGGATGATTTCATCGAGACAGGAAGCGGCGGAGGAATCGGATTCGGTCTCTGCGATGACATAGAGCATGCAGTTATAGACGAGGAGAAGATGACAAGTCTTCGCAAGTACCACACTATAACAGAGGCAAAGAACGGTGCAGGCGCACCTCCTATAAAGACAGACAAGGGCTGGATCCACATCGCACATGGTGTGAGAAATACAGCAGCCGGTCTCAGATACGTGCTTTATGCATTTGCGACAGATCTCAATGATCCTTCAAAGGTTATCGCTGAGCCATCAGGAATGCTCATCGGACCTCGCGGTGAGGAGAGAGTCGGCGATGTATCCAACGTTGTATTCACAAATGGTGCCATCGTAAACGAGAATAACGAAGTGTTCATCTACTACGCATCAAGCGATACAAGAATGCATGTTGCAACAACAACAGTTGACAGACTCATCGATTATGTATTCAACACACCTTCTGATCCGGGAAGAAGCGTTGAGTGTGTAGCACAGAGATGTGAGCTGATCAGGAAGAACCTTGAGTTCCTCAGGAACGCAGACAAGTAAGACAATAAAATGAACTGATCGCCTGACGAAATGGTGTTTGTGCTGAAGTAAGAACTCATTTCGTTCGGGTGAGAGATATAACGTGAAAAATATATATCCGGCGGGAGAGCTGGAAGAAAGAGGTACTTATGTCAGAAGTAAAAATGTTCAGCGAGCCTGTGCCAAACGTGCCATGGCAGGACAGACCGGCAAATGACAATCATGACGCTCCAATTTGGAGATATACAGAGAATCCTATAATAGGAAGAAACCCTGTAAAGGGTGTTGCAAGAATATTCAACAGTGCAGTAGTTCCATTTGAGGGAAAATTTGTCGGAGTATTCAGAGGCGAGCAGGTAAATGGAATACCTTATATCTACCTCGGAGAGAGCGAGGATGCCATCCACTGGAATATCAGTGAGGAGAAGATCAAGTTTGTTGACGAGAACGGTGAAGAGTTCATGCCTGTATATGCATATGATCCAAGACTTGTAAAGGTAGAGGATACATACTATGCAATCTGGTGCCAGGATTTCTATGGCGCAGCGATAGGTATAGCAAAGTCAAAGGATCTCAAGACATTTGTGAGAATCGAGAACCCATTCCTTCCATTTAACAGAAATGCAGTTCTCTTCCCGAGAAAGATCAACGGTAATTTCGTGATGCTGTCACGTCCAAGTGACAGTGGACACACACCATTTGGTGATATATTCGTAAGTGAGAGTCCTGATATGGTTTACTGGGGTAAGCACAGACATGTCATGGGCAAGAGCAGCGAGTGGTGGGAGTCACTTAAGATCGGTGGCGGTGCAGCCCCTATTGAGACTTCTGAAGGATGGCTGTTATTCTACCATGGAGTAGCGGGAACCTGTAACGGTTATGTATACTCAATCGGTGGTGCGATCCTCGATATCGACAACCCATCGATCGTTAAGTATCGTTGTGAGAACTTCCTTCTCACACCAGAAGAGTGGTACGAGGAGCGAGGCTTTGTTCCTAATGTATGTTTCCCATGTGCTACTATTCACGACAGCGAGACTGGAAAGATCGCAATTTACTACGGTGCAGCTGACAGCTATGTTGGCCTTGCATTCACAAAGCTTGATGAGATCGTAGATTACATCAAGTCACACAGTGTGATAACAACTTCTGATACCGAGATCGGTAGAAGATAGTTAGTTATAGATTGCTATGAGCCCCTACTCATATGCGGCAATTGTATTAATTTTTTCTCATTCCCCAAGGCGGTGCCCGCCGCCATTTGGGGCCCCTCTTAAACAAAAGTATTGGCAGGTGATTGCCAAACCTTTTAGACTATGACAGCCTGGCAGTAAGCCAGGCTGAATTTGGTTCTGAGAGTTTTGGCAATCATAAAAAAAGACAGAAAAAAGACTGTAATATGTAGAAAAAAGGCAACAGATGCAATAAAATAACAGTGACATACATTAACATGGAAATGACGAGTGAAGAAGTCATAGTCAATGTAAAAATATGATTCCTTCACCGGCTTATATAGAACAGGCAATTGGGGACAAACAAGAGTATCATACACAATATCTCACAACGTAGATTCTCCAATTGCCGTACGTTAAAAGGAGGAGAATGACGATGAACAAGGAAATACTTTTTTTGAATCCGGTGTTTACGCACAATATCTGGGGCGGTACAAAGCTCAGAGAAGAATATGGATATGATGTTGAGGGCGATGATATAGGCGAGTGCTGGGGAGTTGCGGCACATGAGAATGGCAACTGTACAGTGAAAAATGGCGAGTTTGCAGGTCAGACGCTTGCCGACTTATGGGACAGCCACAGAGAGCTGTTTGGCGGCATAGATGGTGTCAGATTCCCACTGCTCATAAAGATAATCGATGCCAAGGACGATTTGAGCATCCAGGTACATCCGGACGATGCATATGCTGCAGAGCATGAGAATGGTTCATTTGGCAAGATGGAGTGCTGGTATATTCTTGACTGCAAGGAAGATTCAACACTTGTAATCGGTCATAATGCAAGGACAAAGGAAGAATTATGTGATATGATCGAAGGTAAGAAATGGAAGGAATTTATCAGAGAGATCCCTGTTAAGAAGGGGGATTTCATTCAGATAGATCCCGGTACAGTACACGCGATCAAAGGAGGAATCACACTTCTTGAGACACAGCAGAACAGTGACATCACATACAGAGTTTATGATTATGACAGACTGAGCAATGGAAAGCCTAGAGAACTGCACGTAAAGCAGAGCATAGATGTTATAACAGTTCCTGCAAAGCCGGTTGAGGATAGCGTTATAAGTGTCAAGGCAAATAAGGCAAATGAACTCTGTGAGCTTATAAGCTGTAAGTATTACACGGTATACAAGCTGGATGTTGAGGGAAAGGCAGAGCTGAATGTGGGCGACAAGCCATTCCTTATCATGTCTGTAGTTGCGGGAAGTGGAACGGTGGATGGAAACGCTATAAAGAAGGGTGATCACTTTATCCTGCCAAACGGATACAGCAACCCGGTTTTTGAGGGCGATATGGAGATCGTAGCATCCACAGTCAGCAAGTAAGATCCTGCCTTTGGAAGAGAATGTCAAGGGGAATAGTTATGAAGAGAAAGACGATAGGTGTTCTGGTAGGCGGAATCACGGATGATTTTACGAGGCTGCTCTGTCATGGGGTTATAGAGAGAGCAAAGACACTTGATGTCAATATAGTTGTTATTCCGGGTAAGTTCCTTGACCGGGAATACTCAGAAACGTCAGAGATATATTATGAATATCAGTACCAGACGTTGTTTTCCTATGCGACAAAGGAGAATCTGGACGGCGTTATTGTTGCATCGAGTTGTATTGGCTGCTTTGCAACCAAGGAGCGTATCAGAGAATTTATGAAAAGATATCTGCAGATGCCGTGTGTGATAGTGGCTGCAGATGAGCCGGATCAGATTTGTGTCAGATATGACAATGGAGCAGGCATAAGAGAAGGACTCAATTACATGATCGAGGAACTTGGTTATACAAGAATAGGTATGATAGGCGGTCCGGACTCCAATTATGATGCAAAGGAGAGAAGGAGAACCTACATTGAGGTGCTTGAGGCTCATGGAATAGAGTTTGATCCGGGACTTTATGTGGAGGGCAATCTTACATCGGAATCAAAAGAGGTTTTCAGAGATATTCTGGACAGGAATCCGGATATGCAGGGAGTGTTCTGCGTAAATGATTCCTGTGCATCTGGTTTTTATGAAGAACTTAAGGCAAGGGATATTCTGCCGGGAAGAGATATATCAGTCATGGGTTACGATGATATTGAGTGGGCTACACAGATATATCCGACGCTCTCGACTGTGCGCGCAGACGCGGGAAAACTTGGCTCAGAAGCTGTAAATCTTATGGTCAGGCTCATTGATGGCAAGCAGGTTGAGAGTAAGATACTTCCGACTGAGTTTATCAGAAGAGATTCATTCTGTAAAAAAGGCGGATCAAGAAAACGTAGTAAGAATGTTATTGAGGGATATCTCTCAATGAACCATATGCTCTCAGAGCAGTGGGAAGAACGGAATAAGACGCGGTTCAAGATGAAGACATTTATCCAGAAGGTTCTGAGTTTTGACAGAGGCAATGACAGGAGTTATGGAGAGATCCTTGGCACCATGGACTGGCTGGACATAGAGAATGCATTTATATTCTTATATAAAGAGCCAATAATACATCTGATCGGTGAGCCATTTGAACTGCCTGACCAGTTATATCTCAAGACTAAGGATCTTAAAGAGAAGGTCAGCAGTGTGATCACTGTGAACCAGAAGGTGTCATCATCAAATCTTTATGATTTTGAGAGCCTCGGTGTGGAAGGAGCTGGAATATATGTACTCTTGCCGCTGTATTCCAACGAAATACTCTATGGAGTTCTTCTGTGTGATCTCACGGAAGGAGTTCTGGTAAATGGGGAGTTCCTTGGAAATCAGGTCTCAGCCGCTGTCAAGATGATCAATCTGCTCAAGACGAACGAGGAGATCATGAAGCGCCTTGAGGAGAGTATGGCGATTCTGCAGAAGAACAACATTATGCTTGACAATTTGTCAAAGCAGGATCCTCTGACAGGAATCATGAACAGACGAGGTTTCTTTGACAGATCATTACAGTTGCTCAAGGAATGTGAGGAGCAGAAAAGGACGGCTACGGTATTCTACGCAGATATGAACAGTCTCAAGATCATCAATGACAGATATGGCCATGACGAGGGCGATTTCTCTCTCAAGACCATAGGAGATATCCTGATCGAATCTGTAGGCGATAATGGAATCGTAGGCAGAATAGGCGGCGACGAGTATTGCTGCCTTGTACTCGGCCTTAAGGACTCTGACGCTGCAGATGCATTTGCTGAGGAAGTATACAGTTCATTTGAGAAGTTCAATGAACATTGTGACAAGCCTTACAAGGTCAGTGTATCTCTTGGAAACTGT
>JAQYAS010000020.1 GCA_029338615.1 Clostridiales bacterium
AGCTTTTCTGTCACAGTATCTTTTTTGTTTATTTCATTTGTACCCTTTTTGTCACTGAAATATTTACCACAGTCTGAGCAGTACCAGTACTCAATGTTTCCGGTCTTGTTTGTTGTTGCCTTGACGGCGGCATGCTTTTTCAGGGCGGTGTGGCTGGTTTTTGGTGTGCTCAGCTGTTCCTTGCAATATTTGCAGACTTTGTATGTCTGACATTTATTCCTCACAGTTTTGGCAGTGTGGTCTTTGTTGACGGTGATAGTGATCTTTGTTGAATTACCAGCCTTATCTGTGGCTGTGATCGTCTGTTTACCTTTTGCACCGGGAATAACTATCTGGTGATTGTCATCAGGAGTCACTTCTTCTTTGCCGATATAAACTTTTGCAATTTCAGAATCTTTGATGGTTGCAGTTGCTGCTACACAGTAGATTGCACCATCTTTTATACCGCTGATAACAGGGGCAGTACCGTCCACAACCACGCCTGATGATGACAGGTAGGAAGTCTTACCGCTCTGGGATGTGAGCTGTGCATAGATTATATATTGGCCGCCTGTTGGAAGATATATGGAACCTGAGTAGTCTGTAAATGTCTGGCTGCCCAGTGAATCGCTGTCCAAAGCCTGACGGCTTATAATGTAACGTACAGTAGCTGTGGCAGGATCACAGCTGATGGATGCTGATAACGCCTTGGATGAATATATGTCAAAACCGGGATTATCCTGGAGTGATGACCAGCTGTTTTCACCTATAGTTATGGAGCCTGAAGGAGCCTTTGCTTCTGCCCAGGATGCATACAAATGAAGGCATCTTGTGTTCTCAGTACCGTCGACATCAGAATACTCAAATCCCTTGGATTCAGCATTCGCAAAGTCGTCAGCGGAAAGTGAAGCAACATTGCTGCCTGAACCATCAGATTTTGTATTCCAGCCAGTAAGGTCGTAGCCGTCTCTGGTTGGAGCATATCCGTACAGACTGGTGCCGGATGCGGCTTCGAAGTCACAGGTTACAGAGTCACTGCCATTTATGGAACCGCCGTTGGCATCCAGAATGAATGTGAGGCCGTCACCTGAAAATGAATCTTTGGTGTACACGGCTGTAAGTTTGATTGATGTGCTATCTGCAGAAAAGCTATATTTGCTTACTGTGGTTATCCTGCGTGAACCGGAATACCATCCGGTAAATGTATAACCAGATCTGTCAGGCTTGTATTTGGACAGATCCAGAACATCGTCAGAATCCGAAGAGTAGTCTACAGTTATAGATGAGCTGTCCGATATAGTGCCCCCGGCAGCGTTTAGTTCTATGTGATATTGCGTTGAACCAGTTTGCTTATCTTTGCCGTAAGCGGTGACTGGGGCCATACACAGACATAGAAAAAATAAAATGCATGAATATAATATAGTGACAGTCTTTTTCATAGTATATCCCTCCTGACAGTTGGACATATGTCCATTAATTTTACTTTATTGTGGTGATGCCTCTTCACATCAACATTAATAAAGGTAAGTATAATATAATTTTATTATATACGCGTTGTTAACTCAATAAAATTAAAATTAATAAAAACAGGCGGTTTTGCACTCTTGCAAAACCGCCTGTAATGAAATATTGAAGATATATATTAACCAATCGTAAAAATTCTTTCACGTACTGTCTTTGACTCGCCCGGTGTAAGCTCTGTGTATCCGGTCACTGATGGATCTCCGGAAAGATTAGGGGCATCGATATTCCAGCTCATTGGCTCAGGACAGAAATAACCTTTGTCGCCATGATCATTCCACATGATCCAGAATTTCATTGTCTGATCCACTTCGTAGCAGATCTTTTTACCTGTTGCCATGTCTGTAGCATATACGCCGTAGAATGGTTTTCCGTCCAATTCGTTCATCTGTGCTGTGTAGAGATCGTTGTCGATATCTTTGAGTACAGGAACCATAGTTCCGTTCTTATACTGAAGATCGTAGTCAGTTATAGGGAGATTCTTCTCGGTTGGAATAGCATGCTCGTCAAGTTCCCATTTGTCTCCGATCGGTACACAGAGACGCATGTCCTCGCCTTTTCCGGTGGATGTGAATGGTCCCTTGAATGCAACATGGTTGCATACACCGTATGGCATCTGTCTGTCAGAGAGGTTTGTAAGTGTAAATTCGTAATTCATACCGTCCGGTGTGAGTGTGAAAGTGAAATCTGCTCTGAAGCTGACAGGGTATGTGCTGAAAAATTCATCTTTTTCGTCATATGTATAGGCAGTTTTACCTATTGCTTTATCCCCATCAACAGATATGTCGACGATGCTGTGGTTCCTGAGATGGAGGAAGCCGTGAAGGTGGTTGCCAAGAGGGTCATTGCATGGAAAATGATACATAGCGTCTGATGTCCTGAGATCACCATGGGATAATCTGTTAGGCAGATACAGAGTTGGCATACCGTATATCTCTGCAGCAGCTTTGAGTTGTGCAGGTGAAAGAGAAGGATCGTTTCTGAATATATCAATATCCAGAGCGGTATTCTCCATCTTCATAATGTTACTTCCATTGAAAGGTGCGATGACAGCTCTGTAATCGCCGGATATCAGTTCTATACAGGCTTCACCTTTGTAATCAATTTTCTGGGCTGTAGTGTTCATATTATTTTCTCCTCTTAATTATGTAGTTGCTGTTGCTTGATAACGTTGTATAAAATAAATAGTAACACGCACAAAAAGAAGTGTCCACACGAAAGTTTAAATAAAATAGCGGCCTGAAGGCTGAAAAAATACGCATTCTTGATTATTTTCTCATCAGTTGGTATACTGTCACAGGATATTTAAGTTGAGATAGGTTATATTATGTAGACAATATCGGAGGTCAGTGTGTCTAAGAATAATAATTATAGAAGTAAGATAATTCACCAAAGGCGTCGCCGCAGACGTCAGATACTGGAGAGCGCCATAGGTGTTGTTGTGATACTCATATTGATATTTGCGTTGAAACAGGGCAATCTGAGGAAAGCTGATGGAAGCACGGTTGATGCAGAGTATGAGATCAGTCAGAGCGACGCTGTCAACTCTTATTTTGACACATCTGTGTTGATCGGAGATGCAAGGGCTGAGGCTATTGGAATGAATTCAGGACTCTCAGGCTGGGATATATATGCGGCTCAGGATCTGAATGCAGAGAATGTATTAACTTCCAAAATTGCGAAAAATAATGCCAGTGATGCCTGTACCGTTCTGGATGTTCTGAGTGAGAGAACTTATAACAGTGTATATATTGGGTTCGGTATAGAGGAACTTGGCTGGTATAATGAAAGATATATATCTGCATATCGTAAATTGCTGGATAATATCACAGCATCGCAGCCGGGGGCAGTTATCTATGTAATGTCTGTAATTCCTGTGTCAGCGGAGTGCTCAGCAAATGATACGGTATATAATAATCCTGGCGTCGACAGACTCAACAGTCTTATGAGGGATATGTGTGAGGATTATGATCAGGTTGTGTATCTTGATGTGGCAGCCAGTGTGGCAGAGAACGGTGTGCTGCCGGAGGATGCCAGTACGGATGGAATACATTTTGATAAGGAATATTGCCATAAGATAATGAGATATATAATAAAAGAAAATATTCAAAATGGCATATGATAAATAAAGGGATATCCGGTTAGACTCGGATATCCCTTTTGTATGTATCTAAGTAACATGGTAAGAACTGATGCATAATGTAGTAATAAATCCGCTGTCAGAAAAATAAGATAAATAAGAAGTCATAAGCAGGTTGTAATTTGGCTGACAGATATGTATTATATTTATGTTGTATACAATATACAATAATTTGACAGCTTATAATATCAGCAGGCAGATAAGTGCTGCCTGCTGAATCAGAAAACAATAATAAAAAACAGCAGAGTATGGAAAGAGGTGTATTATGTCCAAACAGACATGGAAACCGGGGAATATGCTGTATCCCGTGCCGGCAGTTATGGTGAGCTGCCAGAGACCCGGAGAAAAAGCAAATATAATCACAATAGCATGGGCCGGAACGATATGCAGTGATCCTGCAATGGTGTCGATATCCGTCAGACCGGAGAGATACTCATATGATATTATTAAAGAAACCGGGGAATTTACTGTAAATCTGGTCACAGAAAAGATTGCATTCGCCACAGATTATTGTGGTGTCAAGTCAGGCAGGGATGTCGATAAGTTTGCGGAGATGGGATTACATACATGTGACGGGGTAAATGTTGCCTGTCCTGGAATAAAGGAAAGTCCAGTGAATATAGAGTGCAAAGTGCAGCAGGTACTTAAACTCGGATCTCATGACATGTTTATAGCGCGTGTTGTGGGGGTACAGATAAGTGAGGAGTACATGGACAAAACAGGAAAGTTCAATCTCAACAGCACAGGGCTTGTGGCATATTCTCATGGAGAGTATTTTGCACTTGGAGACAAAATTGGAAAATTCGGATATTCGGTAAAGAAGAAGTGATGAGTTGAGAATGGGAGAAGATAATGGACATTTCATTAAAAGCTTATGCAAAGATAAATCTTGGCCTTGATATATTGAGAAAGAGAGAAGACGGATATCATGAGGTCAAAATGATCATGCAGACTGTGGAGCTGTATGATACCCTGACTTTTTCGATGACAGATGTTGATGAGATCGTGATCACATCCAACGCAGAGGGCTTGTCCGTTGGTGAAGATAATATCATATATAAGGCATGCCGGCTTATGCGGGACACCTATGGGATTTCCAGCGGGGTCCATGTGAATCTGGACAAGCAGATACCTGTTGCGGCGGGAATGGCCGGCGGAAGTACAGACGCTGCTGCAACTCTTGTGGCAATGAACAGGATGTTTGGACTTCAGCTTACAGAAGAAGAACTTATGGGGCTGGGGGTAAAGCTTGGAGCAGATGTGCCATATTGTATTATGCAGGGGACGGCATTGTCAGAGGGCATAGGAGAGATTCTGACACCTCTTGATCCTATGCCGGATTGCTTTATTGTTATAGCAAAACCAGCTATAGGGGTATCTACTAAATGGGTATATCAGAACCTGAAAGCTTCTGAACTGCAGTTCCATCCAGACATAGATGGAATGGCGGCAGCACTCAGAGAGGGCAGTCTGCAGGGGATAACGGATCGTATGGGAAATGTGCTGGAGACGGTAACTGTCCCTGCACATCCGGAGATAGATGAAATAAAAAGATATATGATGGAGTGTGGTGCACTTAACTCACTTATGAGTGGAAGCGGGCCTACTGTATTTGGTATATACGATAACGAGGCCGATGCCCGGAGAACGGTGCATGGACTGGAAGAAAACGGCAGCATTGAAAAAGCGTGTGTGGTCAGGCCGTTTAACAGGAAGAGGTAGATAATGGATCTGAAATTAAACATGGATGAATACCTTCCGCTCAGAGAAGTTGTGTTTAATACTCTCAGAAGTGCAATTGTACATGGTGAGTTTGAACCGGGCGAAAGACTAATGGAGGTGTCGCTGGCAAACAGGCTGGGAGTTAGCAGAACTCCCGTTAGGGAGGCGATGCGTATGTTGGAGCTGGAAGGGCTTGTGGTTATGATCCCCAGAAGGGGAGCAGAGGTTGCACGCATTACGGAGAAGGATCTGAGAGACGCAATGGAGATAAGAGTTGTTCTGGAGGATCTGGCAACAGGACTTGCATGTGAACGTATCGATGATGAAGGCAGAGAGAGACTTAAGGATGCATGCGAACGGTTTAATAATGCGGTTAAGTCCAAACAGGTTCAGTCGATAGTGGATGCAGATGTTGCGTTTCACAATGTAATATTTGACATAACAAACAATCAGAGACTTATAAGTATATTCCAGAGCCTCAGAGAACAGGTATACAGATACAGGGTGGAATATGTCAAAGACTTTAATTATCATGACAAGCTTGTTGCGGAGCATAACGCTATCACTGAGGCGATCCTTGCAGGGGATGTGGACAGAGCAAAGGAAGTAACCAGGAAACATATATGTGATCAGGAGAACATAGTTATAGAGAACGTGGTCAAAGAAAAGAAGTAATCATACAAGTACATATCGTCAACAACAAAGTGCTGAAAAATGGTATTCCATTTTCCGGCACTTTTTCTTTGCCCTTATCTGAATAAATGGCTGAAAAAAGGAAAAAATATGATGTGTAAAAGATAATATGCAGTGACAAAGGATTGAGCGGAAATGACGGAGATTAGTGTAAAAATAGATAAAAATATCTCAAAAATCAAATCATTATTCGATAACTGGGGCGATATTGTTGAAAAAAGGTTTGACCTGAACAGAAATGGCGTAATGAGTGGAGACGCTATCTATGTGGTGTATATTGATGGACTGTGCGATCATGAGTTAATAGAAGACACAATAATCAAACCAATAACATGGGAATGGCGAGACTCTGAACATGCTGAACTGTGGAACCGCATTGTGAGTTATGAGGGACAGACTGCTGATTACAGTGAAGAAAGCGATTTTGACAATGTGGTGGTATCCATTTTGAAAGGGGATACTGCTGTATTTGTCTCCGGAAGCAGCAAAGCAATGGTGATATCGTCCAAGAGCTTCCCAGTGAGAGGCATAGAGGAGAGTTCTACAGAAGGTGGCATGAGAGGGCCAAGGGACAGTTTTAACGAGAATTTCAGGACATCCACTGCATTGATACGACGCAGGATAAAGGATCCCAAATTGAAACTTGAACAAGGCAATATCGGGGTGAGGTCGCATACAGAATTTGGAATAATGTATATGGAAGATATAGCTATGCCTGATCTGGTAAAACAGGTTAGATCAGCTATTGATAAGTATGAAATAGATGCAGTCTTTGACAGCGGCATGGCTGAACATCTGATGGAAAAAAGATGGCAGGAAATATTTCCAACGTATCAGGCCACAACACGTCCTGACAAGGCCGCTGCGGCTTTGGTTGATGGGAGGGTGGTCATAGTATTTGATAATTCTCCCGAGGTTATAATTGCGCCTGCAACGATCAATACACTGTTTCAGACGGCGGATGATTATTATAATAGATGGCCTGTTGCCACTTTTGCCAGAATCATAAGGTATATGGCAAGTTTTATTGCTGTTGGACTTCCGGGGTTATATATAGCTATCACATGTTATCACAGGGAAATAATACCGGATAAGTTGTTGTATGCAATTGCTGATGCAAGAAGCCAGCTGTCATTTCCAATAGTTATAGAAGTGCTCATAATGGAGCTGCTGTTTGAATTGCTGCGGGAGGCTGGTATAAGACTGCCAAGCCAGCTTGGGAATACCATAGGAGTTGTAGGAGGGCTGATCGTTGGGCAGTCAGCGGTTGAGGCTGGTATAGTGAGTACAATAGTGGTCATTGTGGTGGCACTCACAGCGATAGCTTCGTTTGCAATACCCAATGAGGCGTTTGCGTCCGTATTTCGTCTGCTGAAATTTGTGACAATAGCAGCCAGTGCATTGTATGGAATATTGGGTTTTGTACTTGCCATGCTGATGCTTGTGTTCCATCTGGCATCTCTTGACAGTTTTGGAGTTCCCTACATGGCGCCGATCGTATCCGGCCCATACAGGGATGATGGATACAAGGATTTTGTTGTCCGCTCGCCGATAAAGAATCTGACAAAACGCCCGGGATGGAGCAGGCCTTCTGAGCGGATCAGGCTTAACAGGAGGGAAAGGCAAGATGAGTGATGGTAATGGAAATGTGACGTTTTCAGCCTTTTTTAAGCTGACAATGCTAATGCTCACCGGATTGACAATATTTGTAACTACAATAATTCCGGCAAAGTATGGAGAAAACGGGCTGATTTTGTCACATATTTTAATGCTATGCATGGCATTTGCTTATGTGATAGTACTATATGTAGTGTATTCAGATTCAGTTGATGTATGGACCTATTGCACTGAAGACAAAGAGAAAACAGGTAAAAATCCTGCTATTGCATTGATATATGTGATAAGAATGGCGATTAGAACGGGAATAGTGGTTTATATAGTATCGGAGCTGTCAAGAGAACTTGTTCTGAAAAAATATCCGGTGATGTTGATAGCGATATCAGTAATCGTGGCAATTGCATATATGGGCAGTAGGGGGATGTGCGGTGTGAGGAGATTTGCTGAGGCTGTATTCTGGTTTACACTGATATCTGCAGCAATAGTATTTGCGGCATCTCTGAAGAATATTGATATTGATCAGCTAAGTGGATATCTGCATATTTATGAGGAACAGGGAATAAACGTTACGATAAACAGGATAATGACCAGGGGTGGTCTTATGTTTCTGGGTTTTTCATCTATGGAATTTGTTATGGTCGAATATCTGCAGATAAAAAACAGACGCCGTAGAATGTTACTTGGAGCAGTCGGTATGGCATCTATAATAGGCGCTATTGGTTCGGTTATAGTGACAACAACTCTTGGAATGAAGGATTTATCCATGGGACGCAAAGAGATACTATATATAGTAGGAGCACTGGAATTGCCCAATGGAATAAAAATCAGACCTTTGATACTGGTGTGCTACCTGATGGTGGTCTGGGGTATTGCGGCGGCTATACCTAATGTTGCATGCGCCTGCGAGGTTGTAGATGAATATGTACACATGAAAAATAGAAAAATTGTTAAGCTGGTCTGGATATTGGCGGTGTTCGGAGTTACAGCATGGATCACATTTATATTATCCAGAGAGAAAGCAAGTCATTTCATCCCGGGATATATGATCCTTGTGGATATCCCACTGTCATTAATTTTGCCGGCGGTGGCATCGATGAAGAAGAAGTTTGTGAGAGTGACGTGTCTGGTGATTTTATGCCTTGTTATTCCGTCGATGTTATCTTCCTGTGCATATAAACCAATTGAGAATGTTGATTATGCGAATGTCATAGTTGCTGAAAAAGGAAGTGAATACCCTGATAAAATAAGATACACAATGATCATTACAGAACTTGACGATGACTCTGAAGCTGTTACTAAGGAGAACAGATATACACAGGATGTAGATAATTTTAAAAAACTGTGCAGAGGATATGATGAGAGTCATGTCAGAACCATAGATACAAGTCATGTGGAATATATAGTTGTTCAGGATGAAGAAGTGCTGGATCTTGTGTATACAGAACTTGAACACAGGTTTTCGACGAGCTATGTGACTGTTATCGTAGAGAATGATTTATGGGACAGGCTCCCGGATGACAATACCAAAGAATATCTGAAAACTCATTATAAGGGCAGATGCCTGGCAACGATCAAGGAGGAATGATCGAGAAAAGGAGGTATTGTTATGTGGAGAATGATTAAGGCCGGACTGATGGGAATACTTTTGGGGATAGCAGGCGGTGTGATATTTGGCCAGATATCATATGTAAAAAATATTAAAAACAAGGCAGTGACAGAGATCATGTCAGATGCAGTCATGTATGATAATTCCGAGGATGAGGATCGTGTAATGCGCATCAAAGTAGAATATGATGGCGATTCGGATACAAGGAACAGACTTGACGAGTTTGAAAGTTATGTGGGCAATAATGTTATGGAAAAAATACAGAGCTGGCTGGGTGATAATTACAATAAGAAATTCAGCTATATAGAGATGAGACATAATCTTGTGATGGCGATGAAAGATATTAATGATGTTGCGAGCAAGGCGGCAAATGAATGGGGGATAAGTGCGGATGCTGATTCTCAATTTGCATACGAATATTTTGATGCTACTGATGAATGTCCCGCAGGATATTATGAAACATTATGTATAAGTCTGGAAGACAGGTGACATTGAAAAGTCAGGATGTAAGTGTTATACTTTGACCTGTGGTGTGCCATGGTGCAGATCACGGACTAAAGTATAAGGAGCATGTCTTATGGCTAAGGAAAATCTTGTAGTAATATTTGGTGGCAGATCATCAGAGCATGAAGTGTCATGCATATCTGTGCAGACTGTTGCAAATGCGGTTGATCTGGAAAAGTATAACATGACATTAGTTGGTATTACCAAAGAAGGCAGATGGTTAAAGGTAGAGAATATAGAGAGTATTGCCGATGGCAGCTGGTACAATAGTACATGTACAGCAGTCATATCTCCTGACACTACAGGGGAACTTCTCATTATAGATGGTGACAAAGTTGACAGAAGAAAAGTGGATGTGATATTCCCGGTACTGCATGGCATGTACGGTGAGGATGGAACTATCCAGGGATTGTTCGAGATGGCGGATATTCCATATGTAGGATGTGGAGTGCTTGCATCTGCGGCATCTATGGATAAGTTCTACACCAAGATAATAGCTGACCATGTAGGGGTAAGCCAGGCCAGGTTCGTGCCTGTACTAGCAGAAGATTTTGCTGATATTGAGAGTGCTATGGACAGGGTTGAGGCTGAACTTGATTATCCGGTATTTGTCAAACCTTCCAAGGCCGGTTCTTCTAAGGGCGTAAACAAAGCTGTGGACAGAGCAGGCCTGCTGAATGCGCTCAATGAAGCTGTAAAGCATGATAATAAGATACTGGTTGAAGAGACAATAGTTGGACGTGAGCTTGAGTGTGGAGTGCTTGGTTACAAGGATAATACAAAGGCTTCAGGAGTGGGCGAGATACTTGCTGCTGCAGAGTTCTATGATTTTGATGCCAAGTATAATAATGCTGAGTCCAAGACGGTTATAGGTGCAGATATACCAAAGGAAGCTGAAGAGGAGATCAGAAGCGATGCAGTCAAAATATTCAGAGCTCTTGACGGATTTGGCCTTGCCCGTGTAGATTTCTTCCTTGAGAAAGGAACTAACAGAGTTGTATTTAATGAGATCAATACTCTCCCTGGATTTACCAAGATAAGTATGTATCCGATGCTCTGGAAGGCACAGGGATATGATATAAAGGAACTGGTTACAACTCTCATAGAGATGGCAAAAGAAAGATAATATACGGATTGGATATAGTATGGTAAAGAATGTAACAGTTACAGTGGTAGGAGAGCAGAAGTCCAGCAGGGAAGAGGAAGTAGTTGAACCTATAGAGCTTGTGACAAGAGGAAGTCTTCATGAGAAGGATGGAATGTTTTATCTGAAGTATGATGAGTATTATGAAGATTTGGATAAGCCAGTGAGAAATCTGCTCAAATTCAATGCTGATGGGGTGGATCTGACAAAGAAGGGTGAAGTTGTGGCTGCTATGTCATTCAGGCCCGGTGAAACCCGAAAGGCATTCTATTCTACACCTGTTGGTACTATGAATATAAGTATTCTTACAGAGGCATATAAGTTGGTCACCACTGAGACAGGTATGGGACTGGTGATAGTATACATTATGGATTATGGCAATGAATGTATGTCATTTAATGTACTGAAGATCACTGTGGAATAAGAGGATCGTGCAATATGGATAATGAAAAAGAGTTTGATGAATTCCTGGGCGTCAGCACTATGGAGCATATTGGTGCTGAAGTTCCGGGAGAAGAGAATAATATATATCAGGCTACATATTACAGAGATCTGGTAACTTTGTTCAATAAAGTGTCCATGGAACCCGAGGATACTCTGGTGGATATGGGCTGCGGTCTGGGAAGGGTGCTGTTCTATGGTAACTCCAGACATTACTGTCGGACAAAGGGAATAGAGGTGGATCCTGAGATATATGCCAGCCTTATGGGGAATGTGTCCAGTTATCAAAGTAAATTTTATGATCAGGAAGACCGGATGTTGTTTTACAATATGTCGGCGCAGGATTATCAAATAGCTGATGAGGATAATTATTTTTATTTTTTTAATCCGTTCTCTGTCAATGTGTTCAGGACAGTGATACAGAATATTATTGATTCAATGAAAAGAAGTCCTCGTGATATATACATCATGCTTTATTATCCGACGTTTGAATATCAGAAGGTTATAAGAGACAGCAGATATTTTATTTTGAAAGACAT
>JAQYAS010000021.1 GCA_029338615.1 Clostridiales bacterium
TCAATGAGATGAAGAAGAGGGTAATCACACTGAAGAAGGGTGTGATCATCAGTGATGAGAAGGAAGGAGGATACATAGATGAAGATTAGTACATTTTTCTATATCCTCAGACAGGGATTTGTAAATATCAGAAGGAACATACTGTTCTCACTGGCATCACTGGGAACGATCATCTCATGTCTGTTCCTGTTTGGAATAATATATGCAGTGGTAGTGAACTTCCAGTCAGGTATGCAGGAACTGGAGAATACGGTGACCATATCGGTGTTCTTCGATGAGGATGCATCCGATGAGACCATACAGCTCATCGGTGAGCAGATAAGGACACTGGACTATGTGAACACGATGGATTTCATATCAGCGGATCAGGCGTGGGAGAAATTTGCAGATCAGAACTATGATGATCCACAGGCGGCAAAGGATGCGTTTGGAGATGATAACCCGCTGAAGAATGCGGCATCCTACGAGATCACACTTAAGGATGTAAATAAGCAGCCTGAGTTTGTGGCATTTGCCCAGGGGCTTTCAGGAGTCAGGAAGGTAAAGAGTTCTGATGTTACGGCAGACAGTATATCCACACTGTCATCACTTGTGGGATATGCATCTGTGGGAATAGTTGTGATACTGATGTTGGTATCAATATTCCTGATAAGCAATACGATCACGATAGGAATCACGGTGCGTAAGGAAGAGATAGGCATCATGAAGCTCATAGGAGCGACAAATGTATTTGTCAGGGCGCCATTTATTATAGAAGGAATCATCATAGGAGCAGTTGGATCAGCCATACCGCTGGTACTTTTGTATTATATGTATGATAAGGTCCTCACATATGTGGCGGGCAGATTTAAGGTTGTGAGCACGCTGTTTGCATTTGTGAGCCAGCATGATCTGTTCAAGACCATGGTTCCGGTGGGACTGGTGCTTGGTATAGGAGTAGGACTTATAGGAAGTATCCTGACAACCAGAAAGCATTTGAAGGTGTGATATAATACCGGTGGCTGTGTGCACAAAAAGTTCACAAAAAGTTAGTACTTTTTCAGTAGGCTTTTGTGTTATACTACCGATAAGTAGGGCGTTTAGATAAGGACATTGTGAAATGCGTTTAGGAGGCATGAATGATGAGAATAGATTTATACAAGATAAAGAGAAAAGGTATGCAGGTGGCTGTGGTTACTACCGGAGCACTTCTGATGTCATTTGCATCCATATTTGCAACACCTGGCTTCAGTGTACATGCTGAGGATTCCAAGGAAGATGTGGAGCAGCAGAAGGAAGAGGCTCAGCAGGGACAGGCTGAGGCGAAAGCGAATGCGGCAAAGTATCAGAAGAAAGTTGATAAGCTTACAGCTGCGGTAAACGAGCTTGATAAGCAGGCTACAGATATCAGCACTCAGATCGTGCAGAAGAAACAGGAGGCTGAGGATCTCCAGACAGAGATAGATGAGACCCAGACCAAGCTGGCAGAGGCACAGGTGAGTGAGGACAACCAGTATGAGGCCATGAAGAAGAGAATTCAGTATCTCTACGAGGAGGGGGATGTGGAGTATATAGATGCCCTTCTCTCATCCGCTTCGTTTGAGGATAGCCTGAACAAGTCTGAGTATGTTGATCAGATAAGTTCATATGATCAGAAACAGCTCGACAAGCTTGTAAAGACGAAGAACGATATAGCAGAGTATGAGCAGACGCTCAAGGATGATCTGGCAGATGTTGAAAAGGTCAAGGCTGATCTTGAACAGAAGCAGTCAGATCTCGATGATGTAATCAGTCAGAAGAATGCAGAGATCAACAAGTACAGCGATGATGTTGCCATGCAGCAGGCTCTCGCAGAAGAATATGCGAGACAGGAGTCTGAGTTGGATGACAAGCTGGCAGAGATAGCACGTCAGGAGCAGCAGAGACTTGAGGAGGAGCGAAAGCAGCAGGAGGCTGAGCAGCAACAGCAACAGCAGGACAACAATGGCGGAAGCAGTGATGACAATGGAGGCGGAAGTGGTGATAACGGAGGTGGATCCTCTACAGGAACTGGTCAGTTCATCTGGCCGGTATCAGGACCTATCACAGACTACTTCGGACCTAGAGAGTCTCCGACAGCAGGCGCCAGCACCAATCATATGGGTATTGATATAGGATGTTCATACGGAGTGCCAATTGCGGCAGCCGATTCAGGTGTTGTAACAGTTGCTGAGTGGGGCGAGAGTGGCGGTAATTATGTCATGATCGATCATGGCAATGGATTTGTGACAATGTACCTTCACAATTCTTCGTTGGCGGTAAGCGTTGGCGATGTGGTATCACAGGGACAGACTATTGCATATGCTGGTTCAACCGGATATTCCACGGGAGTACATTGCCATTTCTCGGTATTCCTGAATGGTTCATATGTCAATCCGCTTGACTATTTGTAAAGTGTGATAAGATATAACAAAAAATGCACGATTCTGATTTGACGAATCGTGCATTTTTTATGTCGGTTGGGGCGCATTTGCAATCGGAACACCATATATTGTGTTTGCGTTCGGGATGTGCAAAACATTGTTTTTTCTTAAGAAAAAATTAGGATTTGGGTCGGTTGACATAAGTGTAAAAAGTAATTATACTCACACTGGGTTGACTAAAATGTAATTTAAGGAGTATAAATATGGTTTTTTCGAGCATGGAGTTTTTGTTCAGATTCCTGCCTATATTTTTATTATGTTATTTTATAGCCAAGCCCAAGTACAGAAATGTAGTTCTGCTGCTTGGAAGCTTGGTATTTTACGCATATGGGGAACCTGTATATGTATTTTTAATGATGTTTTCTATAGTATTTAATTATTATGTGGCTAGAAGGATCAAGAGATTCTACGATATAGAGGTATATTCTGAGATTGATTGTTCCTTTGAGAGAAATTGCTGGCTTGCGGCGGCTATGGTATTTGATTTTGGGATGTTGTTCCTGTTCAAGTACATCAATTTCTTTATAGAGATAATCAACACTGCTGCCGGAACGAAGATTTTTGATAATGTCGACATAACACTGCCGTTGGGGATAAGTTTTTATACATTCCAGATCACATCGTATATATTTGATGTGTACAGGCTGAAATACCAGGCGGACAAGAGTATCATAAAGTTTGGTACATATGTGAGCATGTTCCCTCAGTTGATAGCGGGACCTATAGTCAATTATGATGAGGTGAAGCCGGAGCTGGATCACAGAGAGACAAAAGCGGACGATATAGAACGCGGGGCAACATTGTTCGTGCTTGGATTGGCGTATAAGGTACTGCTTGCAAATAAGATTGCAAGTCTGTGGAATGATGTACAGACTGTGGGACCTTATGGAATCAATACAGTCACAGCCTGGCTGGGATCATGGGGATATTCATTCCAGCTCCTGTTTGATTTCATGGGTTATTCGGTGATGGCAATAGGTATGGGACTGATCCTGGGATTCAAGATACCTGAGAATTTTGTGGATCCGTATATGGCTCACTCACTGACTGATTTTTGGAGACGGTGGCATGTGACTCTGGGACGCTGGTTCCGTGAATATGTATATATACCAATGGGAGGAAACCGCAAGGGTAAGCTTCGTATGGTGCTGGCCATGTTCACTGTATGGATGTTTACAGGTTTGTGGCATGGAGCTGACTGGAATTTCCTTATATGGGGACTTTTCCTGTTTGTATTTCTTCTTATGGAGAAGCTGTTCCTTGGCAAAGTATTTGACAAGGTGAAGATACTGGGACATATATATATGTTCTTTCTTATACCTGTATCCTGGACTATATTCAATATTTCAGATCTGAAGCTGCTTATACTCTATATAAGAAGAATGTTTGGTATGGCTATAGAAGGTTCTGTAACCACTCATGCCATGGACAAGCTGACCATGCTGGCACATACTTATTGGTGGATGCTTTTATTATGCATAATATTCTGTACACCATGGCCAAGGAAACTTATAGAAAAATTTTACAGAAACTGGCTGTGCAAGCTGATAATGCTTGTACTGTTCTGGTTCTGCGTATATCAGATAGCAAAGGGTGGCTCCAATCCATTCCTTTACTTTAGATTTTAGGAGGTGGACAGATGAAGAAATTATGGCAAATGATAAAAGGCTGCCCACTGTTCACAACGATCATACTGTCTGGTATCATTGTAAGTATAGGTGGATATGTGGGAGCGTATATGGGAATATACAAATGGGATGTAAGCTTTCATCATCCCATGGCGCAGACAGTTCTGATGGGCGAGAAGGCTGCCACAGACACAGATGTATCGGAGGATACGAAAAATAAGGATTCTGAACCGACTACTGCCGATGTTGTGACAGAGGAGAAAAACAGCACAGAGAGTACGGAAAAGGTGACCACGGAGAAGCCGGCGACAGAGGAACCTACAACGGAGAAGACTACAGAAAAACCAAAGACAGATAAGGTGGCTATAGATACAGGTGGAACATCGGCACCTCTTAAGAGAACTACACAGTATCAGAAGATCAAAACCAGAAAATCCAGAAACAGCTGTTACAGAGATCTGACACAGATTGCACTGGAGACACAGTATCCTTATATAAAGGTAGACAAATCCTATTTCGATGATGCGTTATTCATTGGCGATTCCCGTGTTGAGGGATTGGCGCTTTATTCAGGGCTTGACAATGCAACATTTGCGTATATGGAGGGCTTGACAACTTTTGGTCTGATGAGTGAGAAGATCGCGGCAAATGGAACACACACATTAAAATATCTGCTCAGCAAACATTCATATAAAAAGATATATATTATGCTGGGAATAAATGAAGCCGGATATGACACTGAGACATATGCTTCTACATATATGGAATCCGTAGCACAGATACAGGCACTCCAGCCGGATGCAGTAGTATTTATGATGGGGTGTATGCATGTTTCGAGCGATTATTCAGACAGCCATGATATAGTCAACAATGACAATATAGATGACAAAAATGGTGCCATAGCAGCATATGCTGATGGCATAAAGTTGTTCTATCTTGATATGAACACAGCCGTGGATGATGGTAAAGGCGGACTGGTCAAGAGTTATACATGGGATGATATACATTTGCAGGCTCAGTACTACAGTCTGTGGGAGCAGTATCTGTATGAGCACGGCTTGAAGGATGATGCATTCTGATCCTAAGGAGTTGAGGTTATGTCAAAAAGATTTATTATTCAAGATAAATATAAAGGAATCCTGTTCATAATAATGGCGGGATTCTTTTTCTCGTTGATGACGTTTTTTGTGAGGCTGTCAGGAGATCTGCCAACCATGCAGAAGGCATTTTTCAGAAATGCCGTTGCGGCGGTGGTTGCCATCGTGATGCTTATGAGAACGGAGGAAAAATTCAAGATCAAAAAGTCCAGCTGGCCTGGGATCGCAGCCAGAAGTATATGCGGTACGACGGGACTTATATGTAATTTCTATGCTATCGACAAACTGAATATAGCAGACGCAAATATACTCAACAAACTGTCTCCGTTTTTTGCCATTATAGCTTCATATTTTGTGCTGAAAGAGAAAGCAAATAAAGTAGAGTGGGCATCTGTTATACTGGCGTTTACAGGGGCTCTGTTCGTTGTAAAGCCATCTTTTCATATGGATTTTTTGTATGCCATGGTAGGAGTTGCCGGAGGACTGGGTGCCGGAATAGCATATACCTATGTGAGAAAACTGGGCAAGCAGGGAGAACGCGGGCCTATTATAGTGATGTGCTTTTCTGTGTTCTCCTGTATAGTGACTCTTCCTTTTATTATATTTGATCACGAGCCTATGTCATGGCAGCAGACGGTGTGTCTGTTATGCGCAGGACTTGCGGCTGCCGGAGGACAATTCAGTATTACGGCGGCATATCAGAAAGCTCCGGCCAGAGAGATTTCAGTATTTGATTACAGCCAGGTTATATTTGCGGCCATACTGGGTTTTGTATTCCTGGATCAGATTCCGGATGTGTTGAGTATTATAGGATATATCATAATTATAGGAAGTGCTGTTGGTAAATGGTGGTACACCATGAGACAGGATCACAGGGAAGATTAAACTAAAAAGACGGATGTCAGAAAAGGAAAATGGGTAAAAGTTTCGTTTCCTGACATCCGTCTTTTTAGTTAGGGAAGGTTTTCAATGAGGAACATCTGATTTGTGAGAGATCGGATGTCCTCGTCAATTCGTATATATAGTACTAATTGTATGTGTTCATTTTGTGTATCAGATGTTAAAGAAATATGTTTAGAAAAGAAACAAAATATAAAATAGATAAACCAAGAGTGGCATGTTAAAATAAAAAGCATAGTATATTTGAACGATCTGATGTTCAGAAATAAGGGGGAACATATTATGGATAAAGAAAAAATGATAGAAGAATTGCAGGAGAAAACTGAAGAGATAAAGGGAAAAGCTGAGGAACTTCACAAAGTTATAGAGGAAACTATAACACAGAAAAGACAACAGCTGCAGGATGCACACTATACGGAGATCTGTCCTGGAAATGAGGCGACAGCAACAGTGGATATAAAGGACGGATATGGTCTGGTATTGGGAGGCGGAGGAGGCCGTGGATCATATGAGATCGGTGTGTGGAAGGCTCTGGAGGAATACAGGGATGTGATTGACATAAGGGCGGTATCAGGAAGTTCTGTTGGGGCGCTCAACGCAGCATTGTATGCCTGTGGAGATCTGGATAATGCTACAAAGATGTGGTACGACATAACAAGTGACAGAATACTCTCCAATAAAGATATAGATGAGGACAACAGGAACAAATGGTTTGAATCTATCAAAGAAAAACTTAAGACCATAGATAATCCGCTTATCCAGAGCGCCATAGAATGTATAGGCCTGGATGCCGTGGCAAAGGGGATGAGGATTAAAGACGGGTTCTTTTCCAGAGAGGGCCTTATGGATATACTGGAGAATTCACCGGTGCTTAAGGGAGTTGCGGAGAGCAGCATGAGCTGTTATGCGACATGTCTTAACGTGGAAGGGAAGCCGACTCCTGAGCGTTTCCAGTTATCCGGGATGGATCCAGACGAGATAGAGAGAATTTTGCTGGCATCATCAGCGATACCGGTTATATTTCCAATGGAGACGATTGACCAGACCAAATATTACGATGGAGGTTTTTTTCTCGGAGGAGATAATGTGCCAATACAGCCGCTCTATGATGAGGGTTATAGAAAATTTGTTGTGGTACATCTGGATGAGCGCAGAACCGACAGGTATGATGATGCTGATATGATACACATATTCCCATCTATTCCTCTGGGAGGTGCGATAGACGGAATGCTTGATTTTTCTCCTGAAGGAGTGGAGAAGAGAATAACACAGGGATATGATGACGCAAAGGCAGTTCTTGTGAGGAGATTTGGCCTTCATGAGTCTGGAGAGAATACACATGTGAAGGTGCCTGACTGTGACATATCCTTGAATTCAGATGCGGGAGAAGGATGGCCGGTAGTATATTTCACCCGCCATGGACAGACTGTGTGGAATGTGGAGAACAAGATATGCGGAGCAACTGATATAGAGCTGACAGACCTTGGGCACAGACAGGCTGAGGAACTGGGACAGATTATAAAGGACGGAGATTATCATATTGATGAGATCCTATACTCCCCACTTGTAAGAGCTGCGGAGACAGCCAGACACATATCAGAGATCACAGGAATTCCGATGAAGGCAGATGAAAGACTCAGGGAACAGTGCTTTGGAAAGTATGAGGGAACAGCAAGGAATGGGGCAGTGTTTGCTGAGGCAAAGACTCATTTCATAGATCATTATGACGGCGGAGAGACAATGGTTCACCTGTGCCAGAGGGTGTATAACCTTCTGGATGAGATAAAGGATGAGTCAGAAAAAACAGGCAAAGTATACCTTCTGGTTGCGCACAATGGAATATCCAGAATTGTGCAGTCGTATTTTCGAGATATGACCAATGAAGAGTTTGCAGCATTTGGCATAAAAAATTGTGAGGTAAGATGTTATAGATTCTGATTTGCGCGAACACATTCAATATGAGTAAAAAGGAGAACAGTTCATAGACTGTTCTCCTTTTTATGTTGGGGGGGGAGAAAATGATAATATTTATCAATATGTCCAGTTGACAACATTTAATACATATGATATTAAATATATGAACAGTTATTCAAATGATAAAATAAACAGGTGTAGAAAGGATAACATTATGGGAGATAAGAGTTTTTTGAAGATCAGTGGTATTAAGAAGAGTTTTGGATCAGGGGATAATAGGACTGAGGTTTTGAGGGGCATAGATTTTGAAGTGGCTAAGGGAGAGTTTTGTGTGCTTCTTGGCCCATCCGGTTCAGGTAAGTCGACATTGCTCAATATAATAGGAGGAATTGATAGTCCGGATTCCGGATATATATCAATAAACGGTGAGAAGACAGGTGATATGGATGAAAAGACTCTCACGAGATATAGAAGAAAACATCTTGGTTATGTGTTTCAGATGTATAATCTCATACCAAATCTGAATGTAAAGGAGAATGTTGAGGTTGGCGCATACCTTAGTGATAACCCTCTTGATGTTGATGATCTGCTTAAGACGCTGGGACTTTACGAGCACAGACATAAACTTCCGAACCAGCTTTCAGGAGGACAGCAGCAGAGAACTTCCATCGGAAGAGCCATCGTGAAGAATCCGGATATACTACTTTGCGATGAGCCTACGGGCGCCCTTGATTATAACACTTCCAAGGAGATACTTAAGCTTATAGAGAATGTGAACCAGAAGTACGGCAACACCATCATCATGGTTACACACAATGATGCAATCAAGAACATGGCGGATAGAACGGTAAAGTTAAGGGACGGTATGATAAGACACAATATTGTAAATGCGAACAAGATTCCTGCATCAGAACTTGACTGGTAATGCATCAATGTTCAAAAGGAAAGGGGACTGATTATGAAGAATCCATTATGGAGAAGAATTCCAAAGGAACTTAGGGATGACCTGGGAAAATATATAGTTATATTTCTGTTTATGGTAATTACAACGGGGCTGGTATCTGGTTTTATGGTTGCTGGTGAGAGCATGAAGAAAACCTATGACAATACATTTGACAAATACAATGTAGAGGATGGGCATTTTGATCTGTCAAACAAGGCGACGGATGACATGAAGGCTGCTATAGAGGATGAGGGAGTGGAACTCCACGACATGTCGTATTATGAATTGCCAATGAGCAGGAAGGATTCAGATGCTGAAAATGATACAGCATATGGCGTAAGGACACTGAGAATATTTGCACCAAGAAATGATGTAAATAAAATATGTCTCATGGAGGGAGAACTCCCTTCAGAGGACAATGAGATTGCCATTGACAGAATGTATGCGGTAAACAATAACATTGATATTGGCGATGATATAATTGTAGGTGATAAGCTATACAGCGTGTGCGGATTTGTGGCACTTTCTGATTATAGCACCATGTTCCAGAACAACAATGACACTATGTTCGATGCGACGATATTTGGTATCGCCGTTGTAACAAACATGGAATTTGACAGTCTGCCAGAGAAGAATAAGACCTGGTCGTACGCATGGATGTATCATGATGGTATGCCTGAGTCGGAAAAAGGAGAGAAGAAGCAGGCTGATAAGCTGTTGGAGACTGTGTACGCACAGGCTGTCATGAATGACATGACGGTGGAAACTTACATTCCGAGATACCAGAACCAGGCTATCAACTTTGCCGGAGACGATATAGGCAGTGATACAAATATGATGAAGTGGTTTGAATATATAGTCATAGTTATACTTGCATTTATATTTGCGGTTACCATCAGCAACACATTAACAAAGGAAGCGTCAGTCATCGGAACATTGAGGGCTTCAGGATATACCAGGGGGGAACTGCTCATTCATTACATATCGCTCCCGGTCATAGTTACATTAGCTGCATCATTGGTGGGAAATGTGCTTGGCTATTCGGTGTTTAAGAATATGGGGGCAGAGTTGTACTATGAAAGTTACTCACTTACTAAATATGTGACATATTGGAATGCTGATGCATTTGTACTCACCACGGTCATACCGATTATTATTATGATAGTTGTTAATTTGCTGGTGGTGAACAGCAAATTGAAGCTTTCACCGTTGAGATTTCTAAGACACGATCTCAGCAGGTCAAGGAGAAAGAAGGCAGTGAAACTTCCTCACTGGAAGTTTATGACAAGGTTCAAGACCCGTGTCATACTTCAGAATATTCCAGGGTATGTAGTTATGCTTTTGGGGATTTATTTTGCTCAGATTTTGTTGATGTTCGGTCTTATGTTGAATCCTATGCTGAAGCATTATCAGAACGATATACTGGATAATATGATAGCTGAACATCAGTATGTACTGGATTCCCCGGTGGAGACAAGTGACAAACGCGCGGAGACATATTGTGTTAAGACCCTTAGGACCACCGGGGATATAGATGATGAGATCATGGTATACGGAATCCATACTGACAGTAAATATTTTCCAGTGAAGCTGAGAACCGGCGATGTGCTGGTGTCGGACAGCTATGCCGACAAATTCGAACTGACGGATGGCGATGTACTGAATCTCAAGGAGAGCTATGCGGATGATAAATATGATTTTAAGGTGACAGGTTCAGTGTCATACCCGGCATCTCTTGCGGTGTTTATGACAGAGGAAGATTTCAGAAATACATTTGATCTGGATAATGATTATTTCACCGGATATTTCTCTGATGAGAAACTGACGGATATAGAAGACCATATTGTATCGGAAATTACAAAAGATGACATGATAAAGGTGTCAAGACAGCTCACCAAATCAATGGGAAACATGTTCTATATAGTAGTGGTATTTTCACTGATCATGTTTATGCTTCTTGTCTATCTGTTAACCAAGCTTATTGTTGAGAAGAATACAGTGTCTATTTCCATGGTGAAGATTCTTGGGTATGACACAAAAGAGATAGGCAGGCTATATCTGTCATCTACGACTATCATGGTTGCTGTAGTGACACTTATCGATATATTGTTAAGCTATCTGTCCATAAAAGTAATATACAGGGAAATGCTCATAGACATGCTGAGTGGATGGATTCCAATATATATGGCACCATGGATATATCCACTTATGTTTGTACTCAGCTTTGCATGCTATCTGGTGATATCACTTATACAGATGAAGAGGATCAGGGAGATTCCTATGGACGAGGCTCTAAAGAATGTGGAGTGATGTGTCGAGAAGTGAACTGTTATACATCGGTGATGTAGAGAACAGCATATCTGTGCAGAAAGTTTGAATTGTGCCCGAAAGGTAAATGTTTGAAAAAGGGAAAATTTTGTGCTTTAAATTCTCTGGATTTATGGGAATGGTATACAGATTGAATCCGAGTACCATTTCGGGAAAAATCTGAGAACCTGAACACAAAATTTTCTCTTTTCGCTATTTATGCGGAAAAATGTCCAAGGCTGTTAAGCCGGAAGTTTACGGTTCGGTCAGATAGTTCCGGTGACAGTTACGGTTGCTGTTCCTGGTGTTGCAGTGATGATTCCAGTGGCTGCATCCTGTGTGAAGGTTGCTGCCGGAACTGTGATCTGACCGGCTACAGTTGCAAACTCGCCTGTAGTCTCGTTGTAGGTGTAGTTACCCGGTGCTGACCACGAGCTGCCATTGTAGGTTACTGTGATTCCTGTGAGAATCGGATTGAAGGTATCTGTGATTATGACATTGTCACTCACAGATGCCCCGGTGTTGCCGTAATTCTCTATGAGGAAGGTATATGTGATCTGACCATTTTCCGCGACAACGCTTGGGCTTACGGATTTGGTGATGGAGAGATCAGGGGCTGTGACAGGGGAAACTGTCGCGGTTGCAGTGACAGCGTTTGCAAGTCCTGCGCCTGTTACGGTAACGGTGTTTATAACGGAATCCTCGTTGCCTCTGGGTGTAAATTCATTTGTTGCTGTTTCATATATAATAGTAGCGTTTCCACCCGCCGGAACAGAGATCCCTGTTATCGTCAGCGGGGGTGTAACGCCGATAGTTGGTGCTGTCATAAGAGTGCCATTTGTGTAGTATCTGATGGAAGCAGGGATATATGTGAGTGGATACACAGTTGTGTTCTCCACTGCATAAGCTCCCAGATTGTCCGTGAGATTCAGTCCTGTGAGTGTGGTAGTTCCCGAATTGACGAGACTTACCACATAAGAAACCTTGTCTGGTGTTCTGTACGTGTCAGTCACAGCAGTTTTGGATACAGTGAGGACTTCCACAATTTCTCCCGTTATTATATTGGAACTGGTTGACCCTCCGTTATAGGACAGAGTAGCCTGATTGGTGAATGTTGCCATTACTTTACCTCCGTGTGTTGAATATTAAGAGACTTTTAATGTCTCTGATATAGAATATGAAGTTAAGTACGGACTGGTTACATATAAACGATTTGGACATGAGGATAAAATTTTGTTATAATTAAACTCTATGCATAAATACAAAAGATAAA
>JAQYAS010000022.1 GCA_029338615.1 Clostridiales bacterium
TCCTTTTAGCTTTCTCAAATAAGCTGATCGTATTGTCACCCTTTCCCTCTATATCAAGCTGAATACGGTCTCTGTAACTTTCATTTATTATTCTTCGTATTTCATCAAAATATGCAGGTTCAGTATCTGTTCCTTCCGTGACAATCAAATGATATTCTGGTTGCAATTTTACCTTTTTACTTCTTCTGCTACTAACCCAGTCCTTTCCCAAATCAGACTTCTTTAGAGGTTTTAAGCTCAATACCATTCACCCCCAAGCATATTCTGTAAGTATGGATCTGCCCCATACCGGCCTTCCATATACTGCTTATCATATGCAGCGGTACTGTTCACATGCCTGTCATCTTCATCACGTACGTCATACAATGAATAAATTTCACTTTCATGCTTGTCATCTAGCGCAGCAAACCATATCTCATCACGTCTGAACACTGTATTCTTCATTGTCGTCAAATCATGAGATGTGAATATCAACTGAGCCCCCAGCTTATTATAATCAGGATTCTTGAATAATTTGATTATATATCTAAGCAGTTTAGGATGAAGCTTTGCATCCAGCTCATCCACTACCACAAGCCGTCCTTCCTGTAACGCCAGCAAAAGAATCGGAAGTGCTGCAAGAAGTTTCTTTGTTCCATCAGATTCGACAGCAAATGGTAATTCATAGTATTCTCCATACACCATTCTTCCTGTATATAACTGGCGCTCCTCTGCATTATATCTATAGTCACATATGTCTATATCAAGATCATTTAAAACTGTAATAATCCTTCTCTTTGTCTTTTCCTCATCCACCAGCAATACACGATTGTCCACCTCTGGTATCGCATAACTTTGAACGATACAGGACTCAAACCAGGTCATAACTTCAGTTATAACGTCCAGATTATAGTTGATTGCCAGGAATGACAAATACGGCATTCTTGGATTAACCATCTTGTTTATTCCACTCTTGCTTATGCTTGTTCCAAGTTTTATCTTTTCTCTCTCCCTTTCGAAAACTGTACCGGTACGTTTCCCTCCTATATTACGCCAATATAAGCTTTCTGAAATTACTGATCCATCAAGCACTGCAATATAATATCTATACTCCCTCTCACTCTGTCTAAAATATATCTGAAACTCTGTCGGTTCGGTCTTGGAGTCATTATCAAACAAAAATGGCACGCATGAGACTCCATACTGTAATATGAGTCTCTGTCTGTTTTTCTCAAGTTCAGCGACAGGCCTCACAACCATAGATATCAGACAGGCAAGCGCCTGAAGCAGATTGGTTTTTCCTCCACCATTTGGTCCATATATAGCACTTACCGGAAGAAGTGCCACATCGGACTTGTCCGCTTTTAATAAACTTTCTTCAAACTCAGGAATAGCTGCCGCCTGAAAATCAAACTCAGTTTCAGTTCTGTATGACTTAAAATTTTTAAAAGAAAAAAAGCATAACATGGACTTCTCACCTCCCAATTATATAATATATATTATTATATAATACGTCAGTTTTCAAGTTTTATTCCACGTTATACAAATTTATTCTGTATTTTTTGCTTTATAGTCTCGTTGTATGTATTATATTCCTAATTCATATAAATAACACGTTATATCAAATATAAACCACTCTGTCCTCCTCCACACAGTAGCACGCCAGCCTTCCGCCCCTGTATCTCTCACCATTTCCACAGTCGAGATCCATATAGTACGGCGTCTTGTAGACGTTGTAAGAATGGTCTTCATTGAGCCTGTTCGTCGTCACACGTCCACAGAACACAAACCTGTCAAATGCCTTCTTGTCCGCAAATGGAACATTGTGGATATCAGGTGAGATGAGGAATCTGTATTCATCTCTTTTCATGGCATTCGTTATGGACTCTGTGATATTGATCGTCCTGTCAGCATTCCTTATATATGAACCACAATGAATGCCCGAATGGGTTACAACACAATCTCCATACTTTGACGACTTGATCTCAGCATAATGCGGCAGATGTGCCAGAAACCCGTGCAGTTTCATCTGATCATCCACATTGAGCTTTTTGATGTGTCTTACTGTTCCACCACCGCCGAATATGATCCACTGGTGCTCCGACATACTTCCATCTATGTACATCTGGGCAAACAGCTCATGATTCCCCTTTATGAGCTGCATGGAACCATCCACAAGATAGTCCGACATAAACTCAAGAAGAGAAATCCCCTCATCGTTCCAGTCGAATATGTCACCCATGACTATCATGTGGTCCACGGCTGGATCAAAGCTTATCTTTTTCAACATTTTTTTGAATGATGTGACATCTCCGTGGATGTCGGATATGAGATATAACATTTATTCATCCTTTGACAATCTTTCTATCGCCCAGTTTTATATATTTGCATTGGCTTTCTCATTGTGGCTGCCATCTTCTATGAAAAACATTCTAAATCCCAATATCATAACCGGAACCACCTCGTTCATATGCAGCAAAAGCGTCACTGCCGGCTTGATAAATCCCAGTTCCGCCAATATAGCATATATGATCAGAAATGCTTCTATCATATATATTCCAAGCACAAACGTTCCACGTCTGGCAGATACCTTCATAAGCTTTGCTGCAGACAGAATGACAGCAATTGACAAAATAACAAGCAATATGAACCACAATATACACAAACCAATCCCAGCCTGATGTTCAATTATCGTAATATTATATCTTGCTCCAAAAATTCTGCCTGGCATACTTCCAGCCTGATCCAGTTCATCCATGATCGAAGAACCTGAAATCTTATTCTTACTAGTAAATACATCATCACATCCGGCAAATATAAGTATAGCTCCACAAAGCAGTGATAACAGACAAGTCACAATATTCAACCTGTGCTGAATAGCCATGTATAGAATAAACATAATCGTTTCTGCGCATACGATAGCAAATGTGAGATCATCTTTGGCCGTAACAAGTTTTACACTCACAACATTTGCAAGTTCGATAAGAAACCAGAACAAAACACCACTCCAACTTTTCTTTACAAGGTCAACGCCCTTTACCATAACCACAAAAGCTAGTATCGTTATCACCACAGCATATATTTCGTCACTTCCCGAGCCGAATAATCCCCAATGTCCTCCGTTATCGAGTCCACTGTCGGTATGTATTGAAAATGTCACACTTGCCCAGCAGATAACGGCATACAGAAGCGTAAGCACAAACAATGCCGCCGCATCTCTAAATTTCTTTTTATCTGTAAAAAGCGATCCACAATAACGCACTGCGCCGTATGTCTTATCACATATCTTCTCAAGTGGCAAAACAAAAAGTATCGCCCCTACAAGAATACATATAAGAATGTTCCTTATCTGGCTGACTGCACCTCCGCCGCCTATGTATCCAGCCAAAAATGTATTCTCCGTTCTCGTCATTATTCCCCACATGGCCGCATAACATATAGCTGATATCACAAATGCCGGTATTGCCGTTTTTAGAATCTTCTGATCGTATTTTTTCATCTTTCTCCGCCTCCATATATCAGTTTTTCTACTTGTAAATCATCCTTTTTTAAAAGTTTTAAAAGGCTTAATAAGGTTAAATAAGGTCACCGTATACACTGCGACCTTATAAGTTCCTGCCTTATCTCCTCATTTGGCACAAATGCAGAATTACTCTTCCTCTGATAAGCCAGATATCCAAGATGAATCAGGCAAGTGAGAACATCATCCTTATTCGCAAAACTTACTATGTCATTCTGAAATGAAACCTTCAAATAATTCAGTATTATACCAATCTTTTCACAAGCTCCTCATAAATCTCCTCTGCCACCGCCAGCTTATACGCAAGCCTGGTCGGCTGAGGTGGGAGCTCCACATAATACTCTTCCACATCGCCATCTATATCTATGGCAAAGTATACCTGTCCCGGAACCGATGCATCCGGATTTGCCGGATCCACATTCCCCATGGTTCCAGTAACTCCGATCCCTATATTCGCACTATATGCCCTCCGGCACGCCTGCGCCATGGCGCCTGCAGTCTCTTTTGAATATACTGTATACCTGTCTATGATCTCAGCGGGAACTCCCTGCATGATCTTCGCCTCATTGCAATATGTAACAAATGCCCCCTTCAGCACTGCGGATGATCCTTCCGTGTCGGTTATGAGGGACGCTATCTGCCCTGAGGTGGCGGATTCCATGGTGGTGATAGTGAGGTGACGGGAAATGAGAAGTTGGGTGAGATGGCAGTAATTCATTCTGGTCTTATTCTCTATATTGCATTCACTCTCCATAAAGCGTCTATTCTCCTTATTATCTGTGTTTTTCCCAATACTCTCCTCCTCATAGTATATAAAAAGGGAAGCCCATCGCTTCCCTTTTGAATAACCACTGGCCGTTCGCCTTGATATCACTCAAAGCGTCAACGTCTCTTATTTACTAACCTTCCTAAAGTTCTTCTTACCACGTCTCACAACAACGCCCTCTCCGTCGAACTTCTCCTCTGGAATTGTAGTCTGGACATCTGTGACCTTCTCGCCATCCACAGCGACACCGCCCTGCTCTACGGCACGTCTGCCCTCGTTACGTGACGTAACAAGACCTGACTTAACGAGAACTGACACGATATCGATGGCTCCGTCCTTGAAGTCATCTGCTGTGAATGTTACCGATGGCATGTCTGCTGCAACGCCCTTGGAGAACAATGCTCTTGCACTCTCCTGAGCCTTTGCTGCCTCCTCCTCGCCGTGTACAAGCTTTGTGAGCTCGTATGCAAGAATCTCCTTTGCCTGGTTGAGCTGGCTGCCCTCCCAGCTGTCCATCTTATCTATCTCCTCAAGTGGAAGGAATGTGAGCATACGGATGCACTTCAGAACATCAGCATCTGCCACATTTCTCCAGTACTGGTAGAACTCAAATGGTGAAGTCTTGTTAGGATCAAGCCATACAGCACCCTTCTGTGTCTTACCCATCTTCTTGCCCTCTGAGTTGAGGAGAAGTGTGATGGTCATGGCGTATGCATCCTTGCCAAGCTTTCTTCTGATAAGCTCTGTACCACCGAGCATATTGCTCCACTGGTCATCGCCGCCGAACTGCATGTTGCAGCCGTACTTCTGGTACAGTGCGTAGAAATCGTAACTCTGCATGATCATGTAGTTGAACTCAAGGAAGCTGAGTCCCTTTTCCATACGCTGCTTGTAGCACTCTGCACGAAGCATGTTGTTGACTGAGAAGCATGCTCCAACATCACGGAGAACATCTACATAGTTCAGGTCGAGAAGCCAGTCAGCATTGTTGACGAGAAGCGCCTTGTCCTCTGAGAAGTCTATGAACTTGCTCATCTGCTTCTTGAAGCAGTCAACGTTGTGCTGGATAGTCTCCTTTGTCATCATCTGTCTCATATCTGTACGGCCTGATGGATCACCGATCATGGCTGTACCTCCACCTATCAGTGCGATAGGCTTGTTGCCTGCCATCTGAAGTCTCTTCATCAGACAGAGCGCCATGAAGTGGCCTACATGCAGGCTATCAGCAGTCGGGTCAAAGCCAATATAGAATACTGCCTTACCATTATTTACTAAATCTCTAATTTCATCTTCATCTGTTGTCTGCGCTATAAGCCCTCTGGCTACAAGCTCGTCATAAATCTGCATGTCCCTCTAGACCTCCTGTTTTTTTATTAACCAAGTCCTTGTACAAAGACTCTTCATCGGGAACATATGTTGTTCCCCATCATCATTCTATGTGTACTTCGTATATCTACACCACACAGGCCAACATTATACCATTTTGCTGTGTCCTGTGACAAGTGTGTATGTCCAATTAGTAACATTTATTTGCGGTTTTATTTTATTGTACTCTTATAATTCCTGCAAATTCCCGCCGCAAGCGCGATAAGAAGAAACATATACGGGGTTGTGAGCGATTGGTTCAGATTGACAAATGCCTGTACCGCATAACCCACAATTCCCAGTGTCACTGCAATATATGGTCCTTCGCCATCCTCATATCCACTCACAAAACCCTTCGTATAGCACTCCTTGTCATTGCCTCCCGCTGCAACCGCAGTCCTTACAAGTGTTATCAGTGATGTCACCACAAGTCCTGCATATGACACAAGTCCCAGAATACCCGTGGTCACCAGATACTGAAGATACTCATTGTGCGCATTATCATATACCACGCCAACCTTATCCATCATCTCTTCATAGTAGGAGGATGTCATGATATCCTTGACTGACTCATTTCCATATCCAAATATTTTCTGTGGAAGTGAAAAATCCTTATAGGACTCCATAAGTCTCTTCCACACAAATACTCGGTAATTTCCCCATGAATCCTCAAATGCAAATATACCCATATGCTTCACACTGCCATATACCACCGCCGCTGCAATCGCACACAATGATATCGACACAGACACGATAACTCCAGTTTTTCCACAGAATCTGTCCACCTGTCTATATCCAAGCTGCAACAATATACGGATTATCACAACGGCTGCAAATGTTGCCACAACCATCAATCTGTTGCTTACAAAACAGCTTAAACCGTCAAGCTTGTCATATCCCACTCCCGAAATGTCCAGGATCATGCCAATCAACAGTACTCCGGCAGCCATACTTACACACACATCGGCAAATCTTCTGACTTTACCTCTATATGCTGACCATATCCATGCCACCAGCATAGCTCCGCTTACACCAGCATAAGCCAGATTTGCATTTGATATTATCACTGCACCGGTCCCCACCAGTATAGCGGCCAATAATATGATACTTCTCTTGATATTTCCTGTGCCGGCAATATAAGCCCCTGCTGCCACTGGTATGAACACACACAGAAAACCAGCAAATATATCTATGTTGCCAAACGTCGATATGTATATATCTTTTGCATTCTCCGCAATCCCATCCCTGAGATGCAGAAAATCTATATCCACATACTGCAATATTCCAATAACACTCACGATCATACCTGCCACAGCAAGTACAGGTGCCACAATCCTGTGTATACGGCATCTACGTCCAATACACAGATACACGAACATCGCAATGATCATAAACTGAAGTCCACATCGTCTTCCTTCTACACCGGTATACGCTGCAGATTTATCATGGGCCATAAAAAAAGCTATGACATTTGCTGCCAGGAATCCCAAAGCAAAAAAGTCCATGATCATTATATTATGTCTGTGAAGAAAATTTTGCATTCTGTTTTCTTTATCTGCTTTTGCCTTCACAGTTTTCCCAGCATCCAGCACATCTACCAGCACTGCCAGGACCATGAGGACTGCATATATACATACCGCCACGGAAAATGCCTTATATTTGGTCAGTGTAATATCAAAATACTTATCATGCATTATCAACGGGTACAGTGCTCCCATATACAAAAGGAATAATGTATTTAATCCATTTTGTATACTTATTTCACCCTTTGATGTTTTCTTTGTGTTCTTCATATATCCAATCTCTTTTCCCCTTACAGCAATGGCGAGAAGAGCCTCAGTAAAGCTCCTATGATCGTCACTCTGCTTATATTTTGTCTGCACCATGGGAGATCTATCTCCTCTGACTCTTCAAATGTGGTCATCATATCTTTCTTGATATCCTCAATCGCCTCTGACTTATATATAAGAGTTCCACATTCAAAGTGATGATAAAAGCTTCTGTTATCCATATTGATGGAACCAACAGATGCCAGTTTTCCATCCATGAGAAGAGTCTTGGAATGGATAAATCCTGGTGTATACTGGTATATTCTGACTCCGGCCAGCAAAAGTTCCTTATAACTGAACTGAGTCATCTTATATATATATTTCTTATCCGGTATGGCCGGAGTTACAATTCGTACATCCACACCTCTCTTCGCTGCGAGCTTAAGTGCAAGCATAAGCTCATTGCACACGATGAGATAAGGAGTAAATATATAAATATAATCCTGTGCATCATTTATCATCTGGATATACAGGCTTTCACCCACATTCTCTCCAGATAAAGGGCTGGTCTTATACGGCTGCACATATCCGTCTTCAATATAAGAAAAATCTACATCCAGCTTATAGTTGCTATAACTGCCTTCAGAATACCGGAATGAATTCCACATCTGTAAGAACATTACCGTGAAACTCCATGCACCATCGCCCTCAAGTCTCACACCGCTGTCCTTCCAGGTTCCAAATCTGTGGATTTTGTTGATATACTCATCAGCCATGTTATAACCGCCTGTATGAGCAATCTTTCCATCCACAATCGTGATCTTTCTGTGATCACGGTTGTTATAGATAGTTGCAAGGAATGGAACTACCTGGTTAAATGCCATGCATTTTATTCCATATGATTCCAGCTCCTTCCAGTAATATTTTGGAACATTGAACACTGATCCTATATCGTCATACATGAATCTTACATCAAGTCCCTCTGCAGCCTTTCTCTTCAATATGTTAAGTATGGTATCCCACATATATCCTTTGTCGACAATGAAATACTCCATAAAGATATACTTCTCTGCACTCTCGAGATCATGTATCAGATCATCCATCACTGCATCGCCTATAGGATAATATTTTACCTTTGTATGCTTGTATATTGGTGCCTCACCTACAACATTCATATAATTACAGATCTTATATACCGGTTCGCCTTCAAGTTCTGCAACAGGACACCATTTGTCACCATTGACATTCTCATACACTTCCTGCTGCATAACCCTGAGGATATTCTTGCGAAGATTCTTTGGTATGAGCACATGTCCATACAACACATACATAAGTCCGCCTAGAACCGGGAATGTCAGGATTGGAACCACCCATGCCATCTTCACCATAGGATTGGAATCCTTGGTTATGAGATACATGACTACAATAACACTGAGCAGCTTTAAAGCACCTGATATATATATATATCTTTCCTGAAGGAATACCACTCCGAATATCATGACAGCCAGCTGTAATGCTACAAGAAAGCATGTCACCACCATCCTGCTAAGCAGCCTGTTCAGTATCTTCTTCATATCTGTTACCTCTCACTACTCTACTGATACAACCTTGTAATCCTGCTCCTCTACAGCCTGCTTAAGAACGCTGTTATCAACTTCTTCGTTCAGGATTACCACTGCTGTGCCTGCCTCATGGCTTACTACGGCCTCTTTAACCTGTGGAAGTGCCTCAAGACTCTTCTTCACTCTTGCCTCGCAGTGTCCACACATCATTCCCTCGATCTTCATAGTTCTTGTCATATCATTATCCTCCTTTTGAACATCTATAATTTCTGAACTGTTTCTATATTTATCCTTTATTCTGTATCTCTTATTTTTATCATATATGTCAGTCAAATTCAACCTCAGTGCATTCGTCACAACACAAAAACTCGACAGACTCATCGCAAATGCTCCAAACATAGGATTGAGTGTCCATCCAAATACAGGAATCCATACGCCTGCCGCAAGGGGAATTTCAATTATATTATATATAAATGCCCAGAACAGGTTTTCTTTAATATTTCTCATCGTAGCCATACTGAGTCTTATGGCCGCAGGTACATCCGAAAGATCACTCTTCATAAGAACTATATCCGCCGCATCAATGGCTATATCAGTACCTGCTCCTATGGCTATACCCGTATTTGCTCTTGTCAGAGCCGGAGCATCGTTGATTCCATCACCTACCATGATGACATGTGCCTCATCCATCAGCTCTCTGACAACCTTTTCTTTGCCATTCGGCATCACACCTGCAATAACTTTGTCTACTCCCACCTGTCTGCCTATTGCATTGGCTGTCCTCACGTTGTCACCTGTCAGCATGACAACGGTAAGTCCCATATCCTGAAGCTGTCTCACCGCATCAATGCTTCCTTCCTTTACTGTATCTGCAACTGCTATCATGCCCAGCAGTCTATATGCTGTTCCATCTTCCTCAGCAAAAAACATCGGTGTCTTGCCCTCTGCCGCAAGCTGATCTGCTCTGTCATTTATATCATCTGACAATCCGACATACTGGCTTATATATTTCTTATTGCCACCAAGCACAAGTCTGTCACCACATCTGCCACTCAGTCCATTGCCCGGTGCCACTTTAAAATCAGCCACCTCCGGCACGGAAGAATCCGTGTTATTCTCATCCCAGTATCTTACTATCGCCTTCGCAAGTGGATGTTCACTCAATTTTTCAAGAGCTGCGGCCTTTCTCAAGAATTCCTCGCCCGATATCCCACCGGCACTTACAACATCTGTAACCACCGGTTCACCACTGGTTATAGTTCCTGTCTTGTCAAGTACCACTATTCCTGACTTTCCTGTCTCCTCCAGCGATGCTGCTGTCTTGAACAATATTCCATGTTTTGCACCTATTCCATTTCCCACCATGATTGCCACCGGTGTTGCGAGTCCCAGCGCACATGGGCAGCTTATTACCAGTACAGATATTCCTCTGGCCAGAACATATCCTGCATCCTTTCCTGCTATTATCCAGACTATCATAGTCACAAATGCAATAGCTATAACTATCGGTACAAACACTCCGGACACCTTATCAGCCAGCTTAGCTATAGGTGCCTTGGATGCCGCTGCGTCACTCACCATATTGATGATCTTCGATAATGCCGTGTCAGATCCAACCTGCGTTGCCCTGCATCTCAGGTATCCTGACTGATTTATGGTTGCTGCAGAAACACGGCTTCCAACAGTCTTATCCACCGGTATGCTTTCACCGGATAACGAAGATTCATCTATAGCACTGTCACCCTCAAGAACAACTCCGTCCACAGGCACGCTGTCACCAGGCTTTACAACAAATATATCTCCAACCACTACCTCATCTATTCCAACAGTGATCTCCTCTCCATTCCGGATAAGAACTGCTGTCTTTGGTGCAAGATCCACAAGTCCTTTCAGCGCATCCGTTGTACGCCCCTTTGAATACGCCTCCAATGTCTTACCCACAGTTATAAGTGCCAATATCATGGCTGCAGACTCAAAATAAAAATCGTGCATAAGGCTCATTACCCGCATTTCATCTCCGGCAGTCTGCGCTGCAGTCATCGCAAACAACACATACACACTGTACACAAATGATGCTCCTGATCCCATTGCCACCAGCGTATCCATATTGGGTGCTCCATGTATAGCCCCCTTAAATCCACTGACAAAGAACTTCTGGTTTATAACCATGACCAATATTGTAAGAAGCATCTGGGCAATTCCCATAGCCACATGATTGCCATCAAAAAATGACGGCAATGGCCAGTTCCACATCATATGTCCCATAGACATGTACATGAGAGGAATAAGTATTATAACCGATGCCCATAATCTCCTTTTAATCTTTGCGAATTCCCTGTCGGCATCGCCACCATTTGAATTTACCGAAGCGGTTTTACCATTAGCATTTTTTCCAGCAGGACTTGCTCCATACCCGGCCTTTTCTACAGCCGCAATTATCTGTGCCTCAGCGGCAGTTCCATCAACTGTCATAGAGTTGGT
Source organism: Clostridiales bacterium (assembly GCA_029338615.1). GTDB lineage: Bacteria > Bacillota > Clostridia > Lachnospirales > Lachnospiraceae > Coprococcus. The sequence continues at coordinate 11,443 of JAQYAS010000022.1, forward strand.
CAGCAGATTTACCTGACACAATGTTACTCCATCCACAGCCGAAACCGCTTTTTCGACCCGGGCACTGCATGCACTGCATGTCATGCCTGTCACATTATATTTATCCATTTATATGCACATTCCTTTCAAACTATAATTATTTCATTAGTCTTGTTATGGTATTTACAAGATCCTCCAATGTATCTTCTTTTCCCTGCCTGATGTCATTTGCAACACATGTCCTTATGTGTTCCGCCAGAAGCACTTTATTAAAACTGTTGAGCGCAGCATTTATCGCCGAAACCTGCAGGACTATGTCTGTACAATATGCATCTCTGTCTACCATAGCCTTAACACCTTTGATCTGTCCTTCTATACGGTTTAGTCTGTTTATAAGCTTTTTGTGTTCTTCCTCTGTCCTTGTTTTACTTCGACACTCCGCACAACATTCCGCACATTTATTTTCTGATTGCATTACATTCCTCCTGTTTCTTATTCTTTCTTATAAATGTTCTTCACATTCATTTACCTTTGTCCCATGCACGAGTATATACCCCCTAGGGGTATGTGTCAATATATAATAAAACCCTCCAGATGATAATATTTATTGATATTTCCATCTGAAGGGCCTTATTACCTGTCTATATCTTTTTTTACAACATCATTGATAGCTACTCTGCAGTGTCCTCAAGATCTGAAGAATCAGCATCTGATACATCATCAATTGTCATATCTACGCTGTCATCTGTGACATCTGACTTTGGCACAATTTCTCCTTCTTCTTCAGAGCTTATGATCATCTCTCCATCTTCATCTTCTGAATATGTGTCATCCCCACCGATAGTGCTTCCATCAGCTGCATATGATTCTGAATCAAGTACCTTTGTAAGGTCAATAAGATCTCCTGTCTGAGCATCCATCATGACAATCTGTAATGGATTATCCTTGTCAAGCTCATTCTTCTTTGTCTCATCAGTTGTTCCCTCACTGTCAGCCTTTGTATCACACTGCGCAAATACCCATACCGGTGTATACTTATATGAATCGCCATCCTTAAGCTTATAATATGTGAGTCTTACGTCATTGAACTCGATCGTGCTGTACTGTGTCTTGTGCTCTGTGTAGAGAGTGTTTACAGCCTTTGGAAGAGCCTTGAGGACATCATCCCATGAAAGGAGCTTGACATTGTCGTCCTTCTCTCCTGTTGCCTTGTAAAAATCGTTACAGTATGCTGTCACGATTCCATTGTCATCCATGCTGAGATCAAATGTCTCATCCATTGTATCATACCATGTATCTGATGAATTCAGGATATCCACATTGTATACATTAGGTGTATATGGTGCTGCTCCCTCTACTGAACGATTATATATAACCTCATAACCATCCATCTCTGCGCCAACTGAATTGTATGATGCATCACTGTAATCCCAGAGAAGATCTGTGCTGCTGGTCTGGATAACATCTGAGATTCCGCATCCTGCCAGGAACTCAAGTCCCTTCTGTGCTGCATCATCCGCACTCATGGTAGCTGTATTTGTCAGATCAGTACCATCATAGTACTCTGCGCTATAGCAATATACGTTTGTAGCTCCATCCTTTGGCTTATAGTTGATAAGTCCGTCTGATGGGTAGTAATCGATTGAGAATCCTCCACCTATTCCGGAATCTGCTGAATTGAAGGTGATCATAAAACTGTTCTCACCTCTTGAGCCGATGAATGAATCTCCACTGTAATCGCCTGCGCCTTCTCTCTCGTCAGTTGCAGTCTTGAGCTGCTCCTTCAGTGATGAGATATAGTCATCAAAATAACTCTTATCATCATCAGATGTGCTCTGGTCTGCATATTTCTGCATTCTCTCAATTTCTTTCTCCAGATCACCCTTATATGGCTTTTCCCAGCTATATACATATATTCCTGCATTCACATCGAAGAAGTTCTCACACACTCTCTTCTTGTACTCATTGTCAGTTGTATTCTGTGTATAATAAACCACTGACATCTTGTCTGTATCAGGTACCTCTATGGTACTCGCATTGACCGATACCTCAGAAAGACCAGTCTCACTGTCTATACCTTCAAGTTTTCCGGTATATGACTCCGGTACATCAAGCTTGCTTGCAAGCTTTCCGCCGCCACCTGAGCTGTCATCGCCGTCGCCCATGTTGTAATCAACCTTCTTCTTACCACATCCGGCCAGAACTGTGCTTGCTGCCAGAGATGTGACCAAAAACAGCGCTGCTGCCTTCTTATAACCCGCTTTTCTCATTAAAATATACCAACCTTTCCTGTCTGGATCACACCTGTCCTCCTGTAGGACAGGCGGATTTCAGACACATTCACATGAAATTATAATATAAATTCATTTCTGTGACAACAAATATATAATTCGTTAACATTTGTTCATATTTGTGTCAGGCACCATTACTCCTTAGATATAATGACCTTGCCATCCACTACCTGAACCTTTACTTTGTTGCTGTCGATTCCCGCAGCCGCAAGCATCTCCGGATTGATCTGAACTCTGTTCGCCTTATCAAGCACTGAGTATTCCTCATGTGAGTCCTCGGATGAGAATCCGTCAGTAGACAACTCACTCATTCTCTCCTTATATGATTCCTTCATGATCTTCTCTGTGCTTATCTTACCGTCTGCTATCATAACCACACGGCCAACCTTGTTGGCAAGGCTTATATCATGTGTAACAATTATAATAGTTATACCCAGCTCTTTGTTGAGCTGCCTGAACAGATCCTGGATCATATTGGATGTCTTTGTATCCACAGCACCCGTCGGCTCGTCTGCAAGCAATATCTTAGGTTTGTTTGCCAGCGCTATAGCTATGGCCACTCTCTGCTGCTCACCACCTGACATCTGTGATGGATAGGAGTCAAGCTTATCCTCAAGTCCAACCATGCACAGAAGCTTCTTGGCTCTCTCATACTTATTCTCTTTATTCTCACTGTCAAAATACATCGGAACCTGCACATTCTCTACTGCGGTCATATAGGGCAGCAGATTTCTGGAATTCTTCTGCCATACAAAACCAACTGTGTGTTTTCTGTATTCCACGAGTTCCTTGTCTGTCATAGCAAACAGGTCTTTTCCATCAACATACAGCTTGCCTGCTGTAGGACGTTCAAGTCCTCCTATCATATTGAGCAGCGTTGACTTTCCTGATCCTGATTTACCTATAACTGCCATAAGCTCTCCATATTTGATGTTGAGCTCCAGTCCCTGAAGTGCCATAACCTCCACATCATCAGTCTTATATATCTTAACAAGGCTGTCACACTCTATGATATTTTCATTGTTCCCGGAATCCTGATCAGACTCTTTTGCATCCGATAAGTTCTCCTCATTGGCATCAACATTTTCCTCTGTCTCGTCCCGATTAATATCCATGCCATACACAAATTCCTTGGTCTTCTGTGTATCCACATCTGGTGCTATAGTCTCTTCGATCTCTACAGTATCCTTATTTTTCTTCTTAAATAAATGCTTATCGCTCAACTATCTCACCATCCTCTATCTCATACACTACATCTCCAAGTTCCATAAGCTTAGGGTCATGGGTTGTCATGACGATCGTTATTCCCTCTTTGTATACAAGTTCCTGGAACAGCTTCATGACCGCCAGACCTGACGCCGTATCAAGAGCTCCTGTAGGCTCATCGGCAAATATGACCTTAGGCTTGTGCGCCACAGCTCTCGCTATCGCAACTCTCTGTTGCTCACCTCCGGACATCTGATTTGGATAATGAGTCATTCTCGATGAAAGTCCTACCAGATCAAGTACTTCCCTGATTCTGGCATCTCTGTTTCCTTTATACTCCGCAAGTCTCAGTCCAAAATCAACATTCTCATAAGCATTCATGATCGGAATGAGTGCTACTGACTGAAAAACAAACCCTATGTTGTATCTTCTCAGGAGTTCTTTCTCTTTCTCATTCATGTCGCTATAGACATGTCCGCCAACTATCACTTCTCCCTCAGTTGGTTCATCAAGAGCGCTGAGTATATTGAGCAGTGTCGTCTTTCCAGATCCGGATCTTCCCTTAAGGATTGTAAGCTTGCCCGCAGGGACCTTAATATCTATTCCCTTGAGCGCATAGAAATCTTCTCCGCTTCCAAGCCTGAAACATCTCTTTATGCCCTGGGCCTCTATCATGACAGAAGCCTGTTCTGCTTCGTTATCCGCACCTGCATCTCCGGCAGGATCAAATATATATTCTGTGTCATTCACATTATCATTCATAGATTAATCCTCCCCAAGTTTAAGTGCCTGTGTTATGTTCATCTTCTTAAGTATAGTTCTTATAACTACGAAACATACAACAAACATAAATACTACCACTACCGTAAGCTTGACCGTGTCGTATGGATTTACCGCTATCGCTATAGCTATATTGTGTGACTCTGGAAGATATACAATTGACACAAGCTTTACGAACAGGACTGTAGCTGCCACTCCAACTCCATATCCTGCCAGACTGGCGAGAACTGAGCTGAATATCTGCTCGTTGATAAGCATCTTGTTGATCTCCCTCATACTCATACCCATAGCTCTGTAAATACCAAACAGCAATTCTCTCTGTTTGATGGATGTTATCCAGTATATAAGGAATCCTACTGTACACAGTATGATCGCTATTATAAATGAGAGTGAAAACAAACCATTTGTTATAAGTACAAGCGGTGATTCCTGCATCTCCTGTATGTCATTTTCACAGCTGTCATACTGAACTATATTAATATCACTTTCACGCAGTGTCTGAAGTACATCCTTGTAAGATGTTCCCTTGGAAAGTTTCATCCACACCTGATATGGAGTCTGGCTGAAAGCTCCTACTACATATGCATAATTGGCAACCACCAGATATCTCTCGATCTCCTCCATCTCACCATCAGCATTCTTCTGATATACATACTGCTGGAATCCAGGAAAAGCATCTACTATAGCGCATACAGTTCCACTAGGTGTCGCGATAAGTTCCTTCTCCTTCAGCGGACTGTATCTGCCGTAATTTATAGTATCTCCCACCTTGATATTATACTTTGATGCAAGATTTGATGAGATGATTACACCATTGGATACCTGTGCAAGATCGTTCAGGTAATTATACCAATGTTCCTTATTGAGACCGCTCTGAAGCTCTGCTGTCTCACCAAACTCTTTTGTGTTGATACCCATGAGGACACTGTTGCCCAGCTCCTCTCCTCCTGCCTTCACCACTGCGTTGTCATCATATATTACCCTTGTAACCTTGTCACACAGTGAGCCTTCCAGCTTGGTGTATCTCTCAAAATCGCCTTCATTATAATACCAGTGAGCTTTCTTATCCTTGTCAATATATGTTCCCCTGGTCCACTGCTCCTGAACGACCAGATCAGTTCCTACATTGTAATCTATTCTCTTGGTCTTATTATCATTGATAGTTCTTGCCATGTTGGAATTGAACATACCCATGGCAATTGTCATGACCAGAAATACAGATATAAATCCCTGCTTCTTTACAGTTCTTGTAATCTGTAGGAATGAAGCATATACCGCCGGTGACCATTTCTTTCGTCCTATCCTGTATATAAGCCTTATCAGATATTTGATAAGTCTGAGCACTAGCAATCCAACTGCAAATATAAACAGTGATGAATTGAGGAATATAACAGGATCCGGTCTCGATCCCGCCAGTATATCCAATGCTATCGCTGATTTCTGCTTGTTGTAGTTATATAACAGATACACTGACAACGCCACAAGGATGACATCCACAAAGAATTTCTCCCAGAATGGCTTGTAATTTACCCTTCCTGTTTTGCTCTTCTGCTCCACTATTGAATTCTTGGCATACTTGAACACAGGAAGTGTCACAAAAAGTATTGCAATAAGTGCTGCAACAACGCTGTATACAAGCATCCATGGATCTATTCCATAGAAATGAGTATCATTTACACTGAATTTAAGGAATGAACTTGTGCTCGCCGCCATCTTACAAAGCAGATATCCAATAGGCATTCCGATAATAATAGCTATGACTGACAATATGGCTGACTGTCCAAAGTATATTCCAAGGATCTGTCTTGTACTTGTACCTCGGCTCTTGAGCATGGCGATCTCTCCATCCTCCATCTCCAGGATCTGACTTGATACCATATATATAAACGCCAGCAGCAGTACCAGTATTGGCAATTCAAGTACCCATATTATTATTCCGATGGTCTTGGCATCACCTTTGTAGTCTATCAGAACACTCGTGAAGTTCTGTGTGAAGCTCTTGTCTGACTTTTCAAATGCTTTCACGTAATACAATATATCTGATGCATTTGAGTGGGTGATCTGTGAATAATCAAGCATGTCATTCGCTGTATAATATATCGTAAGGAATCCATATTTGCTGATCATGTCATCCAGATCTGCCTGCTTGACATATACCTGTTTCTCCATACCAGCCAGCTGATCGTACCAGTAATTATCCGAGTAATCCTTCTCCTCGAATACTCCCACTATACGGTACTTCATCGGGTTACCCTGTGAATCAACCGCATCGCTGAGGCTTGAATCTATGGTGAAAGTCTCACCCACAACAAGATTGTATGTATCCAAATATCTCTGTGATATTATACAAGGATATACACCATCCTCTGTCTTGGCTTCATCCAGACCAATTCCATGAGTTATGTTGATATGATCCTCAAGTCCCGGCATATATACCATATTAAAAAATGTTCTGTGCCCAAGATTGCTCTGTGTATATCCCCCCTGAACGCTCACACTTATCTGGTTTTCTATAGTGTCCAGTTCAAGGTAATACTTCCACATATCCTCATATTTGGATATCCTGTCCAGAACTGCTCCTGTATCCGCATAATCTTCCACTGCACAGGAACCTGCTCTGCCAATTGTACATGGGTACTTGTTCTGTTCCACCATGGCCGCATCAAATTTTGATGACATGAGCATATCCAATGCACCATTTTTGAACATTGGATTACAGGATGCCACTGCGACAAGCAAAACAATACCGAGAAGAAGACAAGCATTTAACCATTTTTTGTTTAATAATTTGTGTGATAAGAATTTAAACATGCTTTCTCCCTTCCTTTATTCTTCTACAGCTGCATCTGCAGAATCTGATCCAGCTGCATTATCCGCATTATCTGCACCGTCTGAAGGACCGTCATCAGCCCCGCTATCCTCACCATCGTCAGTGCTGTCAGAAGTTTTTGTGGAAGAAGATACGCTTTCCTTAGCTATCACATCTCCCTCTGAAAGCCCCGAAAGGATTATTGTCTGATGATTCTGAGACTCTTCCCCCAATGTCACATACTGCTTAACTATCTGTCCATCAAGTATCAGCCACACATAATCATATGTATTTGAATTGTTTTTGCTCGCCTCATGATAGATCATATTTGTCGGTATCATTACCACATTGTCAAATGTCACTGTAGGATAACTTGCCTGGTAAGACTTTGGGCTCTTATACAACTTCTCATCGTCGAGCTTGATATAATACTTAAGTTCATCTGAGCCGGCACACTTTGTCACATGTACTTTTCCATCAGAGTCAGTTGAAATATATGCCTTTCCCGAATCTCCTGTTGAGCCAATACATATACCGCTGTATTTCTGACTCTTACTGCTCTTATTTACAAATGTAACTGTCTGATTGACACCCATCTTACCTTCACTGACTGAAAGTGCTATGATCTGCTTTTCGCTGTTGCCAATAGAGAGAACTGTCTGACCTTCCTTCACCGCTGCGTCTGTTCCTGCATCCACCGAAAGCACTTTGCCCGACTGTTCTGCATATACGCTGATCTTGCCGCTTCCGTCATTGTTCTTGTTCAGCTTTTCCTTGCTTGCAGTCAGACTTTTGATTGTCGCATCATGAGAATGCGTCAGGAGCTGTTTGTTGTATGACACTACATTTCTCTGGCATTCCAGCTGTTCAGCCATATATAGTGTATTGTTGGCGTCTGTAGGCGTTGCCACCTTGCCTTTTCTGTAGTGTTCGATCTCCTTTGTCAGATCATTGATCTGGTCATCGTATTCCTTCATGCCTGAGTTATAATTCTGGTTCTCATCCTGTATCTGATTGTCAATATCCTTAACAGCAGCCGTACCGCCACCACTGTCTATTACAAAGAGTACATCCCCCTTCTTGACCTTCTGGCCCTTCTTTACATTGAACTCAGTGAATCTACCCTCACAAGGTGCTGTATAACTCACACTGCTTAGATCTTCAACGCTGAATTCTTTGCTTGTTGATGTCTTACTATATGAATTGAGTGCTACCTTATACTCGGTATAATCACTCGGCATAACTGCATCTGATGCATAATATACCAGTTCTCCCTCTTTGAGTCCTGATACTATCTCAGTGTAATTCGAATCACTCAGACCTGTTTTGACTTCTCGTTTCTCCTTGGCACTTGTATCAGTCTTGACATACACGAATGCCTGTCCATTCTCCTCATACAGAGAATCGTTGCCAACTGTGAGAACATTCTTGGCATCAGAAGTGCTGAAGTACAGAGACAGATTGTTACCTACCTTGAGAATGCTCTCCGGATTCTTCACTCCCTTGAGCTTGAATCTCATATATGGAAGACTTGACATACTCTGTGCAACTGCAATCTCCTGATTTGTATATCCATATACCTCTATATCATATCTTTTGCCATCTATAACTGTGTACATGTTGTTGTACATACTGTAGCCATTTTTCTTATAGGTCTCACCGGTCATCTCTATATACGGATCGCTGTAATCGGATACAACAGCCACATTCTCGCTGCCTGCTACACTGTTGTCTTCACCGCCCAGCTTCTTGATGTATGTGACATATCCTGCATGATCAGCCTTAAGAGTACCACTTTCCTTCTTTTTATCCTTGTCAGCAGACTCTTCCTTCTGCTTCTTCTGCTCATATTCATATAACAGATTCTCATATCTGTTGTTCTCAGCGTTAACGGCCTTCTCTACCTGATGTGCTGCCGCGCCCTTGGTATCACCTATCTCTTCACAGGCTTTTATCTTCCAGTCAAGCTCAGTCTGATTCTGCTCGTATATCTTTTGTTTGATATCCTGTGTAAATGAATCCGATGTCTCTTCTGAATCTCCACCATCATCATCAGCGGATGTGTCTGTATCATCCCCTGAATCTGTCTTATCAGCCGCCTCTGCAATCACTGTGCCACTCTTGACCTCATCCCCTACATTGACATATATCTTTGACAATGTGGTGGCTGATTCATAGTAGTAACAATAATCTGTAGGTACTACCGTTCCGGATTTTATTACCTTTACACCTATATCGCCCAAAGTGACCGGCCTGTATGCCTCATTTGTACTCACCGGCTCCAGAAGTTCCGGAACCTTCTCTGCCTTGTCCTTTCCACATCCTGTCATGCCTGCCACAAGTGATATTGACATACACACTGCAAGCACCTGTTTTGCCAGAACCTTTGTATCCCTGTATGTCCTGTTCATATCTTTATGTCGCATCAATTTATCACCACCTGCTCTCCTGCTTTAAGTCCTGTCTTTATGATAGTGTAATCATCAACTGTGTCCCCCACAGTAACCTCAACTGCATCCCTGTATCCGTCTTCATCCAGAACGTACACATACTTCTTGGAATCAGTTCCATCCAATACAGCTTTTTTGTTGACATATATTACATTCTTTACAACTGGCTTCTCTATCACCATCTTCAATGTGTCTGCCTCTGTCACTCCGGCCATATCGCTGACCGGTGAAAATGTCACTCTCTGCATATCCTGTCCAGTTGCATCGCTCTTGAACTTCTCACATTTCACGAGTTTCAATGAGAATGTCGCCTCCTGAAAATCTGCATCGTATGTCTCACCTTCGACAAAATTATACATATCTTCGGTTTCAGCCACATAATTTGACGAACCCGAAGCCACAGTTATCAATGTATCTCCCGCTGTTACATATTCGTACTGGAGATCTGAATTGACATATGTCACCGTTCCATCCTTTTCTGCAATAAGCTGATACTCTTTCATTCTTTCATTCTGTTCTTTTATGTATGTATCAGCCAGATCCATATCTTCCTTTGCAGATGCTATGTCTCCTGAATAATCCTGGCTGCTGTCTATGCCCATAAGTCTTGTGTAATGATCTATAGCAAGCTGATCCTTTTCCTTCTGATTAGTGTACTGATCTATCGTCTTCTGTATCTCCTCAGCCTTAAACTGAATCATCACATCTCCCTTGGATACTTTATCACCTTCCTTAACCTTGACTTCCTGCACCTGATAATCCGACTGTTGTATCGAATACTCTTTGCTGCTATATCCGTCAGGCTTCAGATCCAGTGTGAGAGAGGATTGTATATCACCACTCTGAACCAGTTCTGTGTTATATTCCATCTTGCTGTATGGCTCGATATTGATCCTTGCATCACCAACCTGATCACCATTTTTTCCACCACACGCAACGAGCACCGCTGACATCGATCCTGCCAATATGACAGCTGTAACCCTCTTTATAAATGTAGATTGCGTCACTATCAGTTCCTCCTATATATGCTGATCTGCATCATCTCAATTTTATCAATTGAATTTTACCCCCTGACAATCCATATATCAAGAAAATCTCAATGAGTTAATATTAGTTAAAAAAAAGAAGCCTAACTCTAGGCTTCCTCTAAAAATAAAATAATGCGGGAGATGGGACTTGAACCCACACGCCGTTTCCAGCACTAGATCCTTAGTCTAGCCTGTCTGCCAATTCCAGCACTCCCGCATATCTTTATGAATGTTAATGTCTTGCATCTCAGCTCTGTGTCTGTGATGTGTTCGTCATCAACGAATAAGATAATAACATTAGTACTCTATAAAGTCAACATCTTTTTTCAAATTTTTTTAATTTTTTTGAAAATCAGACTTTTGTGTGAAAAATGAGCAACTAACAAGAAAAATATTGGCAGTTCTGTCGAGTCCGCCCGATAAAGAACTGCCAATATTTTTTATCATATCTTTATCATATTTGTAAGTTTTCTGTCCACATCCTTCATGAGATGCTCCTTAAAGGCTGTATAATACTCATGCGTGAACTGAGTGTACAAAAACTTATTCCACAGATTACTACAGTATGTACTATCAAAATCATAATACGAATCTGTATATACCAATCCATTGCTAAACCTTGTAACATCCAGATATGGTTCTTTACCAGCGTAATTCAATCTCATGACAAGATTCTTCTGCTCACTACAGCATGCAAAAGTCTCCAGAAACATCTTCATCTGATCTTTCGTCACTCTTTCTACAAACATATGTGCCTCCTGCTCCCAGTCTTACTTTCATCGGTTAGCCCCCAACCAATACCGACCGTATATAATATTAATTTTACCTTTTTAGTATAGCATATATAAAAAACAGGGTCAAATGCATCATATGTGCATTTGACCCTGATTCCGGTATATTTATATCATTATAAAATATTATGATAACTGTGCCTTTGCAACTTCAACAAGCTTTGCAAATCCCTCAGCATCGCTGATAGCCATCTCTGAAAGCATCTTTCTGTTGATGTCAACACCTGCCAGCTTAAGACCGTGCATAAGCTTGCTGTATGAGATATCGTTCATTCTTGCTGCTGCGTTGATACGAGCGATCCAGAGCTGTCTGAACTGTCTCTTTCTCTGCTTTCTACCAGCGTATGAAGATGTAAGTGCTCTCATAACTGACTGCTTTGCTACTCTATACTGCTTGCTTCTTGCTCCTCTGTAGCCCTTTGCAAGCTTTAATACCTTATTGTGCTTCTGCTTTGCGTTCATTCCGCCTTTAACTCTTGCCATTGGTTTTCTTCCTCCTGATCTATTAGATATAAGGTAATATCTTCTTCATTACCTTCTCATTTGTTGCGTCTGTCATTGTTGCCTTTCTAAGATTTCTCTTTCTCTTAGTTGTCTTTTTTGTTAAGATATGACTCTTATAAGCTTTAGATCTCTTTAAACCGCCGTTAGCTGTTTTCTTGAAACGCTTAGCTGCTGCTCTTTTTGTCTTTAATTTAGCCATTTTACTTACTTCCTCCTTGAATTATATGTCTATAATAATTTAACGCTTTTGTGTTAAAAACATTATCATGCTTCTGCCTTCGAACTTGGCCGGTTTATCAATGACTGCGATCTCCGCAAGGTTCTCTGCAAAGTTGTCAAGAATTACCTTTGACTGCTCCACATGTGCAAGCTCTCTTCCCCTGAATCTCAGTGTGACTTTGACCTTATCCCCATGCTCAAGGAACTTTCTTGCCTGATTGATCTTTGTGTTAAGGTCGTTTGCATCGATGTTCGGTGAAAGTCTTACTTCCTTAACCTCCATAGTCTTCTGCTTCTTCTTGGCCTCTTTCTCTTTTCTGGCCTGTTCATAGCGGTACTTACCATAGTCAACTATCTTGCACACTGGCGGCTGTGCCTTTGGTGCTATCTTTACAAGATCCAGACCTGCATCCTGAGCCATCTTATACGCATCTCTTGATGACATAATTCCTACAAGCTGGCCATCCTCTCCAATGAGTCGTACCTCTCTGTCTCTAATCTGTTCATTAATCATTAAATCGCTAATGACTCTCTACCTCCACATTTTTAATATCGTTTAATTCTTCTATAACGCAAGAAAAGTGGATAGAACAAACTATCCACTTCTCTAATAAAAAGCATATTCAAATCTCAGTATTACTACTGATCCTGTAAGCTAAATATTAACCCAAGTCATGTATGATCAACCATGCTAAGGTGAGAGCGGATACTCTGCTTCTATGTTCACTGTTTCACACAGCAATGGTAGAATACCACATTCACACTCTCATGTCAATCATTTTTTACAAAGATCATTCCTGTCCATCATCATGAGATTCAACCGGTATAAACACTCTTGTATTCTCTGCATCCTTTACAGGTGTTACACTCTCCTGCGCCTTCTTCACAAAGTACATCTGTGAATCAAGTCTTGTCTTACCTCTCAGATCCTGCTTAGCATATGAGCCATCCGGCTGCATAATATGTGCCTTTAATGTGTCAGCCAGCTGCACCTGCAATATCTCCTTTATCTGAGCCTTAAGCGCCGGATCCTCAACAGGGAATGTAATCTCCACTCTCTTGTCCAGATTTCTAGGCATCCAGTCTGCACTTCCCATATATATATCCTCAAATCCATCATTGTAGAAATAGAATATTCTTGAGTGTTCAAGATAATTGCCAACTATAGATCTTACTGATATATTCTCCGAGAGTCCCGGAACACCTGCCTTTATACAACAGATTCCTCTTACAATCAGATCTATTTTAACCCCGGCCCTGGATGCATCATACAGCGCATTCATGATTACAGGATCACAAAGGCTGTTCATCTTTGCCACTATCCTGGCTTTCTTGCCCTGTCTTGCATTCTCGGCTTCACGGCCGATCAGCATGAGAAACTTGTCCTTAAGCCATATAGGCGCAACAGCCAGCTTATTCCACTTCTTTGGCTCCGAATATCCGGACAGCATGTTGAACACAGCTGTTGCATCCTCGCCTATGGCATCACTGCATGTGAGAAGTCCCATATCTGTATAAAGCTTGGCTGTCTGATCATTATAGTTTCCGGTTCCCAGATGTACATATCTTCTGATTCCATCCTCCTCACGTCTCACCACAAGTGCGATCTTGGAATGAGTTTTGAGTCCGACAAGTCCATATATTACATGACATCCCGCCTGTTCAAGCTTCTTTGCCCAGGCAATGTTATTCTCCTCGTCAAATCTTGCTTTGAGCTCCACAAGAACCGTTACCTGTTTGCCGTTTTCTGCTGCCTGTGCAAGGGCTGCTATGATCGGGGAATTACCGCTGACTCTATACAAAGTCTGTTTGATAGCCAAAACATCAGGATCATTTGCCGCCTGTCTGATGAACTCTATAACAGGTGTAAACTCATAATACGGATGGAAGAGTAATATATCGCCCTTTCTTATCCTGTCAAATATATGGCTGTAATCTCCCATTCCCGGTACCGGCTGAGGCTTATACTTAGGGTACTTCAAATGATCAAAGCCCTCTATTCCATTTGCCTTCATGAGGAATGTCAGATCGAGCGGTCCGTTGATCTTGTAGACAACCTCATCATCAACACCCAGATGTTTCTTGAGCTCCTTCAGGAGTTTCTTATCCATGGCCTCATCAACCTCTAACCGGATAACTTCACCCCACTGTCTCTGCTTAAGCTGTTTCTCTATCTCCTTTAGCAGATCTGCAGTCTCCTCCTCATCTATGGAGAAGTCGGCATTTCTCATAATTCTGTACGGATAAGCGCAGACTATATCATAACTCAGGAACAGTTTGTCAAGATTCTTCTCAATAACTTCCTCAAGAAGAATGATCTCTGTAACAGATTTATCCTCAGATGGAAGTTTTACTATTCTTGGAAGGACAGACGGAACCTGTACCGTTGCAATATCAGTCACATCCTTCTTCTTATCATATATAAGCGCACCTATATTGAGCGATTTGTTGCGGACCAGTGGGAACGGTCGTGATGAGTCCACCGCCATAGGGGTAAGAACCGGATATACATCCTTCTCAAAATATTTGTCCACATATTTTGCCTGCTTCGGAGTCAGATCCTCATAATGTCTTACAAGCTTCAAACCGTTCTGTTCAAGCTGTGGAATGAGCGATCTGTTCAGTGTCTGATACTGATTTTTCATAAACTCCTTGGTACTGGCATGCAGTGCATCCAGCTGCTCCTGAGGAGTCATTCCCGCTATATCTTTCTTGGTATATCCAGCATGTACCATATCTGTAAGCGATGCTATTCTTACCATAAAGAATTCATCCAGATTGGATGCTGTGATACTGAGAAATTTTATTCTCTCAAACAATGGTATGGTTCTGTCCTTTGCTTCCGACAGACATCTCTTATCAAATTCGAGCCAACTAAGCTCTCTGTTATAAAAAATCGGATTCTTATCTGACATATATTACAGCCCCCTTTTCTGTTTTAATACAGGTTTAACTCCAAATACCTTCCTGAATAACTCTGTTCTTGTCCTGAATACCCCTGCCTCAAGTGTTATATCGTTAAGCGTATCCACAGTCATCGTAAGGACACTGTCCTTATAATTGAACTTTATGTTATCTATCTTCTGTCTGTGACTCTTGTCCAAGACATCTGCAATCCTCAATATGGATGTAAGCTTTGCCACCTTCATGTAATCAGCAGTCATCAATGACACCTGAGCCTTTGTCTGTGATGGCAGATAAAACTCATTGAACTTGACAATATTTGCGATTTCTTCCCTTTCCTTATGAGAAAGTCCCAATATCTCGGTTGACATGATTATATGATATGACATCACAGTTCCTTCATTCATATTCACAAACTTGCCGCAGCTGTGAAGCATAGCTGCTATCTGAAGCTGAAGTCTCTCTCTCCGCCCCATTCCATGTATACTTTTGAACGAATCAAATATCGCAAGAGCATTCTGAGTCACATTCTGAGTATGTTTTCTGTTTACCTTATATTTCTTGGCTATACTGTTCGCCGAAGCAATTATATCCTCATCGAAATCTTTGTCTATGAGGAGTGTTCCATGCTTGTCCATGTAGTCAGCAACTATACCATCGCAGAATGTAACATCAGGCGTAATTATATCCTCCGCCCTGGAGTTGTCCAAAAATGACTGATATATAATAGCCATAGGCAGCATGAGTGTCGCCCTCTCATAAGGTACTCCATATTTCTCAGACAATATCTCCGGTGTCGTCTCAACCACCTTATGATACAGCACCCTGAACTGATCCCTGGTTATCTTATCAACGATCTTAAGTTCCGGTCCCACCTTCTTGAGGTTTGCTATACCATCTCCTATTGCGATTATGCTCTTGATGTCCTTATCATTGATAAATAAGTTCCTGAACTCCTCTATAAAGTTGGATACATACTCTTCCATGATATTCTCAAGAGCCACCGTGTCTGCCCCGTATTTCGCAAGATAATCACGTATTCTCACCGCTCCTATCGGCAGATTCTGAGTCTGTATCAGATTCTGTTTGTCAAATATGGATATCTGCAGACTTCCTGCCCCAATATCAAGAAGTGCTCTGTTCTTGGTATCCTCTTCTCCAAATCTGTACTTTGCAGCACACGCCTTGTAATTCATGAATCTCTGCTCAGAATTACTGAGTATGGACACATCAATTCCGGTATGCTGCTTTATACGCTCCAGAACCATAACAGAATTCTCTGCCTCCCTTACAGCAGATGATGCATAGGCTTTATAATCCCGCACATCGTATTCTTTCATCTTTCTTCGGAACTTGTTAAGTATCTCACACACCTTAACAATAGATTCCTCTGTTATCCTGCCACTGTTATAGGTATCACTCCCCAGCTCAACCGTGCTGTTCACATAATCGATCTCTCTTGCACCCTTCTTTGGAGTGATCTCATATATTTTCATGGAAAGCTCATTAGAACCTACATCGATGGCCGCAAACACCTTACTTGCCATTCTTACCCCACCTTTCTACCAGCAATATATCTCCGAAAATCAATATGTTCCTATTATCTTAAAATCCATAGAGTCCTTCTCTATACGCTCAAGGGCATCTATTGTAGCTGCATCTGTAAGCCTTCCCTCCAGCGTAATAAAGAATGAATACTCCCACTTTCTTCCCCTTAAAGGCCTTGACTCTATACTTGTCATATTTAACCCATCATGTTTTATGTGTCCAAGTATGCTGTACAGCGTTCCGCTTTCGTGAGGAAGTGAAAAACATATAGAAAGATTTTCTGATGTCTTCACATATTCTTTTTTCTTTGAAAGAATAATAAATCTCGTCGTATTATTTTCATTATTTACAATGTCGTTTTTCAGTATTTTGAGGCCATATATGTCTGCTGCCAAAGCACTTGCGATAGCCGCCTGAGTTCTGTCACCTTCATCCCTGACTTTTACAGCTCCAACTGCTGTATTTGCAACAGGACACTGCGTATAACCTGACGCATTCAGGAATTCACTGCACTGCATAAGCCCCTGTGGGTGTGAATATACTGTATGTATATCTTCAAGCTCTGCATCTGGCAATCCCATCAGCATATGAGCAACCATGACCTCATCACCTCCGACTATGGTAAGCCCACTATTACCCACCATATCGTATATACCATTTACGAATCCTGCCGAGGAATTCTCGATCGGCAGCACCCCGTAATCAGCTCTACCATCTTTGACTGTCTGAATAACATCTTCAAATTTTGCCACATTGATATTTTTTATGTCTTTTCCAAAATAATCATGCATCGCCTGATGACTGTATGCCCCTGGGACTCCCTGATACACAACAACCGTATCCTTGTCAACCCTGAGTCTGTCAACAGGTGTAAAATCACTGACTATATCTGACAATCTGCCATTTCCAGACAATGATGTACCCTCACTGCACACCTCATCTATCAGTTTATTCTTCTTATCTATAAGCTTCTGAATCTCTGTCTCCAGATTGTTTATCTCTTCAAGCACACCCATACATACATCCTTCCAATCATCTTTTGCTGTCATCACTGTACATCCCTGCTCAGTTCCTCTATAGTTCTGTTCAGCAATGGATGTCTCTTATACCCTGCAATAGCAGCAAGGGGCTGCAAAACAAATGCCCTCTTATGCATTTCCACATGTGGTATGTGCAGTTTTTCGCTGTCATACACAATATCATCATACAGAAGTATATCTATATCCAGAGTTCTTGGCCCCCAGTGTATAAGACGTTCCCTGCCGGCATCCTTCTCTATCTTATTGACAAGGGTCAGAAGTTCTTCAGGATCCCTGAGGGTCTCTATCTCCAGACATCCGTTCAGGAAATCGTCCTGTTCCACGCCGCCATACGGCTCAGTCTCTATAAAATCAGAAACCTTTGTAACCTTTGTATATTTGTCTTTATTCAATTCATCTATGGCCATATCCAGATATGACTCCCTGTCTCCGATATTGGATCCCAGACCCAGATATGCCACATGCTTTGACCGGCTTATAGACACGGCCACAGTGTCTACATGAACCAATACCGGTGCCCATGGCTTCTTCACCGTTACATCCACCCCTCGCACATCATCATATCCCAGAAGGATACAGTCAGCGATCTCCTCCGCAAGGGTCTCTATCAGCTTGTAATTTCTGCTCTTCATAACCTGCTGTATATCATCACATACCAGTCCATAATTGACTGAACGTCTGATATCGTCAGTTCTTCCAGCCTCTTTGGTTGAAACCATCATGGAGACATCTACTATAAATTTCTGTCCAAGGACATTCTCCTCACGATATACACCGTGATGGGCAAACACC
>JAQYAS010000023.1 GCA_029338615.1 Clostridiales bacterium
TGTACAGTGAACATCTGCGTCCATCACAGTATGACTTAAGCATCGACATCCTCTTCTTGCCAAAATTTCGCTTTGGTTCATTAATCACCCTGCGGAATGAAAGATCATCTGCATATGCCACCATTCTGAGATATGCGAGTACATCCTTTATCTCCTTGCGCTTATAGAACTCCATTCCACTGTATAAAATGTATGGGATCTTCGACTTGATAAATGATTCCTCTATGCTTCTCGATACGAAGTGAGATCTGTACAGAATGGCTATATCACTGTATTTCGCCCCATCAAGAACCAGCTTTTTTATCTCATTTGTAATCCACTGAGCCTCATCCCCTGTGGTTCTGGAATGTACATACAAAGGCCGCATTCCAGGGGCCTTCACAGCCACAAGCCTGTGAGGCAGTCTGTTCCTGTTCTTCTCAATCAGTGAATTTGATACCGCCAGTATGTCCGGAGTTGAGCGATAATTTGTATCCAGGAATATAGTCTGTGTACCCTCATGATACTTGTCGAATTCAAGTATGTACTCTATCTTTGCCCCGCGCCACGTATATATAGTCTGATCCGGATCCCCCACTATGAACAGGTTTCTATGATAACCACTAAGTACCTCCGCCAGTGCATACTGATTGCCACTGACATCCTGAAACTCATCCACCATGACATACATCATACGTTCCTGCCATTTTCGGCATTTCTCCTCATCAGTCTGAAGAATGTGAAGTGCCATGGTTATAAGATCGTCATAGTCTAGACCATACACCTTCTTCTGTTCGTACAGATATCCCAGGAATATTTTTTCAGGTATCTCTGTCGCCTTCTCATAATCCGCAAGCAGTCTGTCATTGCTTATGTCAGCCAGATATGAGATATGCTGCATCTCACCCTTCATTGCCGATATGTGATCTCTTGCCATGTCAAATGTATACGTTCTCGATTGTATATGTGCATTCTCATACACCGTTTTCAGTATCTCCTCAGTGTCATCACTATCCATAACCACAAAGTTCTGAGGGTAATTGATGGCATGGATATCCTCCCTCAGAAGCTTCACACAGAATCCATGAAATGTGCAGATATATCCTGTATCACTGTCTCCTATCATCTGTCTTATTCTTTTGCTCATTTCTCGCGCAGCTTTATTTGTAAATGTAACGCACAATATATTCGATGTTGATATTCCAAGCTCATTTACCAGATATGCATATCTGTAGGTAAGTGCCTTTGTCTTACCTGTTCCTGCACCCGCAATGATCCTTACATATCCCTCCGTTGTCATGACAGCCTGTCTCTGCTGTTCATTCAATTCATTCATATAATCTATCATATCTACCTCTCAACTATTTCTTAATTTGTATATTCGTAAAGCTGCCGTCAACAAACATATGTTCAGTATAGCAGATTATAGGTTCGATGTCACTACACTCTCAGTTCAATACCCATCATATACACAAAACAGGACAGCCACATCAACTGTGACTGTCCTGTTTTGTGTACGCCCCGAAAGAGTCAGATCACCAATCCATTCCGAGCACTATATTTTCTTGTATGATCTACTATCTTCTTCTGTTGCCAAACAACATGACAAGTCTGAGAAGCTGTAGCGATGCTGATACCATAGCTGCAACATAAGTCATAGCTGCCGCAGTAAGAACACTTCTTGCGCCTTTCATCTCATCTTCATATAAATAGCCGCTGCCCTCCAATATGCCGAGAGCACGTCTTGATGCATTAAACTCCACGGGAAGCGTCACAAACTGAAGTACTACAACCAATGAAAATAATATAATTCCAAGAGTTATACAGAAATCAACTCTCGGTATGATAAGCCCTATAAGAATGAGTGGCCACGATATAGCTGAACCAATATTGGCAGCTGGAATGATAGCCGATCTTATCGTGAGTGGTGCATAGCCTTGAGCATGCTGTATGGCATGTCCACACTCATGGGCTGCAACTCCTATAGCAGCAATCGATCTCGAACCGTATACATTATCCGACAAATTAAGTGTATGATTCTTTGGGTTATAATTGTCAGTCAGATCACCAGATATATGATTTATAGATACATCCGTAATACCAGCATTTCTCAGTATCATATATGCTACCTGATCTGCAGTATATCCCGATCTTGATGCTACTTTTTCGTACTTGTTATATGTGGTTTTCACTTTTGCCGATGCAATCATGCACAGCACAACACCTATTAAAACTAAGATATATGTGGGATCAAAATAAAATCCATAATATGGCATGTCTATCACCTTTTCCTTTCTTGTATATATGAGCAAATCATTCACTTTTTCAGGCTTACTCAAAATTCATAACGAGCTTCACTCACATCACTGTCTTTATTGTTTTAATTATATACGTTCTACCTGAATTTATAAACAGGGGCATGCTAATCCACGCGAAATGATTTTGTAACTATGGTTAAAAATCGTTATTTTAAGCCAAATATTAGAACTTACCAGTGTTAGCAGCTTCTCCTATCATATATATTACTATTTTATTATAATCATTAGTATTTTACTCACTTGACAGCTTTTGGGCGACTTTTTTCATATTTTACTTTAAGCATACTAGCAAAAGTGCCATTTGCAATAATATTACAATGAATAATACCACATCTCAATTATAATTGACAATCTGAATTTATCTATTCATTCCTTCATAAGCCACCTTTGCCGCCTCGATATCCATGTTACAGCCAAGCCGGTAGACCGGCAGATAGGTGGTATGAAAACAGAAAGCTGGTGAAAACAGAATCGTTCCAATTCATCCAAAAATAAAAGAGCTTATTGTCTCTAGGTATAATCAAGTCAAAGACATGGGCAGTGAATATTTGTTAAATTGTACAGATGCGATAACTCACAAAGATTCTTGGAAATTAACATATGATAAATATAGACATCGTTTTGATAAGATTTGTAAACAGTTAGAACTTAATCCGGATCACAGAGCACATGACCCGAGAAAACATTTTGTAACTATGGCTAAAAAAGCTGGCGTGGATCAGTTTGCGATTAAATACATTGTCGGTCATAAAATAGAAGACATTACTGAACGTGTATATACACAACGAGATCCAGAATGGTTGCAAAACGAAATAAGAAAAATAAAATAGGATGTTGTTCTGATGTACTAGTAAGGTGTACTAGTAATGTATAAATAGTGTATCTTCTAACCGAATTTACCTACTACTTACTAGTACACCCAACTACTAAAATCCTTATTTTAAGCCAAATACTTAGAACTTACCAGCGTTAGCAGCTTCCTCTACAGAAACAGCTACAGCAACTGTAGCACCAACCATAGGGTTGTTACCCATTCCGATAAGACCCATCATCTCTACGTGTGCAGGAACTGATGATGAACCAGCGAACTGTGCATCACTGTGCATACGTCCGAGAGTATCTGTCATACCGTATGAAGCAGGACCTGCTGCCATGTTATCTGGGTGAAGTGTACGTCCTGTACCACCGCCTGATGCTACTGAGAAGTACTTCTTACCCTGCTCGATACACTCCTTCTTGTATGTACCTGCAACTGGATGCTGGAAACGTGTAGGATTTGTTGAGTTACCTGTGATAGATACACCAACGTTCTCCTTGTGCATGATAGCAACACCTTCCTGAACATCATCAGCGCCGTAGCACTTAACTGTTGCACGGATACCATCTGAATATGCCTTCTCGTATACTACATTGAGCTCAGCCTTCTTGTAGTCATACTTTGTCTCAACATATGTAAATCCATTGATTCTTGAGATGATCTGAGCTGCATCCTTACCAAGACCATTAAGGATAACTCTAAGAGGTTTTTTACGAACCTTGTTAGCCTTCTCAGCGATACCGATAGCACCCTCTGCTGCTGCAAATGACTCATGACCTGCTAAGAAACAGAAGCACTCTGTCTCCTCCTCAAGTAACATCTTACCAAGGTTACCATGTCCAAGACCAACCTTACGATGATCTGCAACAGAACCTGGTATACAGAATGCCTGAAGGCCCTCGCCGATAGCTGCTGCTGCGTCTGCTGCCTTTCTGCATCCCTTCTTGATTGCGATTGCTGCACCTACTGTATATGCCCAGCAAGCATTCTCAAAACAAATTGGCTGAATACCCTTAACCTGATTGTAAACGTCAAGTCCAGCGTCCTTTGTGATCTTCTCAGCTTCTTCGATTGAGCTGATTCCATAGCTGTTAAGTACAGCGTTTATCTGGTCTATTCTTCTTTCATATGATTCAAATAATGCCATTGTCTCGTTCTCCTTTCCTTTTTTTCCGACTACTCTTTACGTGGATCGATGATCTTAACAGCGCCCTGCTCTGGCTTAACACGTCCGTATGAACCTGAAGCCTTCTCCCAAGCTGTGTTAGGGTCATCACCCTTCTTGATAAAGTCAGTCATCTTTCCAAGAGAAACGAACTGGTATCCAATAACTTCGTCATCTGCATCAAGTGCAATTCCTGTTACATAACCCTCTGCCATCTCAAGGTAACGAACACCCTTAGCCTTTGTTGCGTACATTGTACCAACCTGTGAACGAAGACCCTTTCCAAGATCCTCAAGTCCGGCACCAACTGCAAGTCCATCATCTGAGAATGCACTCTGTGTACGTCCGTATACGATCTGAAGGAATAACTCTCTCATTGCTGTATTGATAGCATCGCACACAAGGTCAGTGTTGAGAGCCTCAAGAATTGTCTTACCCTGAAGAATCTCAGCTGCCATAGCTGCTGAATGTGTCATACCTGAACATCCAATAGTCTCGACAAGAGCCTCCTCGATAACACCCTCTTTTACGTTAAGTGAAAGCTTGCAGGCACCCTGCTGTGGTGCACACCAGCCTACACCATGTGTAAAACCAGAGATGTCTTTGATTTCCTTTGAGTAAACCCACTTTCCTTCTTCTGGAATAGGAGCTGGCTCATGCTTTGCACCCTTTGCAACAGGGCACATGTTTTCAACTTCCTTAGTGTAAATCATTGTGAAACTCCTTTCAAAATATGAATTCTTAAAAGCGGTTTCGAATTCTCTAATTCAAACCATCAGTGGTATTTTCTCACAAAACGGTTAGTAAGTCCATAGCTTATTGAAAATTTTTGTCGCATTTGCGTGTACTTTCTCAAGAACAACACCCCTTATTGAGAAAGTTTTTAACAAGAAGCATATAGCAGGCATACTTATGTATGATTTCATTGTTTATTCCGTATATTGTTCACTTGAACATGAGCATTTATCTGATATAAAATACCCCTGTAACGTGTACAGGCCAAGCAGTTCCGCATAGTTCTGCTATACTTACATACAACATGAATTACAAATAGAATTGGAGGTTTTCACCATGAGATTTATAGATATGCATCTTCACACCACCGCTTCAGACGGCTCCTGCACACCTTCTGAGGTGTGCCAGCTCGCAATAGACAGAAATCTTGCCGCCATCGCCATAACTGACCACGACACTGTGGACGGTGTATCTGAGGCAATCACATATGCTGAGAACTGGAACAACAGACTGGAACCATGCATCGTTTCCAATAACAGCTCAGTTTTTTCTGACAGCAGCGATCACCATATCGAGGTTGTTCCCGGCATAGAAATGTCTGCCATATATAACGGTGTTGAGATCCACATCCTCGGATTCTATATGGACTACAGGAATCCTGAACTCATCTCCAGGCTTGCCGCCATCAAACAGGCCAGATATGACAGAAATGAGCAGATGTGTGAGAGATTCCGCGCTGATGGAATTGATATGACCATGGAGAAGCTGCAGCACGGCAATCCAGACACAGTGGTCACCAGGGCACATTTTGCCAGGGTTCTCATAGCCGAAGATGTGTGCAAAGACATGAATCAGGCCTTTAAAAAATATCTCGGCAAGAAATGTAAATATTATATTCCAACTCCAGATATACCTGCTGCCGAAGCTATACAGCTCATCAGATCCTACGGCAAGGCAGCTTTCATTGCCCACCCTCTGATTTATGGATTTGGATACAAACAGATAGAGGACATGCTTGAGGATCTTAAACCATATGGGCTTTCAGGATTAGAAGTATACCACTCCTCCAACAATTCCTATGAATCAGGAAGGCTCAGGGAAATTGCAAGGAAACATGGACTTCTGATATCAGGCGGCTCAGACTTTCACGGGGCGGCAAAACCTGATATATCCGTGGGCACAGGCAGGGGCGGGCTTCACATCACCGAAGCGGTATTTCATGATATCTATGATAACTGTTTCCCACACTGATACAATTTCCACGCAGAGCCAATAAACTCACTTGTTTTCTGCATAAAAAAGAAGCATACTGATCACTGATATGATCCAGTATGCTTCTTTTTAAATATTGTATTGTGTATCCTACTTCTTCTCTTTGTCCTTATCGCTGTCTGATGCAACCGCTGATCCCTGCTTCTCAAGCTCAGCAACAGCATTCTTATGCATTGGAATACGACAGTTTTTATTGTTACCAAACTCAACAATAATTGTTGTATCATCAACAACATCAAGGATTGTTCCATAGAAGCCACTTGTTGTCATGATATTATCGCCAGGCTCCATCTGCTGATGCATCTGATCTGTCTTTGCCTTCTGCTTCTTCTGTGGTCTGATCATCATAAAATAGATAATTGCTGCAAAAATAGCAATATACACAACAATAAACATAACTGATGATCCGCCACTGGCCTGACTTGATGACGATGATAAAATAGTTGAAAGTGAATTCATTCTCTAATCTCCTTCTTGATTACTCTTCTCCACCAGCAAGGCTCTCAAGCATCGATTTCTTGTATGACTGATATCTTCCTTCTTCTATAGCCTCTCTGATGTCTTTCATCATATTATTATAAAAATACAAATTATGCAAGACGCAAAATCTCATACCAAGCATTTCATTTGCCTTGAGCAGATGTCTGATGTAAGCTCTGCTGTAGTGCTGACAAGCAGGGCATCCACAGCCTTCCTCTATAGGTCTGTCATCCGTCTCAAATCTGGCATTCTTGAGATTCAGCTTGCCATGTTTCGTATAAACATGTGCATGACGTCCATTTCTTGATGGATATACACAGTCAAAGAAATCTACACCTCTGTCCACAGCCTCAAGTATATTTGCAGGAGTTCCAACTCCCATGAGATATGTCGGCCTATCCTCAGGCAGATACGGTACTGTCACGTCAAGTATATGGTACATCTGCTCTGCGGTTTCTCCCACTGCAAGCCCGCCAATTGCATATCCTGGCAGATCCAGCTCACTTATCCTCTTGGCATGGTCTATTCTTATATCTTCATATATAGCTCCCTGATTGATACCAAAAAGCATCTGATTCTTGTTAATTGTATCAGGCAGACTGTTTAGCCTTGCCATCTCTGCCTTACATCTTGCCAGCCATCTGGTGGTTCTTGCCACCGAATTCTCCACATACTGCCTGTCTGCCAGCGCTGGAGCACACTCGTCAAATGCCATAGCTATGGTCGATGCAAGATTTGACTGTATCTGCATGCTTTCCTCAGGTCCCATGAATATCTTACGCCCATCTACATGAGAGTTAAATGTAACTCCCTCTTCCTTGATCTTTCTGAGTCCCGCCAGAGAAAACACCTGGAATCCACCTGAATCAGTGAGTATCGGCCTGTCCCAATACATAAACTTATGTAAACCACCCATTTGCTTTACAATCTTATCTCCCG
Organism: Clostridiales bacterium; assembly: GCA_029338615.1. Classification (GTDB taxonomy): domain Bacteria; phylum Bacillota; class Clostridia; order Lachnospirales; family Lachnospiraceae; genus Coprococcus. The sequence goes on from JAQYAS010000023.1 coordinate 7,706, forward strand.
GCCTTACATGGAGATGATATGTGTTTGAAAGCTCTATCTGACACCCTATGTCCTTGAGATCTGTTGTTGCCACAGCTCCCTTTATGGCTGCTGCAGTTCCAACATTCATGAACAATGGTGTCTGTACTGTTCCATGAACAGTCTCAAATGTCGCTCTCTTTGCTCTTCCATCCTTACAAAGTATTGTATACATTATTATGTAAACCTTTCCTAATCTCCCGCAAGCGGGTCCTTCTTTCTGATATTTGTGCAGACGCATTCCTATGCGCTTTCGCGCGGCGTCTGCTTCATCGAAAGATATCTCCCGCAAGCGGGTCCTTCTTTCGATATATAATGCACCATTTCCGTGGCATTTGCAAGATTAATATATTTGCCACACGCAAAACGGCACCTGTAATTTCACTTACAGGTGCCGTCATACAATCTATAGTCTATCAGTTCTGTTAGCTCCGTGCTAAATCACCACTGAATCAAGGCTTTATTACTGTTTTTCCTTTAGTGTTGCTGTGGCTGTCTGTTTCTCATAATTGCCATTATTATTTCTGTAGTACACTATAGTCACCTTATCGCCAGGCTTGCAGGCGACAATCTTGTCATGGAATGTCTCCATGTCAGCTATGTCCTCACCATCAAGGCTGCAGATGATATCCCCTGACTGAAGTCCACATTCCTCTGCCGCTGATCCCTGCTCTACTGATGATACATATACACCCTCAGGCATGTTGAGAAGCTGTGAATACTGACTTGTTATTGTCTGTGCAGATATTCCCAGATAAGCCTGTCCTGATGTTGTTCCATCACTTGAAACGTCTTTACCTGCAATCAGATCATTGATAAGATCCTGTACATCTGATATAGGAAGTGCATATCCCATACCTTCTACACTTGTATCTGAATATTTGGCTGTATTAATACCGATCAGCTCACCCTTCATATTGACAAGGGCACCACCACTGTTACCTGGATTTATAGCTGCATCAGTCTGAAGAACCTTTACTGTTTCATCAGATGCACTGATTTCTCTGTTAAGTGCACTGATGTAACCAACTGTAACTGACTGTCCATATCCAAGTGCATTTCCTATTGCTACACAAGGATCACCTACAGCCAGATCATCAGATGAACCTACCTGAATCTCCTTTATCTCGTTCAAAGTGTCATCAGATATATCTGAAAGCTTAACTGTAACAATTGCTATATCATTGTTCTCAACGTATCCCTTAACCGTTGCATCTGCACTCTTATCATCCACAAATGTTACGGACAATGACTTTGCATTCTCAACTACATGATAGTTTGTTGCCACATACAGGTACTTGTCGTCCTTACCTATAATTATTCCAGAACCTGCTCCGGTTGATTCCTGCTGATATGAATTGAACCAGTAATCATAAGTTGTGACATATGTTCCTGTGATAGATACGATTGATGGCATTACATTCTTTGCCACCGTAGACACATCATACACTGTAGAAACTGTATCAGACGAAGCGGTCTTCAACTGTGGAACATTGCTGTCTGTTGAAGCCTCTGAACTCGCTTCCGAAGCTACTGCATTTCTGTTCAGCACCTTGTCACTTCCATATCTGACACCCTGAAACACCGCTGCTGCCACCAGTCCAAATACTGCTGCCGCAGCGACCAGACCGACAATCTTCATGCCCATTCCATTTTTCTTGGCATTGTGCTCTTTCTTTTTCTTCTTCTCAGGCTTTAGGGACTGCGCTGCACTACCTGTCTGATAACCGTTGTTCATTTTCTGACTGTCATACCAGGCTTCCATACCATTCACATTTCTCTCAAATCCATTATAAGCTCTGCCATTCTGGACATTCATCTGCGGGCCTCTCTGCTGCATGTTCTGAGCTCCCATCTGTGGACCTCTCTGCTGCATATTCTGTGCTCCCATCTGCATACCACCGTGCTGTGGCTGTGTTCCTTGTGGATTCATCTGTGGATTGCCATGCTGTGGCTGTGTTCCCTGCATGTTCATCTGTGTGCTTTCATGCTGTGACTGTGTGCCATTGGCATTCATCTGGAAATCACTATTCTGAGCATCCTGTGGTCTGTTTCCGGTCTCAGCTCCATTATTATCTTTGTAGCTGTAGTGATACAGGCCATCTCCCATTTGATTGTTTGATCCTGTGTTCTTCTCCTGTTCCATGATCTATCATCCTTTCCTGATTATTATTCTTGTGTACAATGTGTATAATACAGTGCAATGACTACACTTACTATCAATGTGTTTCATTGCTCTATCTCTTTCTTACAAGTGATACTATACGAAGTAATTGTGTCTTAAATGTGTCTTTATTGTTTTTATTTTGTGCACAAATGTTATATAATCCCTTTATGTAATTTTCTATATATTCTGGAGGACAATAATATATGTTTAGAGTATGGGGTAAACTCATCAAAGATAATCATCTGTTGAAAGACACTGTTATATGTATACCTGATCAGGAAATGACCAGAACCCACAAAGTATACAAGGCTCTTGAGGATATGTGCTATGAATTTGATCTTGCAAAGCCTGTATGGCTTCAAAAGAATAAAGAGGAATTTATCCACCATGCACGCACCAGATTCTATGCCGACAACTTTGTTGAAGACATAGATTTTGACTATCTGGATTTCCACGTTATTGAGGAGGACTAAATATGAATGAAGTCCATACACAGAAACGGTTTTATCGATTTTCCGTTGATTCTATATGCAAAAGCTATGGCCGACACCAGGTACTGACCGACATCTCTTTTGATGTGTCTCCCGGACAATGTGTGGCACTTCTGGGAATCAACGGTTCAGGCAAATCCACTCTTTTAAATATCCTGTCAGGCAATCTGAAACAGGATTCTGGATCATATGGATCTTTTGTTCCTGTGACCACAGCGCTTCTGCCTCAGGATAACCCTCTTTTACCGGAACTTTCTGCCATGGACAACATTATGCTGTGGCATCCCGGCAGCAGAAAGAAAATAATGAATAAACACAACGCTGAAATTTTCTCTCAACTGGGAGTTGACAGTTTTTTAGATAAGAAAGTTTCAAAACTTTCAGGTGGCATGAAGAAAAGACTCAGTCTCGCAATCACCATGCTGTCTGACCCGGATATACTTCTTCTCGACGAACCACTGGCATCGCTAGATCTACTGTGCAAGAAGGGGATACTTGCGTATCTCCAAAAATACACTGCCTCCGGTGGAAGCATTATTATTGCAACCCATGAGTCTTCAGCACTTGACATATGTCAGAAGATATACACTCTCAGACAGGGACATCTTGATATTGCTGTTGACAATTCATCACATGAAACTACTCATAAGCTTTCATCCGATGAATATGCATCTCTTCTCATATAATAATAAAAGGTGATTTAGGTAAGTATATGTTTCTAAGACTCGTTCGAACGGATTTAAAAAGAATAAAATACTACAGTCTGTATATGATCTTGTCCGCATTTTTACTTCTGACCATATGCCTGTGCCTCGTCATAAAAGTCAGTGATCATCTGTACTCTACAAATGACAGGACAACAACACTGTCAATTGGAATTGTAATGAGTGCGGACTCCAATTTATCCCAGATGGCTTATGCCGCTATTGCAGATATGAACAGCTACAGATCGTCGTGTGATTTTGTAGAGGTCGACAACGTTCAAACTGCCATGTCCATGCTGGACAACGGTAAGCTGTTTGCGGCCATATATGTTCCCGACAACATTATAAATGATATAATGGATGGCACAAATACACCGGTTGAAGTGTATTATTCTGACACAGGATCAATCAATACATTCATACTTAATGACCTGTTCAGATCAACTTCCTCCATGCTTGGCATATCCCAGGCTGCTATATATTCGGTTCAATCTATTGGCCGCAGCATGAATCTTCCTCAGAATACCCAGAATGCCCTCAGTAATGATATCAATTCAATGTTCCTGAAATGTGTTCTGGATCGGACAGACAATTTCGTAATACAACAGATAAATGCAACCCGTGCCGCAAACACAACTGATTTCTACACATGTGCGGCTATTGTGCTGCTTATGACTATGTGCGGCACTGTATATATATCATTTGTTCAAAATGTTTCCAAATCCTATGTTGATCGTCTGCATTCCGTCAATATAAGATTGCACCATCGCATGATCAGCAGTTTTATATCCATATTTGTATGGGAATATATATTATATGTGGTAATTTATCTGGCACTGGCATGTGTGACTATGTCAACCGGTACTCTTCATGTTCATCTGAACTCTTGCGGATTTTTGTATGGACTTGCAATTACCGGATTGGTATCTTTGACTGTCACTTTGATAAGCTTTATTCCTGCCGGAGTTCATGGCTGCTCGCTGCTTCTCATAACAGGATTTATTGTCGCAGCCTATCTGAGCGGTTTTTTTGTACCGGAAACGATGCTTCCAAACTTTGCCAAGAGCATATGCCGCTCATCATTGCTCAATCATATGGCTCACACATTATGTAAACTTATTTGCATCCACTAAAGATTTGCAAGCCAGACTTATATAGACTGATATTCAGATTCAGGAGATGATTTATATGAAAAACTTTCGCCAGACATGCCTTTTGATCAAGAGAATAATGTGCAAACCTGTCATGCTGATCATACTTATATTAATACCTTTGTTCCTCAGCATTGTTCATTTTTTACCGGAACGCAGACAAAGCACTGATATAGTGTCAGGCTTCTACATAGAGACACCAGACTCCTACTCTGCCACATTTGCCAAATACCTTACCGGCACTTCCACCGGATTCGTATTCAGGCAATATAACTCCAAAGAAGAACTCACGGACGATGTTTCTGCAGGCAGACTGGATTCCGGCTATGTACTTCCATCCGGCATAAGTGAATCCATGATAAAAAGGGACAACTCTCGCAGCATCTCTGTATTTGTATCACCTGGGACTTCATTTCAGGAGATATCTTCTGAGGCTGTATATGCAGCTCTTCTAAAAACCTATGCAGCTGATATGTCTGCCCTTATGCTGGCGGAAACATATGCAACGGACACCCCTGGCATATCATATGATTATATACACGAATATATATCAGAACACTTTGATATTTATATTACAGACAATGACGTATTTACTATAAGCAGCACTCTGTCCGGCCGATATATATCCTCAGAAGCCATCATACCCGGCACATTTCCTGTAAATATCCTTATATTTATAACCATATTTGTATGCGGGCTCCTCGGATTACAGAATTATATGAAGGATCTGAATGACGGCATATATTCTATTCTCCCCCCAAAAGGACGTGCTTCATTCTGTGCAAAAAATATAGCAGCAGGAATAATTCCCGCTGCCATAATAAATATATTCTCTATGCTATTGTACTCAGGATATGATAAAGTTCCCGAGGTGATTTTGTTTATTGTGTCTTCATCTGCTGCCGCATTCATAATGTGCATACTGTTTAGAATTGCCTTTAGGAGTTACAAAATATACATGACTGCAATGCCATTTATTATCATCTGTACTGTTCTCCTGTCACTTCTATACTGGCTCTCGCTGAAGTAGCCTCTGTTATCTGTTTTATGAGACGATCCAATCCATCCACCGGCACAGCCACTCTGAAACATACATCAGCTGTGTAGTCTGTTCCATCAATAACCGCATCACTGCTGCTTAGCAGATACTGGACTTTGCCAGAATCATTGTAATTGGTGGTTATCTCAACTATCTTCATGAACTGCATCGTATGTACGCCCGCATCTGCCAGTGCAAGCTTGGCAGCCTCAGTATATGCCCTTACCAAACCGCCTGTTCCCAGCAGTGTGCCACCAAAATACCTTGTGACTACTATACATACATTCACCACCTCGTTACCGGTGATAACTTCAAGAATAGGTTTGCCCGCAGTTCCCTGCGGTTCTCCGTCATCAGAAAACCTGAGCAGTGTATTCTCACTGCCAATTGCAAATGCAAAACAATTATGCCTTGCATCGTAGTGCTGTTTTCTGATCTTTTCTATGAAGGCATATGCCTCATCCTCAGTTGACACAGGCACTGCATATCCGATAAATCTGGACTTCTTCTCTACTATCTCATCCTGTCCATCATTCAGTATAGTGTTGTATGTCTCTATCATCTTTTCTCCGAATTATTGGTGAGCAGCTTGCCCAGCTCATCCATAAATGTATTCACATCCTTGAACTCCCTGTACACGGATGCAAATCTTACATATGCTACCTGATCAAGATCCTTGATCTTATCCATGACTATCTCACCTATGGTCGTGCTCTCAATCTCTCTCACTTCCATATTGAAGATGGTGTTCTCTATTTCATCTATGCACTTTGTGACTGCTTCCGCTGAGACCGGACGCTTATGACATGACTTTATGACACCTGACTCTATCTTGGAACGGTCATATGTCTCTCTGTTCTTGTCCTTCTTGATGACTATGAGAGGTATGGTCTCCACCTTCTCATATGTGGTAAATCTCTTACCACAGGCATCACACTGTCTTCTTCTTCTGATCGCACTTCCATCCTCTGCCGGTCTGGAATCGATTACTTTGGTATCATCTGCTGAGCAAAATGGGCATCTCATATAATTTTCTCCTTACAATATCTCCCACCTTCGGTGGGTCCTTCTTACGATATTATCTTTACTGGGCACTTGGCCTTACATGCACCACAATTTGTACACTTCTCCGGATCTATGTGGGCAAGGTTTCTATCTATCGTGATGGCTCCAGCCTCACAGTTTCTTGCACACAGTGTACATCCAATACATCCTGCGCTGCAGGCCGCCTTGACCTGAAGTCCCTTGTCATGTGAGTTACATCTTACAAGTCTCTCTGCATCATATGGAACCAGCTCTATCAGATGTCTCGGACACTCTGTGACACATTTGCCGCATGCTTTACACTTCTCCTTATTAATTACCGCAATTCCATCTATAATGTCAATAGCCCCGAATTCACATACTGCTTTACAGGAGCCGTATCCTGTACATCCATATGTACATGCCTTTGGACCATTATTTGGATTATTCTGTGCCAGCTTACAGTCTTTTGGGCCCACATACTCGTATACATCCTTCGCCTTATCACAGTCTCCTGCACACTTGACAAATGCTACATACCTTGTATTTTCAGCATTTTCAACACCCATGACCTCACTGATCCTGGCTGCCACTGCCTCTCCACCTACAGGACATGCTGATGGTGGCATCTCTCCTTTTGCAATGGCTGCTGCCAGTCCGTCGCATCCCGGATAACCACATCCACCGCAATTATTTCCCGGAAGAAGCTCTCTTACTGCTATTTCTTTCTCATCTACTTCTACCTTAAATTTCTCTCCTGCAACACCCAGAAGGATACCTATCACAATACCTACGCCTGCGACGACTGCCACAGCTATCAATATTCCTGTCATATCCGCACCCTCCTTATATCAATCCTGAGAAACCAAAGAACGCGATCGCCATAAGACCTGATGTGATGAGAACTATAGGAGTTCCCTTGAATGACTCAGGTATAGGGCTGTGCTCAAGTCTCTCTCTTATTCCTGCAAGTATCACTATAGCTATTGTGAATCCGACCGCAGAGCCACATCCGTTGATGGTGCTCTCAAGTATGCCATAACCACTCTGTACATTTGAAAGTGCTATACCAAGCACGGCACAGTTGGTCGTGATCAGTGGAAGGTATACTCCAAGTGATTCATACAACGACTTAACCTTCTTCTTGAGGAACATCTCAACAAACTGCACAAGTGCAGCAATTACAAGAATGAAAACTATGGTGTTGAGATACTCAAGTCCAAATCTTCTCAGTATTCCATAATACACAACGCTGGTGACAAATGAGGCTATGGTCATGACAAACACGACCGCTGCGCCCATTCCTGTCGCCGTGTTGACACTCTTGGACACTCCAAGGAAAGGACACAGTCCAAGGAACTGACTGAGGATAACATTATTTACAAGTGCCGCTCCGATGGCTAACAACAAAATATTCATTATCTTTTACCTTCCTTTCCCATTTTATTCTTTATATGGGCCATTGTCTCCTTGAGCTTTATATCTGAATCTGACGGCTCGTTCACTTCCTCTTCATGCTCCTTAAGCATTTTTCCAGTTGCATTTGGAACAAGCTTTATATCAGCAAGAACGGATTCTCTGGTAGGTGCATATGGGCTGAGTCTCGGCTCATCCCTCTTCACTTCCTCTGACTTATCAGCCTCATCAGCTTTGTTATTTGCTAAATTCTTTTCTGACGATGCCTGTGCCTCTTCTTGCTTCTTAACCTGCTTGGCATCCTCTGCAGACTTTGCCGGAGCCTCTGCTGCTTTTACCGGAACTGAAGTCTCTGAAACCAGCTTTCCACAACATGCTGCATTGATACAACCTGCACATGAGTCCGGTCTGCATGCTGCCGGGATCTCCTCTCCATTTGCCAGTGCCTCGGCCGCCTTCTTTGCATTTCTCTTGTTGATAAATGCTATGATGAAAGCGAGCACGAAGAATGCGCCCGGTGCAAGTACAAATATTGTTATAGGTGTGTACAGGCTGAGTGCATTGCCTATACCCTTTATAATTCCCGATGAGTTCTGAAGTAAGTTGCCATCTCCAAGTATCTGGAATCCAAATACACAGCCCTTTCCGACAAGCTCTCTGAACATTCCTATAAGTGTAAGTCCAACTGTAAATCCAAGACCCATTCCAAGTCCATCGAATATGGATGGAAGTACCTTGTTCTTGGAAGCATACGCCTCAGCACGGCCAAGGATGATACAGTTAACAACTATAAGTGGTATATACAGTCCAAGGCTGCTGTTGAGTGATGGCAGGTACGCCTGCAGCAGGAACTGTATAATAGTAACAAACGAAGCTATGATAACTATAAATGATGGTATTCTGACCTTATCAGGTATGACCTTCCTGAGTGCTGAGATCATGAAGTTGCTGAGCACCAGAATACATGTGGTCGTAAGTCCCATTCCTGCACCGTTGATGGCTGATGATGTGACCGCAAGTGTCGGACACATTCCAAGCATCTGCACGAAGGTCGGGTTCTCTTTCACAATACCGTTATATAAACGCTCTGTACATTTTCCCATTACTTGTCACCTCCGTTCGATGCTGCCGATGAATCTGCAGCTCCGCCATTTATGGCCTTAACATACTCAAGTCCCGCATTCACCGCATTGGTAACTGCGTTCGTCGTGATGGTAGCTCCAGACAAAGCATCTATCTCCTCGTCAACTGTTGCACCAGACTTGGTATACTGGAACTTGTCAACCTTCTTGTCTGCAAACTGTGACTTGAAGCTGTCTGTGTCAGCCTCCATACCAAGTCCTGCGGTCTCTGAGAGTGACAGGAATGAGATTCCATTTGTCGTGCCATCAGCTCTCACTCCCATGGCAAGCTGAAGGTCTCCGCTGTATGCCTCATGGGATGTTACAGTTACAACATATCCAAGCACTGAGCCGTCGCTGTCCTTTGCTTCCACTATCTCATCTATATCTGCGTTATATCCTGCATCCGACACAACCTTTGCAGCTGCATCGACATCAAAATCAGCATAACTGTCAAATGAATCCGCATCATCGAATACCGCCTTGTATGCCTCTTCCTTTGCTTTCTGCTCTGTAACTGCTATAGGATCCTTTGTGATCTTATATACATAAGCCAGCGCAAATCCTGCTATGACTGTGATTATCATGATTGCTATAGTTGCAATAACAATCGACTTTGTATCCATCTTGGACTTTGTTCCGGCTGTGTCGCCCTGGGCTGCAAGCTCTGCACCCTCTCCAAAACTCTTCGGCTGTGTCCATCTCTCAATGAGTGGCACAAGCAGATTGGAGAATATGATCGCATATGATACGCCCTCTGCTGATCCTCCGTATATTCTGAAACAGAATGTGAGTATACCAAGTATCACACCAAACACAACCTTACCCGCAGGTGTGATAGGTGATGTAACATAGTCAGTTGCCATAAAGAATGCTCCAAGCATCAGACCACCACCGCACAGGTGTGCTGCGAGGAATGTAAGATCAAAACCTCTACCCGATGCAACCGCATATATCATAATGAGTACTGCAAATGTTCCTATATATGTAAATGGAATAACCGGCTTTATAACTCTTCTGATCAGAAGATAAGCCGCACCAACAAGTAAACATACAACTGATGTCTCACCTATGGTTCCTGGTATATTTCCAAGAAACATATTGAGTACATTGACATTTGCCAGATCCCCTGTGTTCTTGAGTACTGCAAGAGGTGTAGCAGTTGTCACACCATCATACGAGAATGATGTCATTCTTCCTGCAAATGATATGAGCAGGAAACATCTTGCACCCAGTGCCGGGTTCATGAAGTTGAATCCCAGTCCTCCAAAGAGCTGTTTAACTATGATGATGGCAAATGCACTTCCGAGTATAGCCATCCACACCGGTACATCCGGTGAGAGGTTCAGTGCAAGAAGAAGTCCTGTTACAACTGCACTGAGATCGCCTATGGTTACTTTTCTGTTCATCATCTTCTGGTACAGCCACTCAAACAGCACGCATGAGACCACGCATGTGAGTATAAGTATCATAGCGTTCAGCTCGAAGTTGATGATTCCAAATAAGGTTGCCGGAAGCAAAGCAATGATCACATCCAGCATAATGCTCTGTGTACTTCGTTTATCTCTGACATGTGGAGATGACGAAATCTTAAATGTATTATCCAATGTGTACACCTCCTACTTCTTTTTATTCGCAATGATGGATTTTCTTGTTCCCGCAATGGTCTGTGTCAGATGTCTCTTCGCCGGACACACATACGAACAGCATCCACACTCACAGCACTCCATCCCGTTGTGAGCAAGGAATCCCTCTGTATCCCCATGCTCAGCCAGTGAAGCAAGCATCGAAGGAACAATACGTCCAGGACACACATCAACACAGCGTCCGCATCTTATGCAGTTGCTAGGCTCAAGATCTGCAACCTCATCATGGCTCATACAGAGAAGAGCTGACACACCCTTTGTTGCAGGTACATCAAGAGAAAAAAGTGCTTTGCCCATCATCGGTCCACCTGAGATCACCTTCTCTGGAATCACACCATCCTTAAATCCACCCGCAGCCTCTATAAGTTCCTGACAGTTTGTTCCTATCCTCACCATAAGGTTGCATGGATTCTCTATGGCATCACCTGTTATGGTGACTATCCTTGTGTAGAGTGGTCTTCCCTCTATAACTGCCTCATATATGGACACGATGGTATCAACATTGTGAACTATACATCCAGCATCCGCAGGAAGCATCTTGGAGTTGACATATCTTCCAGTGTTAGCATATATGAGCTGACGCTCGGCACCCTGAGGGTACTTGGTCTTCATCACATGGACTTCGATCTTGTCATTGTCCTTTACCTTATTCCTGAGAAGTTCTATTGCCTCAGGCTTATTATCCTCTATGGCGATGATTCCCTTTGCATGGTCAAACAGGTTGATACATATCTCAAGTCCCAGTATCAGCTTGTCCGGTTCCTCCATCATCCTTCTGTAATCCGAAGTAAGGTATGGCTCACACTCTGCGCCATTTACTATTATGTAGTCGATCGCATCCTCGTTCTTCGGGGCCAGCTTGACATTTGCAGGGAAACCGGCGCCGCCCATTCCTACTATTCCGGCCTCCTTGATGATCTCCTTCACATCCTCTCTATACAGAGTGGACAGATCCTTTACATTTGCTGCAAAGTCGATCTCCTCAAACAGGCCATCATTCTCTACAACTATTGATTCAACCTTTGATCCACCAGGCACATATCTCGGCTCGATTGCCTTGACCTTTCCCGATATGGATGAATGTATATTCGCTGACACGAAACCGCTGGCCTCCGCAATCTTCTGACCAACCAGGACTCTGTCGCCCTTCTTCACTATAGGTGTGGCCGGTGCCCCTATATGCTGACTCAGCGGATACACGCAGTCACCTTTTGGAAGGTATTCTCTGACAGGCTTTTCCATTGACAATTCTTTGCCTTCATATGGATGAATTCCGCCCAGAAATGTTAACAAACCCATGTTCTACCTCTTTTCCTTATATATTTTTATTAAAAAATCTCCCTATATAATAACGCTTTAACCCCTCAAAAACAACCTAAATGGGGATATATTATCATTTTAAAATATGGAAATTCTTCTGCTTATCCGCATAAAAAAACAATCACATATAAGATATAGACACTTATGCCTTCTCTGTATCTTATATGTGATCATTTATAAATTCATTTGGATATCATTCTAATATTCTATGGACGGAAGCTTTCTGACAAGCATGGTTCCCCCCAGACCTATGCACACACCGGCTATAGTTCCCGATATGCACAGCACCGGCATATACAACATGATATTTCCACTCTTCATAAGAAACGCTGCCGTGGCTATCTGTCCTGCATTGTGGCTCACTCCGCCCAGTATGCTCGTTCCAAGAAGTCCGAGCAGCTCCTTTTTCCTGCAAATCGACATGACCAGAAGTGACAGCACTGCCCCCGCAATGCTATATACCATAACCGTCATATTGCCAAACAACAGCGATGAAAGCACAACTCTGATAATCGACACTATCCACGCATCTGGTATCCCAAGCCTGTACATGACCACTATGGTAACCATGTTGGCAAGTCCCAGCTTGATTCCAGGAATCGCTATATTCACAGGAATCAGAGATTCAAGATAGGAAAACACCATGGCTATGGCTACAAACATGCCTGTATATGTGATTCTTTTTGTGCTCCAGCCATGTGTTCTGTCCACAGCCGTCGCTGAACTTTTCTGATCATTTTTATCTCTACTGCACATCTATATCTCTTTCCCCACCACCTTGTATCTCTATGACCAGCTTGTGTGGAAGACAGGTTATCGTTTCTCCGCGCCTGCTCTTCCAGCCCATATCCACGCACACCTTATCCGGACAGTCCGCATCGCTGACACGGATCTTTCCAGATTCAACCACAACAGTATTGCTGCCCCTGTCCGTGCTGAACTCATAGGCGTCGTCTACTGTCATATCTATGGCCTGCACCAGTTTGCCGTCTATATACACATCTGCGGTATTGCCCGCCGGAAGCACAAACCACATGACAAGCCAGCATGTGATTCCTACAGCTATAAGCACAATACACAGTATAATATCTCTTTTTCTAAGCCATACTGTCCTGCCAGCCATATCTGTCTCCTGCGCAATTTTCTGTGCATGTTCTGTATTTATGTTTCCATCTACTATATCCATATCCATCATTTTCGCCACATCATCGCATCTGCTATATATTCATATCGATCTTCGATCATATCTTATGTCTGGTCTGATTCTGCCGGATCTCAGTCTGCCAGTTTATAATCTGCCGCCGTTATGGTGAATTTATCCTCCAGACCTTCACTGACATACACATTTTTATCCTCATCTATAATGACGGCCTCCGCACCATACTCCTGAACAGTATTCATAGCTGAATCCTTATCCATCAACATACAAAGCGTTGACAACGCGTCACTTGTCAGTCCATTGTCACACACCACAGTCGCTGCTATCGTTCCATTCCATGCCGGATAACCTGTCCGGGGATCAAGTATGTGATGATATCTCCTGCCATCCTGTTCAAAATACTTCTCATAATCTCCAGATGTTGATACAAATGCTGTCTCACCATCTCCAAAGCTGATGACTCCCATGGTCGTTCCCTCTCCGGCTCTTGGATCCTTCACTCCGACCTTCCATGCCGCACCATCAGGCTTGCTTCCGTACACAACAATACTTCCGCCCAAAGCTACACACGCACCAGATGCATCAGTACCCTTCAGATATTCTGCTGCCCTGTCACAGCCATAGCCCTTGCCGACTGCTCCCAGATCCAGCATCATACCAGCCTCTGATATCCTTACATTATCACCATCCACACTTACCTTTGACACATCCACCAGCTTCAGTGCCCTGTCAATATCCGACTGCGCAGGTATCTCTGTTCTGCCATCCTCTATTCCCCACACATTTGCCAATGGCCGTATGGTGATATCCAGCAGATCATCGTGTGACCTTGATATGTCCAGAGTCTGTTCCAACACATCTGCAAGCTCACTGCTCACTTCAATATCCTCTCCGGACTTGTATGTGGTGTTAACTCTGTATATCTCTGAGTTTGACGAACGCCATGATAGAACGTCTTTGTCAAGGCTGTCTATGAGCTTCAGCATCCCGTCTATATTCTCACTGCCATGGCTTCCATACACTGTAAATGACGCCGCAGTTCCCATGATGATCGTGTTCCTTGTATATTCACTTTCTCCTGATCGTCTCACACCTGATATGATAACCATAGCAATCACAGTCGCCATGGCAACCACTACGGCTACTATCTTGTACCATTTTTTCACGGCCTGTCTACCTCAGTGTTATTTCAGATATTCATCATGAACCTGTTCTCTAAGTGAATATCTGAAGGATTTCTCATACTCCACATTCTCATTGATACTGTGATTTACTTCCTCGAAGAAGCTCTGATTGATGATATCCATGGAGTAGAATATAGGGTAGTTGCTGTTCTTCTCCCACATCATGACTCCACCATCCACAGATTCCTTGCCATACTCCTCCTCGTAGCGTTTCTTGCAGTCTCCACTGCACAGATATACATGGCACAGCCCATTGAGCGTCTTTTTCAACATATCAGTTCTGAGTATATATCCATCACAGTCTATCGCCCAGTCCGGTATCACATCAGGCTTCACTATTACTATGATTGGCATATGTCTGGCAGGGCTCTCAACAATCGCATTCAGATTGTCGTAGCTGATCTCTTCAGGACTTGTACCTTCCTCCATGACGATTCCAGCATCCACAAATCCCACCTGATTAAACATATCCTTCATGAACTTCGGTCTGCTGTATCTTCTCTCCTTGACGTTGATAGTCTCACATATGTTCTCCACATTTACATCATATATATCCCCGGCACTCACCATATCTACTGTCACATGCCATATAACACCCGCCTCAGAATTGCTTATGTGCTGGAAATCCATATGAAACTCATCGGTCTCATATGTTATGTACACCCTATATCCTATGGTGGAATAATCCACACTCGTGAACTCCTCCGGCATCTGTGGGAACACCATACTGATGTGCTCCCTAACCCATTTGTATATAATATCACACGCCCTGTCATACCCTGCTGATGGTATTCCAACCCTGTGGCTGTACACAACATTTGGAACCATAGGCTTTATCTCTGTCTTAACCTCAGGTCTGACCGCAGGAACAAACTGCTCCTTGTCCAGCAGCCTTGATATATACTCGTTGTGGACTATCTCCTTATTGATCAGATAAATAACCCTGTCAGGAGTCAGCTCCTTGTGATACTTCTTGTTGAGCAGTATCTCCACCAGTTCACGCTTGCTCACAGCATGGAACTGCGACACAATATCAGGATTGTTATCCAGATATTCCCTGAGCTCAGGCTTAAGGGGATCCTGCGTGATCCTGAGCCTGTATTTGCTCCTTATGGCATTCTCCCAATTTTTCTCCTTGTATTGTGAGTCGTGAATGCTGTTGAAAATCTGCATGATAGACCAGTCGCACAACTCCAGATTCGCTATGATACTGTTCATGACTCTCGACAGATCCTCATGTCCGGTCCACAGATCGGTTTCCCTGGAATCCGAGCCCAGCTTATACTTATATCGCATCTCGTGCTCTATCTCATGCCAACCCTCGAAAAGCACCGTCCTCAGCTGTACCTCAAATGTCTGATCAAATGGCTTGTTCCACACACTTGCAGGTATGTTGCGCAGATATTTGCTCGGTATCCTGAACACACCGTTACATTTCTGTGCCTCAAATTTGTTCTCCTCATTCTTCGTCTTGGACCAGTTGTCCAGAAGAAACGTCTCCTCAAGTATCTTCTCACATATATCCATGTCCTCCAGATAGAACAGGTTGATTCGTATACCTATAATATCCTGAATCTTTCTTCCACCTTCCTGCATGGAGTATTTACCAGTCTCCAGCTTATGCAGAAGTGACGATTCTGACTTGATTCTCGATGTACTGTTAAAATATATTCCCGCATTGTTCAGCTTTGTGACAAGAGTGTTGAGCAGACTCATCTTCACATTGTTGATCTCCTCTATCTCCTGTTCCTGAAGAAGCTTCTCGTCACTATTATAGTCATATATGCTATAATCCATTCCACCATTCCTTTACTGTTATTATGTATCAATACGCCTCATGGCGACTTCCTGCTAATTATGCACATCTTTAATTAGTATAACACATCAATTGTGTATTTTGCTTAAAATTATATGAATATTTTATAAAAAGCAGTGCAATTCCACCCTTATAGTATAAAATATATATGCTTTCCTTGCGAAATTAAAGTCATATATATATAATTAGTTTTGTATGCTCATTTCTGAATATACGAGGATTTATACCACATTACATATGAGAGGTTAAACTATGATTTTAGACTGCCAGAATATATGCAAAGCATTTGGCACAAATGTTATATTAGATAATATCTCCTTCCATCTTGAGGAGAAAGAAAAAATGGCCATAGTGGGAATTAATGGTGCAGGTAAAACCACACTTCTGAAGATCATTATGGGTGAGGAATCCGCAGACTCAGGCCAGGTCATAATATCCAGGGACCGAACCATCGGATATCTCTCACAGTACCAGGAGAATAACTACAATACCACAGTCCGTGGAGTAATGATGGATGCGCTGAAGCCAATTCTTGAACTACAGGACAAGATGAGAGAACTAGAAAATGTGATGTCCGGGCAATCCGGAGAAGATCTCGAGAAATCCCTTGAGCTATACAACCGCTATACACATGAATTCGAATACAAGAACGGCTACAGTTGTGAAAGTGAGGCCAACGGTGTTCTCAAAGGACTGGGATTTTCAAAGGAAGATTACGACCGCCACACCGACTCTCTGTCAGGCGGCCAGAGAACCAGGCTTGCCCTTGGCCGTCTGCTTATGGTAAAACCCGATATTATCATACTTGATGAGCCAACCAACCATCTGGATATGGAATCCATATCCTGGCTTGAGGGCTTTCTTTCATCATATCAGGGAAGTGTGATCATCGTATCCCACGACCGGTACTTTCTCGACAAGATCGTCACCAAGGTTGTTGAACTAGATAATGGACATAGCCAGGTATACAACGGCAACTATACTTATTTTGCACGCAAGCGCGCTGAGATCCGTGAAAATATGATGAAGGCGTATATCAACCAGCAGCAGGAAATCAAACATCAGGAAGAGGTAATAACCAAACTCAAACAGTTCAACCGTGAAAAATCCATCAAGCGAGCTGAGAGCCGTGAAAAAATGCTTTCAAGAATTGAACGTCTGGACAAACCTACAGAAGTAGCTTCCGAGATGCGCATTACACTTGAACCCAACATACTGAGCGGTGAGGATGTTCTCACCATAGAAGGTCTTTCCAAATCATTTGGTGACAACACTCTCTTCTCAGGAATCGATATGGATATCAAACGAGGAGAACATGTCGCCCTCATTGGAGGCAATGGAACCGGCAAGACCACCATATTGAAGATGATCAACAAACTCATACCGAAAGATTCCGGTGCAATTATACTAGGTTCAAGAGTTAAAATAGGCTACTACGATCAGGAACATCAGGTACTTACAATGTCCAACACCATTTTCGATGAGATCAGTGACGCCTACCCTGATCTGAACAATACACGAATACGAAATGTACTGGCTGCATTCCTCTTTACAGGAGAGGATGTGTTCAAAAAGATCCAGGATCTTTCCGGTGGCGAGCGCGGACGAGTATCACTTGCCAAGCTCATGCTCTCATCTGCCAATTTTATCATATTGGATGAGCCTACAAACCATTTGGACATTACCTCAAAGGAAATACTGGAGAACGCAATCAGGAATTACACAGGAACTGTTCTGTATGTGTCACATGACCGATATTTCATTAATCAGACTGCGACACGAATCATTGAGCTCAGGAATAAAGAACTTACAAGTTATATTGGCAATTACGACTATTACGAGTCCCACAGAACCTATACATCAGATAACGCCAGTCCATTTACTCCGATCAGTGGTCATACTGAAACCGCTGCTGCTCCTGTTGTTTCACAGGCAAAACTGACATGGCAGGAAAGCAAAGCCGAAGCCGCACGCAAGAGAAAAAAGGAAAATGATCTGAAAAAACTTGAGGATGCAATAGAAAAGCTTGAGAATCAAATTGCCGAGATAGATGAACAATTTCTTCTCCCGGAAAATGCAACAAATGTAGGATTACTGAATGACCTTACAAAAGATCGAACTGCCACACAGTCACAGCTTGATGATCTCTACGAACAATGGGAAACACTTTCAGAAGAATAAGTATATTGTCATTCTATTCACAATTACACATAATAAAGAGCCGGGAGGATCTCATCTCACCTCCCGGTTCTTTTTATGCAAGCATCTATCACCCTATCATAATCTTTCAATGTCTCAAATGGATTATCTTCTTGGCATACTGTCCTGACAGATCATATGCTGAATTACTTATATATACCTGGTCACTGGCTCCCATTCCACCTTGCAGTACCCAATATTCAGGCTTATTACCGCTGTTGCTTCCCCAGTCATGGACATATGCTGAAGCAGCTGATGATGATACGCCCAGACCTGTAAGGTATTTCTTCACGGCTGCTGCAGTCGCAAACTTGCCCAGATATATACCTACATGTGTAGGCTCTCCAGATGTATAATATACGATCACATCACCTGGAACCAATGCGTCATAAGAGAATTTTTCTCTGTCAGCTGTCAATTCATATTCTGCTGAAGTTTTCCACTTTCCATTCTCTGATATAACAGCCTTTGCTGTGACCTTTCCTGTTGCCCAGGCTGAACACATACTTGAGGAATTGATCACCAATCCACCTGAATTATAGCTGGTGTATTTCAGTGTTACATCTCTTGTCGGATCAGATCCCCCGGCATATCTGAGGGCATTGGATACAAATACACTACAGAGTATACCTGTCTTGCCAAGATATTTCTTAACTACCCTGGTCATCCACTGATCATAGTTCCAGTTTATTCCTTCAGCCTGAAAACATCTTCCATACTCATCGAATACATATTCCACATCTCCTATGAGTATCTTGTTATTTCTCTTGCAGATGCCATTGCTGTCACTGTAGAAATATACCGTTCTTCTGTCTATCACTGCCTTGTGCAGCCCATGAGAATAGTCACTCAACATATCACCGGTTCTGTATATCGTATAACCTCTGTCATTGTAATACTCAACCAATTTAGTCACATTGCCAGAATTTCCTATATAAGCTGCACTGGTATCACTTATCGTTGTCCATCCCGATATCTTTGACAATCTACCTGTGGAGTCAAAATAATAATATTTTCCGAGGACATACTTTACAGTATTGTGCTGCTGATTCCAGCATCCGTTCTCATATACACAATAAGTTCCCGCATAGTCTTTTCTCTTATAATTACTCTTGTAAAATAAAATATCTGACATTCCATCAGTACCTATATGCATTGATATATTATTATATACTGGTAGCCACAGTGTATTTGAATTCACCCATCCTGAACCCTTTTTCTGTTCCTGACATATGTATCTGATACCATCAGACTGTACCCTGTACTCTACCTGCCCACCGGATGCATAATACCTGCAGCTCTCAGATTCCACATACCATTTTGTACCATGATAACGACTTCCATTGACAAACAGAAAATATGTTCCATTGACTTCACTGACACCGTCAGATACGTTTTTCCATTCTCCGGACTTGTATACAAGTAACCTGTCAGCATACTTGGAATCTTTGTATGATGCAGGGAAATATCTTTTTGATGCAACTCCGTTGGAATTAAAATAATAATAAATATTACCTGTAACCTTCCAGTCTGATCTCATGCTTCTTCCGTCACGACAGAAATAATAGTAATCATTTCCAACTTTCTTCAGACGGCTTTTCACAGGTATTCCACCGCTACAATAGTAACTGTAACTTCCCAGCTTAATAAGGCCTTCCGCCCTTGCGCCTTTGTCATCGATTACTAATGTTACACCCTGAACATCCATCACCATGCTCTTGACTACTGTTCTGTTCTTTCCATCATATTTGTAACAGACCGATCCATTGTATGTATATTCCACATGTCCACCTGTCACCTTAATGCACCTGATCCTGTCACCAGACGCATCAGCGAACAGGCTCATATCAGCTGTTTCTGTCATTGGCTGAACCGCATCCAATACATACCATCCATCAGTCTCTATTCGAACCCCATCCACCAGATAATCATAATAACCATTATTTAATACTACACCAGTTGTTTTCACCCGTTCAGCACTGGTTGGAGTTGCCACACCGTCAGCTTCTTCCTCATACATAGCAGCCACAGCCGCATTTGCTGAACTCCATACCGCAGTACATGGCGTAAGCATCAACAATCCACACAGTATTACAGCAAATTTTACTATTCTTCTATCCCCTTTAGAATTTCTCCTTGGTCTTCCCATATATCCTCCTGTAAAAGGTAAATACTCCCGAACAATTGTTACAAAATTGTTACGTTATAAGTATACACTCTGTACCCCTTACAGTCAAACAATTTCACAGTGTTATCCTTCTGCTTTCACTGCATGTAAAGTAAATAACCTGATACCTTTCCGCCAGCGCTTCCATAAGCCTTTTAGCCCCATCAAATGAATCGTCATCCATATTCACAAATGGATCATCCATTATGACAAATGGCTTCTCATCCGGATACATAACGTCCACCAATGCTGCTCTCATACATAGATTGATAATATCATTCTGACCGGTACTCATAAGTTCTATATCTCTGTATATCCCACAGCCTCTGTAGTACACATTCAAATTCGCATCCAACTGAAAATCATCCGGCGAACTGCCCGTCACCAATGTATAGTATCTGTCAAATGCATTCCACACAGGAGTGGCATATCTTGATGTAAATTTCGCCTTTGCCTCATTCAAAAATTCATATGTATATTTTACAAGCTCATATTCATGAGTTTTCCTTGCATATGCTTTTTCAAGTTCATCTAAATGTTGCCCGATATCTCTTATGTTCCTGATGTCTCTTCTGACCTCTGCAATTTCATCAGTACATTCAGCAAGTCTTGCTTCCAGTTTCCCCAGTCTCATGTCAGCATCATAATTATCCACAGTCTTCTCATTATCAATGCCAGCATCCCAGACCATTCCCTTTCGTTTTGAAATTATAGCTATAATTCCCATGATAAAACCTAAAATTACAACAGCTGCTGCATATGCTCCAGATATCTTTGTCTCCACGAACATCCAAATCCCAATACACATACACATGGCAGCTATAACACAAAGCAATATAACCTTTAAATCTATATGATGTCCATTGTCTGTATTTCTGACTCTGACTTCCTGCTTGTCTTTACTGTATGCCATGTCATGTATGATCCTTTTCTTAGCGTCATTGAGCTCATTCAATCTATTTTGTCTTTTTGGATATGTTCTCACCAGTTCTCTGATTCTTCTAAGATCTTCACCTTCACGGTATAACTGTCCATTTTTTTTGTCTGGAGACATAGTATTAATTACATTTTTCAATCTGGCACAAGCATCTTCGTAATTGCCCAGATCCCACATTCTGTCTTCCAGATTACCTATCTTGGCATTTATATCATCTGTGGTTCCTGTACGCAGATCATTCTGACCTATAAATACAGTTCTTACAAACGATGCTGAATCGATCTGAAATATCTCCTCTCCTATATTGTCAGAAAAATCACTGATTTTGATATTGGTAACTGCATCATACAAAGCAAACACATCTTCACTTTTTTTCATACCAAATGTTCTCTGCAGTCTATACTTTCTGCCGCCAAGTTCGAACACGATCTCTCCACCATATCCATCACTCTCCCATGGTCTGTATCGCTTTCTTTCATTATCTATGTCATTTCTTTTGTTCTCCCCATTAAAGCCATAGAACATCACTCGTATAAATACAGACAGTGTACTTTTCCCCCATCCATTGCCACGGATAATCTCACTATAATTATCATCAAATTCTATGACTGCTTTTTTCACACTTCCAAATCCATAAATATAGCACGAAATCAGTCTCATTCTATTACAATCTCCTCACCGGCAAGAGCTCTTATTCCCATCGCAATTATGTATTCTTTATCATCCTGGGATAACTGGCTTGCCATAACCGTTCTTACAAATTCACCCTTCAGTGATACCTCGTTCTCATATCCTGTCTGCCCATCGCCCTTATAGGTTCTATCAAGAACAGAAAAATAGAAAAATGAGTCTTTAAATCTTTCACTGATATGCTCCACACTGATATCTTCCAATGTAAAACTGTCTCCAGCCAAAATAACTCTGACTATATCAAGTCCATCTGTATCCCTTATCCGTTCCATATCTGAATTTCTCGATTCACTGTACAATCTTTCAGCTATGGTGTCCTCAACTTCCAACATATCTGTCATCCCTGTGACATCAACCTGAATCTCCGATATCCGTCTATACGCCCATGGCACAAATCTGCTTCTTATCACTCCAGATAGAGCGTCTACATCAAGCATTACAAATCCGTGCTCGCCGCATTCATCAAAGCCTCTCCCCTCCAGGCAGCCTGGATAACAATATCTTCCCCTGTGATCCAATCTGCCATCCTGATATGCGTGCACATGACCAAGTGCCAGATAGTCTATACATCTGTTCTGCAATCTTCGTATATCTATACTATCCGCATTATTTCTCCCACCGTTCTCATATATCTGTCCGTGAAGCGTTACTATATTCACCGTATTCTCTGGAAGCTGCAAATGATCATATGTATCTGCATCTGTGTATTCGTCCAGTACGCAGCCAGCCAGGATCACTGTTTCATCAGGCATCTTTTGTCCTGTCCTTATCTCTTGCACTCCATATACCTCATTCAATCGCCAATATGACCATTCCCCTGAAAGGACGATCATATTATCTGGTATATTACAGCCCCGGAATATATTGTCTTTCCTGTCATGATTGCCTGGCAAATAAAATACAGTTACTTCCCCATGTCTCTGAATCTCATCCGTAACAGCCTTTACTGTATTCATGGATATCTTATCAGTATCAAATAAATCTCCTGCTATTATAATTGCATCTACCCGGTTCTCCTGTGCAAAATCCAACATACTGCAAAATGTGTTAAATATTTCTTTTCTACGTTTTCTGGCCATTCCTGAATCTAAATAAGATGTCATCTGGGAATCTAAATGTATATCTGCACAATGAATTATCCTCATATTGTCTTCTCCATTTTATTTTTCTCCATTGTACACCGCAAACATACGTTCGTCCAGTAGGTAGAGCCCTGCAAATTGATTCTTTCATCCCTCTATTGCATAAAAAAACGCCAGAAGCCTTGTAAATTCAAGGTTTCTGACGTTTCTTATCAGCAGGGGATGAGAGAATCGAACTCCCACCAAAGGTTTTGGAGACCCCTATCATACCATTTGACCAATCCCCTATATAAAGAAAAAATTTAACACCTGCTGCAGCGTTAAATTTTCCT
>JAQYAS010000024.1 GCA_029338615.1 Clostridiales bacterium
CACATTATAGTAGTCGCCAATTGTAGAGTTATCCATTATATACATAGTCAAGTAAACAGGTAATGCTACTTTATTAACCGGATTTATAATCAAATCTTGCGGTATAATAACTCGATTGGTATCACAATATTTCTTCTCTAAGTACAATCTATCACACTCCAGCTATACGGTATAACTTAATAAACCCGCCAGTAATAAGGTCCTGACTGTATTCTTCTCCGTCCAGTACCACATATTTGTGCCCGTCCGGGTCCTTATGGCTGCCAAGGCATGGCACCATTTTATTGTTCAGTTCCGGGATGTCCGGCGCAGATACAATAACAATATCCCCATGCAGTTTGCAAATATCCAGCTCGGTCAATTCCAACAGCCGGAAACTTGTACACGGAACAGCCGCCAGTGCATCAATCGCGGCCTGCCAATCATTCATGGCCTGCATCTCTTCAGGCGTATCCGTCCAGTTCATAGGCGCATCACCAAGCGCGGCAATCGCATCTCTACGCAGGATCAAATCATTTTCAGTATTCATCGGCATTCTCCTTTTCACGGCCAGCTTTTAGCGGAGGCAAGCCAGCATATCTTCTTTCCAGAGCCGCAATAGTCTTATTATTTTTCCAAGCATGCTGGTATGTCTTAAATGGGAAACTTCCTCTATAAGCCCATCCAATTAGTCTCCGCTCTTGTGGAACACAGGGATGGCACTTAGATGGATCAATGCCAATATCATTTGCCGTATTTCTATCCCAGCCACTGGCCATCATCAGTTTTACATATCGTTTTCTTGTCATACAGATCCACCCCCATTAACTTCAAAAGTTTGTGACATCGTTCCGTCTGGAGCAATACTAATCTTCGAGACAGTAACAGTGGGACAATTATCCGTTTCGTCCTCTCGTTCATAATCACGACATTTAGCAGGGAACCCACTACCAGGACTATGAAACCTTGGACATGTACAATGGATATATCCAAGTGAATCTATATCAGCGCAATGTCTACAAGTCCGGCAGTCCTTTGCTGTTTTTATCTCGATAACCTCACGCTCTTGCACTTTTTGCAAAAACACCCAACAGACAATAACCAGCCCAAGTCCGTATCCCGCACATTTTAGCCAACCATATATAATATCAGGTGACATCTATCTCCCCTACTTTCTCCCAGTGGTCATCACACCACACATAACGCGCATTTGCATGAACCGTAACTGGCTTTACAACCGGATTCCTATTCTCGCACAAAGATGCTATAAGTTCCTCAAATATATAATCCAGTTCTTTGGCTTTCATTTTGTTATGTGTTTTATGTGCAAACTCTGCCGCATGTGGTTCAAACTGTTCAAGGTATATGTTATCTTGCATAGGTCATATCAATCTCCATGTGGTAAAATGGCATCATAGATTTTACCAATCTCATATTTGTAGTCACTGACTTTTGTCCGCTTATAAAAATCGCAGTAGGCAATGCCGTCTTCATCTATTGCATATTCAATTCCTTTTGTCAAAATAGATGTATCACGCACACCATGCAAAAAGAAGACTCTGAATTTATCGTTCTTCCGCAACCGGCACCAATGTGAGTCCAAGGTATGCTCATGTGTAAGAACTGTGTACTCCTTATCGTCCATGGCCAGCTGCATGTAGTCATCAAACAATTCTTTTTGCGGCCAAATACATCGCATCGCATTCTCAGCGCAATAAAACCAGAATCTTCACACCAGCTTACAAACTCGTCAAACCACTTTTTAAAATCAGGAACCGGTTTATAGATCACGGCCGAAGCAGAAGTGGTAATACCCAACTGTTTGAGCGTGTGCGTCATGCTGTAATACTGCTCCCGCGTAAAAGTATTCGCCCCCATGATTTTCTGACGCCTGTCAAAATCATAATCATGTACAGAGATATTCACATAATCTACAACGTCTTTAAGGTAGTGGGCCACTTTCATCAGGTTAAACCCATTCGTCGTCAGTGTAACTCGCTGCACTTTGCTCTTTATATCTGCCTCATCCAGTTCTCTAAGAATCGTGATAAACTGCGTCAAATTCAGCGTTGGCTCATTCCCCGTAATATCAAGCGAGATAGGGTTTTTGTCTCCAATTTTTTCTATAAGGTAAAGCAGCGAAGTCAGATAGTTGCTATGGAATGCATCAAAATTATTCGCCATGACAGCGTCATAGTCCTTCATATAGCAAAATGGGCACTTGCAGTTACAGCCGCCAGGAATGACCAGCTTTATGGTGATAACCTTGTTGTAGTCTTTTCGTTCGATATATTTCATTACAGCGGTTCACTCCTATTTAATGGTGGCAATGGACTCGGTGCCCAATATTCAGGTATATCTATAAAACTGCCACATGGAATAATTCCAAATTCTCCGTTACGGTATCCTGCAAGATAAATACGATCAAATTGTGGCACATAAGTGCTTGTGCCATATGCGAGTATTTCTTGCCCATCTTCAGGCGGTCGTTCTTTTGTTTTAATACAGGTCATGCATAATCTCCAGTGTTTTCATCCAGCCAATCATCAATCTCTGCCCGGAGCGCCTTTAGGTTTTCTACACATTCGTCATGTACCTTACGTACACTGTACATCTGCAAGCGCGGATCAAGTTTCTTGGCATCCTCAGCCGTGAGCATCAGCTCCTGCAGCATCACATCCACCATCTGCCAATAGAAATTTAC
>JAQYAS010000025.1 GCA_029338615.1 Clostridiales bacterium
CTGATCCCTGGTTATCTTATCAACGATCTTAAGTTCCGGTCCCACCTTCTTGAGGTTTGCTATACCATCTCCTATTGCGATTATACTCTTGATATCCTTATCATTGATAAATAAATTCCTGAACTCCTCTATAAAGTTGGATACATACTCCTCCATGATATTCTCAAGAGCCACCGTATCTGCCCCGTATTTTGCAAGATAATCACGTATTCTCACCGCACCTATCGGCAGATTCTGGGTCTGGATCAAATTCTGTTTGTCAAATATGGATATCTGGAGACTTCCTGCCCCAATGTCAAGAAGCGCCCTGTTCTTGGTGTCCTCTTCTCCAAATCTGTACTTTGCCGCACATGCCTTGTAATTCATAAATCTCTGTTCAGAATTACTGAGTATGGATACATCAATTCCGGTATGCTGCTTTATACGTTCCAGAACCATAACAGAATTCTCTGCCTCTCTTACTGCAGATGATGCATAGGCCTTATAATCCCGCACATCGTATTCTTTCATCTTTCTTCGGAACTTGTTAAGTATCTCACACACCTTAACAATAGATTTCTCTGTTATTTTGCCACTGTTATAGGTATCACTTCCCAGCTCAACCGTGCTGTTCACATAATCGATCTCTCTTGCACCCTTTTTGGGAGTGATCTCATATATTTTCATTGAAAGCTCATTAGATCCTACATCGATGGCCGCAAACACTTTACTTGCCATTTTTACCCCACCTTTCTACCAGTAATATATCTCCGAAAATCAATATGTTCCTATTATCTTAAAGTCCATAGAATCCTTCTCTATACGCTCAAGGGCATCTATTGTTGCTGCATCTGTAAGCCTTCCCTCCAGCGTAATAAAGAATGAATACTCCCACTTTCTTCCCCTTAAAGGTCTGGACTCTATACTTGTCATATTTAACCCATCATGCTTTATGTGTCCAAGTATGCTGTACAGCGTTCCGCTTTCATGAGGAAGTGAAAAACACATGGAAAGATTTTCTGATGTCTTCACATATTCTTTTTTCTTTGAAAGAATAATAAATCTCGTCGTATTATTTTCATTATTTACAATGTCATTTTTCAGTATTTTGAGACCATATATGTCTGCTGCCAAAGCACTTGCGATAGCAGCCTGTGTTCTGTCTCCGTCATCCCTGACTTTCACCGCTCCAACTGCTGTATTTGCAACTGGGCACTGTGTATAACCGTATGCATTCAGAAATTCACTGCACTGCATAAGCCCCTGTGGGTGTGAATATACCGTATGTATATCTTCAATCTCTGCATCAGGCAATCCCATCAACATATGAGCAACAACGACCTCGTCACCTCCGACTATTGTAAGCCCACTGTTACCCACCATATCATATATTCCATTCACAAACCCCGCTGAGGAGTTCTCTATCGGCAGCACTCCATAATCAGCTCTGCCATCTTTGACAGTCTGAATAACGTCTTCAAATTTTGCAACATTTATATTCTTTATATCTTTTCCAAAATAATCATGCATTGCCTGATGACTGTACGCTCCCGGCACCCCCTGATACACAACAACCGTATTCTCATCAACCGTAAGTCTGTCAACGGGTGTAAAGTCACTGACTATATCTGCCAGTCTGTCCTTTCCAGACAGTGATGTACCCTCACTGCAGACCTCATCTATAAGTTTATTCTTCCTATCTATAAGCTTCTGAATTTCTGTCTCCAGATTGTTTATATCTTCTAGTACACCCATACATACATCCTTCCAATCACCTTTTGCTGTCATCACCGGACATCCCTGCTCAATTCATCTATAGTTCTGTTCAGCAATGGATGCCTCTTATACCCTGCAATAGCTGCAAGAGGCTGCAGTACAAATGCTCTCTTATGCATTTCCACATGAGGTATGTGCAGTTTTTCACTGTCATATACAATATCATCATACAGAAGTATATCTATATCCAGAGTTCTTGGTCCCCAGTGTATAAGGCGTTCCCTGCCGGCATCCTTCTCTATCTTATTGACAAGTGTCAGAAGTTCTTCAGGATCCCTGAGGGTCTCTATCTCCAGACAGCCGTTTAAGAAATCGTCCTGTTCCACACCGCCATACGGCTCAGTCTCTATAAAATCAGAAACCTTTGTAACCTTTGTATATTTGTCTTTATTCAATTCATCTATGGCCATATCCAGATATGACTCCCTGTCTCCAATATTGGATCCCAGACCCAGATATGCCACATGCTTTGACCGGCTTATAGACACAGCCACAGTGTCTACGTGAACCAATACCGGTGCCCATGGCTTCTTCACTGTTACGTCTACCCCTCGCACCTCATCATATCCCAGAAGGATGCAGTCGGCAATCTCCTCCGCAAGAGTCTCTATCAGCTTGTAATTTCTGCTTTTCATAACCTGCTGTATATCATCGCATACCAGTCCATAATTGACTGAACGTCTGATATCGTCAGTTCTTCCAGCCTCTTTGGTTGAAACCATCATGGAGACATCTACTATAAATTTCTGTCCAAGGACATTCTCCTCACGATATACACCGTGATGGGCAAACACC
>JAQYAS010000026.1 GCA_029338615.1 Clostridiales bacterium
TTCATTTCTTCAAGTTTCTTTATAAATCCTCCTCCCTATAGTACATCGAATACTACAGAATAAGAGAATTCCGCACATACTCTGTTGCTTCAATGCACTATGCTAAAAATATAAATGTGATAATTAAAAGCATAGAATTCCCAGCCAAGTTCAACTACGTTTTGCAGATATTATAATCCACTGATGCCTCACAACTCCAGGCACCAGTCGCCCCATAAAAAATATCCGGCAGATAAATCCGCCGGATACTTTCAGCTTTCTATAATTGGATATGAATTAGTATGCCCACTTAGAAGCTTTTTTATAGATAGTAAAACCTGTATGTGGATACTCCTCATTCTTTCCATATGAGGCTTTTTCAAACGTGTCCACATAATACACAGTTATCGTTGTATATGCCATTAAGTCTTCTTCTTTATTATACAGGTGTTTTGGATCATATGAATCTTCACTATAAGAACTTCCACCTACTATACCAATATTTATAACTTTACCATTTCTGATGGTTGTGGTCGTCCATTCACCTTCAGTTGTAAGTTTTGATACCGTAATCTTCTTAATCTTGATTCCTGGAAGTCCCTTTACATATATCTTTGCCTTTTTCTGATTTGTATAAACTGATGTTTTCAGATTCTCATCCTTTGTAGTGATATTACCTACAGTAATCTGTCTTATCTTATCACCGTTTCCTGCCGCATATACTGTGATAGTCTTCTTTGAGCCAACCTTTCTGCCACCCTTAGACTTTACATAGAAAGAGACCTTGTATACTCCATTCCTGTCCGCATACATTGCCAGTCGAACGCTTCCTGAATATGTATTCTTTCTTATCGCCTTCACGTGAAGTCTCTTACTGCTTACAGTATACTTGTCTATTCTGTATCCACTACCATCCAAATACAAGTAAACTTCCTTATTATTCTCAATACCTACTCCACATCTGACCTTTGATGGAATAGTCATACTTGCCTCAGCATCTGTCTTTGGTGTGATTACCAACACTGACACTACCATCATGACTGCCAGTACCATTGATAAAATTCTTCTTGTTACTTTTCTCATAATTTTTACCCTTTCTCTCTTGATTCTCTATAGACCCGATGCATCTTGCCCCTCACATCCAGTCTACAATGTGTACTTGTTACTCAACAATGATAGCACAAAACGCGACAAAAAACAAAGTGTTTTTTAGTACTTTTGCCCTTAGTTGCTTTATCCGACATACCCTCCTATCTTTGTCCATATCTTGTATCACTTTGTGACATTAACACACACGCAATTAAAATAAAACCCATATGTACAAAATGCCTCCCGGATGTACAAATTGACATCCGGGAGGTGGTCTCACTGGTGTGCATCAACTACGGATTGCAGTTCTTACAAGGTTCATATCCCTCAGATATAAGCTCGTCCCTTGTGGTCGTTCTCTCAGATTTATTCGCTTCCTTCATCTGTTTCACACTCCTGCATGATGGCTTATGAAACTTACCGGTGTTGGTGTTGACTATGTATGTATTCTCATCCGCAGACTCTTTCTGGATCTCCGATGTATCACTGCCAATATCTGACTCCGTATCCTGAGTTTCTCCGATCATTCCAGCTTCTGCTGTCTGGTCATCATCTTCTTTTTCCTCTGATACTTTAGTGCTGGCATTCTCTCCCGGCACCACATAATCCGGATCCGCTTCGCTGTCCCCTGTAGCATAGTCGATTATCACGCCTGGCTGTACATTGTACACATACACATTGAAACTTACTCCTGCGCCTTTATCCTCCACGGACT
The DNA here is from genome assembly GCA_029338615.1 of Clostridiales bacterium. GTDB lineage: Bacteria > Bacillota > Clostridia > Lachnospirales > Lachnospiraceae > Coprococcus. The sequence goes on from JAQYAS010000026.1 coordinate 1,784, forward strand.
CCGCCTCCATCTGCACTCCGGACGCAACCAGATTGTCTCCATCGTATACAGGTGTAACCCTGTAAAGCACATGATTTCCAGTACTTTCCACATAATCAGCTACCTCATTTTCAAATGGCAGCATGCCAGTGACATTCAGATATCTGGTTCCAGTTATCAGATTCTTTTCATTTGCATTCTCCCCGGCAAGCTGATATCCAATCAGATGGCAGCGATTATACAGATAATTGCCGTCTATACGATCATTGTATTTAACTGTATGCCACCCTGAAGGCTTTATCATACCTATCTCGCCGCGCTCCTCCGTTTGCATAATCTCCTTACAGATATTGGCATAGGCAACTCCACATCTTCCAAGTGAGTCCAGGTCGCTGTAATTCTCAAATGCCTCTGCCACCATCTCATCCTCACTGAAATAAGGCACATTGCCATTTATCTCACAATATGCCTCTCCCGAATATTTGGGAATATCAGCAATCTCAATGCTCGAAGCCTGCTGATCTGCAGTATTCTCAGATGCTGCCGCACTGCTTTCAGGTGACGTGTTGCCGGTGTTATCTTTTTTCTCCGCAGCTGTGGTATTCTCTGATTCTGAGGTATCTTCTACAGTCTCCTTCTCATATCCCTTTACCGCGGACCTGCTGCCATCCGCAATTCCTGACATACTGCACCCGGACATCAGCAATGCAAATATAACTGCATACAGTACACTGTAAAATTTCCTTTTCATTTCTATTTACTTTTCTCCTCTCCGTTGAAAATCATATGAATTACATCCATCATATTTTACCTTTTATCATCTGTTTTGTGAATCCTCACAAAAAAGGATATATATCGCTTGATATATATCCTCCATAAAATAACTCCAGTTATTTACACCATTCCATTTGCAACCTTGTACTTATAAAGCATCTCTGCATGATTCTGCTCCTCTATCTGTATATCAGCAAGCAATTTTCTTACAGCACTCTCGCCAAATGCAAATATCTCACCGTTGTACTCACCTGACACAAGCTTCTCAGTTCCGATACAATCGGTTGCAAGAAATGCATCATTCTTCTTATCTTCGGAATCATCCATCATCTTGTATGTCTGCTTTGGCTCATAATCTTTTCCGTCGCTGTCATTACAATCACACTGAGGCACCTGTCCGTCAAGCACCTGTGTGAGCGAATCATAATGCTTCTGTTCTTCCTTCTGTATAGTCTCAAACAGGTTCTTCAGCTCCGGATCCTTTGCCTGCTGCGCATATCTTCCATACTTCTCCACGCATGACTTCTCCTGTGTCTGAAGATCCTGAATAACTGTTTTCTCTTTTTCCTTTAATATCATAGCAATACTCCTTTCGATTAAAATTCATCCCATCGCATAGATATTATTGTCCAAAATAGTACAGCTCTATTCCTACATCTCTATTTTTTTATATTTTTCTGCCTTCTGCTCATTTATATATATGTATAGCAATGAAAAATCTCAGGACCGTATCATACAATAAAAGGCGAATGCCCTGCAATTGTCATACAGCCATCCGCCATTATATCACATATTTTTATTTTATTTCTGTAGTCTCACAAACTCTCTGCAATAAGCCACATACATTACAATCAACACAAGTCCAACAGCCACTATTGGCATCACGCCTGTGTCAAATGCAAACATACTCACAACCATCAACATCCACATGACAAATCCCACCTTGATTCCTGCCATAAATCCCACCTTTGAGGATTTTGCGATTGCTATAAGCTCGGCCTCATCTGATGACTTCTCCCAGTCGCGCCTGAAATTAATGTCAAATATATTTCCCTTTTTCTCCGGATTCAGTTTCTTCTCCTCATCAATAACCAGCTTTTCAATGACACAATACAATATCATCGATACGACAAATACCACCTCCGAAACTATCGTCATAGGCATACCCTTACTATTGCTATACGACCTGTCTACGGCATATATACAAACCGGAAACAACACTAATCCCACCAATACAACAACACATGGAAGTGCAGATACATTTGTTATTCTTCGTTCTATGTCAGCTATCTCATCCTCGTTCTCTCCATCCCAGCTGACAATTGCATGCCTTAACCTTCCATACATCACAAATATCACCACAAAAGCTGCAAGTGTAAGCAAGCCATACACTATAGGGAGCGTATCAGCTACAAGTCTCCGGATTCTGTCCCAGTCAATCTCATTCAAAGTTCCCTTATTTGCCCCTACCAGCTTTCCCATGAAAAAGCCTCCTAACAGACTGGCCAGGATAATAACTGCAAATATTATATATATCCTGATATTACTCTGTTGTCTTAAATTCTTCTCATTATCTTTCATTTCATATCCTCTCTTCACTCTATGAATTATCGTCCTCGTACTGGAAGATGTCCTCCACACTGGCACCACACACCTTTGCGATCTTGAGTGCCAGAGTCACCGATGGACTGTAATCTCCCCTCTCTATCTGACTTATCGTCTGCCTCGAGGTCTGCACCAACGCTCCCATCTCCTGCTGGTTTACTCCCAGCTTCGCCCGATATTCCTTCAGCCTGTTGTACAGCGGCATCTATATCACCTCCAGCTTGTTAATCTGTATTGTCATCATAATCAGGTCCATTATCTGTTTATGCCGTCCTCTCCATCAGAGCCCAATCCTTTTATTACATTGTCCGCATCTTCAGCTTCTGCTCTGTCTGCCAGCCCATGCTCTGCATACTTATGTGTGGATGTCCCCCATATCATGGAAAAGCTTATTCCAAAACAGAATCCAATGGAAATTCCAAACGCCAAATTGTCAAACAGCATTCCATACACTATACCAAGTGCAACACCTATGACAATTCCAAGTGGTGCGCCAGTGGTTTTATCGCGCTTACACACATATATTTTATCCCTCAATAAGAATCCATCACTCTTCCCATCGCCAAATACATCTATCACATTCTGATACACATTGCTGTGGGCAACCTCCATCATGTCATCTGCCAGATCCTCCACCTCAGGATGAATGTAATACTTTCTAAGCTTGTATATACTGAGTACATCCTTGTCACTTTCAGGTTCAGGCGTCAACTCACTCCTGGCAATATCTTCTTTATCAAAGATAAAGCAGCTCCACATCTGCTTGTTTCTGAAGAAACCATACACAGGGAGTCCATTTTCCAGACCTTGGCGGATTTCGCGCTCAAGCTCAGTCATATCACAGATCTCAGCAATAACATCCCCCAGCTTGTTCTTCTTTAACATTCTCTCTGTGATCATTGTCACGGAATACCCCTTGACCTGCGTCTTCAATTTGTCCACTGGTTTGGAGACGATCATACCCTCAAACATAGCTTGTAGTGTTTCACAGGTAGATTTCTTATTACCTTTATCCATGCCATTTTCACTTAGATTGTCCTTTTTATTTACACCTTGCTTTTTTCTCATATCCTCATAACTCCATTTTAATTCTTACCACTAAAATCCCATTCCAAATTCAAGCTATATATATATTATATATGCCAAATGACAACTATAGTTGTCATTTCTTTTACAATGGAGTATAACAAATGACAAGGAAAGTTGTCAATAGTTTTTGACAACTTTCCTTGTCATCTCAATGTTGGAACGGAGGCACCTGAAACCTGGAGAACCGCCAGACTGATGCCTGGCAGTGCAACAACTAAACAATTGAGCAAGATCATCTTTTGTTAAATGATATCATACTTCTCCACATCCACGACTGCCTGTCCCTCACATAACAGTTCTATCCCATCCGCTTCAATAGGTGTGTATATCGCCGTGCTCATTGTCATAGCCCCATCGTTTACAAACAGTTCTATCGAATTACTGTCCAGTATAAATCTAAGCTTTATACTATCTTGCACCTCTTGCTGTTCATTAACCTTTCCCTTGGCATTTTCGAAACATTCTGCCGATTTCACGTAAGCTTTTCTGATACATACCACGTCTCTCTCAAATCCGGCAAATGTTCTGTCGAATTCTATCATATTTCTTTCTCTGTCATACATGAACCTTGTATAATATCCATTTCCCTTTGCCATATCCACGGCAAATCTGCTATATTCGTTTTCCTTTATTACAATGGTCATATCTATAGTTCTTCCGCTTATTCCTTCAAGTTCACATTTTCCTCTTATGACCTCATTTGAATACTGAACTTTATTAGCATGATACTTCTCTATCTCTCTGACAGGCTGCTGTATCAGTTTTCCATTTTTTATAGATATTTCTCTTGGAATAGTCATCATTCCCTGCCACTTCTGTCCCCTTGGTATCCAGAGATTATGCCATGACTGCATCCAGGCTATCATTATCCTTCTGCCATCTGGTAAAAGTGTTGTCTGTGGTGCATAGAAGTCCGTGCCATAGTCTATAGAAAATGGCTCTCCGCCAATAAATTTTTTCTCTTTTTTATCGAATTGCCCAACAAAATATATAGAATTATTTCCATTGTGGAATTCATACCCGTTTGCCTTCATCTCTATAGGAGATACTTTCTCCTTTATACTTACATGGTTTATATTTTGCGTTCTTTCAAATAACACATTTAAATCAATAAAATAGAGACATTTCCACCGTACCATACATAGCATCTCTTGAAAATGTCCCTAAATAAATTTATTTCCTATTTTATAATAAACCTACACTGAAATATCTTTCAGCTCTGTCCGCCATCACAGTGGCTATAACTTTATCTTTCCCATATTTTTCTGCCATATTCATAGCCGCCCATACATTTGCACCGGATGACGTACCTACAAGAAGTCCCTGTTCTTTGGCAAGTCGTCTCGCCATCTCAATGGCATCCTTATCCGCCACTTCCACCACATCTGTTACCAGTGATGTATCCAGAACATCCGGTATAAATCCATCGCCTATTCCCTGTATCTGATGGATTCCCGGTCCGTCCCCATGTAGCGCTGACACTCCCTTTGGCTCAACAGCCACTATCTTGGTATCTGGATTTTTCTCCAACAGATATTTAGCTATACCTTGGAGAGTACCCCCACTTCCAACACCAGACACATATATGTCTATCTTCTGACCAAGCTGTTCACACATCTCAACTGCTGTTGTGCGATAATGCGCATCTGGATTTGCCTGATTGACAAACTGCTGCGGCATGAAATACTTCTCTGGATCAGATTCTGCTATCTCATTTGCCTTATCAACAGCACCACCGATGCTTAGAACCGGATCCGTAAGTACCAGCTCAGCACCAAATGCCCTGATAACCTTCTTTCGCTCCTCACTCATATTCTCTGGCATCACAATTATCACTTTATAACCTTTCTGAACACCACAGAGTGCAAGCCCTATTCCGGTATTACCGCTCGTAGGCTCTATAATAGTCATTCCCGGCTTGAGTTTTCCCTCACTCTCTGCAACCTCCAGCATGTTTTTTGCGATCCTGTCTTTAATACTTCCACCAGGATTAAGGAATTCCGCCTTGGCAAATATATTGTATCCTGTCGACTTTTTCAGACACATAAGCGGAGTATTCCCTATCAGATCAAGCACATCATTGTAATACATATTAATCCCTTCTTCTCTTTACTTTATATTATAATATTTTACATATTTTTCCACCAAAGTCACTATAAAATATATTGAACTGCCTTTATATTAATGTGGTTCATTCTCCTTTTTCATAGTTTGCCATTTTCCTTCCCACTAATATAAATAAAGCCTTGAAACACTGAGTTTTCAAGGCTTTTTAGCAGGGGATGAGAGAATCGAACTCCCACCAAAGGTTTTGGAGACCCCTATCATACCATTTGACCAATCCCCTATATACAGAAAAAATTTAACACCTGCTGCAGCGTTAAATTTTCCTGGTACATTTTATTCTGTACCTTCAGAATTTCACACAGAAAGCTAGTAACCTAACCCCATCTAACAACCAACGACTGTTTCAAAATAAACTTTATTCTTTACTGTGTATGCCTTAGATTCTGCACCTTGCAGATATCATGCACACTCGCGTATCTCCAAAGCTTATCTCTTAGAAACCTCTAAGGATAAGTCCTCGACCTATTAGTACTTCTCAGCTGAGTGCGTTGCCGCACTTACACCTGAAGCCTATCAACCTTGTAGTCTTCAAGGGGTCTTACTCCGAAGATGGGATATCTTATCTTGAGGGGGGCTTCACGCTTAGATGCCTTCAGCGTTTATCCCTGCCAAACTTGGCTACTCTGCCATGCCTT
>JAQYAS010000027.1 GCA_029338615.1 Clostridiales bacterium
CTGGCAGGAGGTGCCCTTTTAGACGTGGGAGTTTACGGGCTGAACTTCATTGTCATGCATATGGGTAAGGAGATATCAGCTATCGAATCGTCTGTCATGATGCATGAGACCGGGGTAGACGGACAGGAGAGCATAACAGTCAAATACGAGGACGGAAGGATGGCAGTGACGACCCACAGCATATATGGCAGATCGGACAGAAAAGGAATCTTCTATGGCGAGAAGGGATATATGATAGTCAATAATATAAATAATCCGCAGGGGATAGATGTGTTCGACTGTGAGGACAGGCTTATCAGACACGTGGATGTGCCGGAACAGATAAGTGGTTATGAATACGAAATCATGGAAAGTCTGGATATGATAAGACAGGGACGGATGCAGAGTGAGTCGATGCCTCTGGCTGAGTCGATATATATGATGAAGCTTATGGATGATATTAGAAAAGCGTGGGGTGGCGCATTAAAAAGATTATAAAAATCCGAATAATATAAAGTCCAAAGAACTTGAAAATATGTTGGCGTCATTTATACTATTTTATTAGATTGTATTTTGATCTTCGAGTGATTAGAGATTAAGATAGCAGATGAGAAAAAGAGGATTGCACAAGACTGTATGATGAACGAGGGAGGTATTGTATGCGGGAGATGCGGAGAAGTGACAGGATGATAACAGATCGTGAAGAGATAGTGGATGTACTTGATTCGTGCAAGGTGTTCCGGATGGCGGTGCACGATGAAGAGGGAATGTACATAGTTCCGCTGAATTTCGGCTATACCTACGAAGAGGATGTCCTGAAGCTTTACTTTCACTCTGCCGGAGAGGGCAGGAAGGTGGATGCTTTGGCAGCAGATCCGAAGGTTGCCATAGAGATGGACACGGATCATTATTTGGTCGAGGGACCAAATGCATGCAGTTTTGGTTATCTATACAGCAGTATCATGGGAAATGGCACAGCCAGAAAGCTCACAGATCCGGAGGAGAAGTGTGCGGCACTTAACTGTCTAATGAATCATCAGCTCACAAGAAATACTGATAATATGAGGTCGTTTGACAAGATAGAAAAGAAGAAATACAACTACTCATACCAGATGCTTGCAGCGGTAAATGTGTATGAGATAGTTGTGGAGAATTTTACGTGTAAATCAAGAAGATAAGCGCGCTGGGATGACGAGAGTTGGGGTATGATCAACACCTAAAAACAACGCAGCACGCGGTGCAGATAAGAAACGATATCGGTTGTGGCGTGATTGGTGAAATTCAAGTAAGTTATTACGAGATCAATAGTTCTTGTGGTTTAAGGAATTGACGTAAAACATAATACAAATTATAATCAGACAGAGTATAATGAGCGCAAGTGAGCCAACGTGCCTGCATGATTGGCGAGCGGCGGATTGGATCTAACATAAATTCAGAAAGGTGATACAGGAGATGGATTACAACAAATTAGCGGATTTGATATTTGCAGATATAACAGATACAGTGGATGACCTTGAGAAGAGATTCCCTGAGAGAGATCTTCCAGAGGGAGCAAGGGTAACAAGATTTGCGCCAAGCCCTACAGGATACATGCACATCGGTGGACTGTATGCAGCCATGATCTCAAGAAAGCTTGCAAAGCAGAGCGGTGGCGTGTTCTACCTCAGAATAGAGGACACTGACAGAAAGAGAGAGCTTGAGGACGGTGTAAATGAGATCATCAATTCGCTGAAGAAGTTTGACCTTGGATTTGACGAGGGACCATTTGAGGGCGGTGAGACTATATATGGTCCATATAAGCAGAGTGAGAGAAAAGAGATATATCAGACATGTGTCAAGAAGCTTATGCAGGAGGGATATGCATATCCTGACTTTACAACAGCCGAGGAGCTTGACGAGATCAGGGCAAAGCAGGAGGCTGCAAAGGTTGACATAGGATATTACGGTGAGTATGCGGTTGGAAGAAACCTTACATACGAGCAGATAGAGGAGAAGCTTGCTGCGGGTGAGCCTTATGTAGTGAGACTCAAGAGTCCGGGCGAGGCAGGAAAGACTGTTATCTACAGCGATCCTATCAGGGGCAAGATTGAGATGCCTGAGAATATCATGGATGTAGTACTTCTGAAGTCAGATGGAATACCTACATACCATTTTGCACATGCAGTTGACGATCACTTCATGAGGACAAATCTTGTCATCAGAGGTGACGAGTGGCTTGCATCATATCCACTTCACAAGCAGCTCTTTGACCTGTGTGGATTTGCGCTTCCAAAGTATGCGCATATCGCACCTATCATGAAGCTTGAGGTTACAGTGGACGAGGAGGGCGAGCACCAGAGAAAGAGAAAGCTCAGCAAGAGAAAGGACCCGGAGGCTGCGGTTGGCTTCTATGCAGAGCAGGGCTTCCCATCAGTCAGCGTGCTTGAGTACCTTATGACAATAGCAAACTCCAACTACGAAGAGTGGCATGCAGCACATGCAGACAAGACAATAGACGACTTCACACTCTCACTCAAGAAGATGCCTGTCAGCGGCGCACTTTTTGACATGGTGAAGCTCAACGATGTCAGCAAGGAGATGATCTCAAAGCTCACAGCCGAGGAGTGTTACGACCTCATCATGGAGTGGGCAAAGGAGCATGACGAGAACATATACACATTTGGCACACAGGATAAGGACGGCTTCATGAAGACCATCAATCTGTGGAAGATGTCAGGCAAGAAGGTTCGCAAGGATGTCGGCAAATGGTCAGATCTGTGCGCGATGTTCGGTTATCTGTACACTCCTGAGGACGAGCTGGATCTCCAGTATGAGATAGACGAGAAGTACACACCGGAGATGATCACAGAGGTCATCGAGGAGTACAAGAAGGATCTCTTCCTTGACTCAGAAGACTGGTTCTCAAGCATGAAGGTCATGGGCGAGAAGATCGGCTACTGTCCAAATGTCAAGGAGTACAAGCAGAATCCTGACGGATACAAGGGCAGCATCACAGATGTATGTACCATAGTAAGAGTTGCCATCACAGGCAAGCAGAACTCACCTGACCTGTTCACCATCATGAACGTGATCGGAAAAGACAAGACCGTGGGCAGACTGGACAAGTTCCTTGCGTGGGCTAGGAGATAGAATATATCAATTGGATGTAGGCTCACTGAGAGCCGGCGCCTTCGTATGTCCTGCATCAGTTAATGTCAAAACGATTACAGATTGTACTATATACTTGTGCGCATCCAATTGATGAAGATTGGTTAAAATACATTTTAGAAGGGATTGGATTACTATGAATAAGAAGATATATGACGGTTATACATATGTAGACGGTGGCGTGTGTGCTGCAAAGGGTTTCACAGCAAATGGACTTAACTGTGGACTGAACCCTGACAAGAACAAGAATGATCTCGGAATGGTATTTTCAGAGGTGCCATGTGTGGCAGCAGGCGTGTATACACAGAACAAGGTGAAGGGCGCGCCGGTCACAGTTACCAAGGAGCACCTGAAGAAGTCCGGCAACAAGGCACAGGCAGTCATTGTAAACTCCAAGAATGCCAACACATGCAACGCGGATGGAATAGAGAAGGCTGAGAAGATATCCCAGCTTGCAGCGGATGCCCTTGGCATAGATGTGAACCTTGTCATCAATGCTTCAACAGGTGTCATCGGACAGATCATCCCTATCGAGCCATTTGAGGAGCATATGAAAGAGCTTGCAGACGGTCTCTCAGCAGACGGCAACGACAAGGCGGCAAATGCTATCATGACCACAGACACAGTGGACAAGCAGGTTGCTGTCCAGTTCGACATAGACGGAGTGACATGTACTTTAGGCGGTATGGCAAAGGGAAGCGGAATGATCCATCCAAACATGGCTACAACGCTTAACTTCATCACATCAGACATAGCCATCACATCAGAGCTTATCCAGAAGGCGCTATCAGAGATCGTAAAGGTTACTTACAACTGTCTCTCAGTAGATGGAGACCAGTCCACAAATGATACCCTGACAGTCATGGCAAATGGACTTGCGGGCAACAAGCTCATCGACACGGAGAATGAAGCATATGAGAAGTTCAAGAAGGCACTCTACATAGTTATGGAGTGCATGACCATGATGCTCGCATCAGACGGCGAGGGCGCAACCAAGATGATCGAGTGTACAGTTGCAGGAGCGCCTGATCTTGACACAGCCATCATCGTCGCAAAGAGCGTTATCCGTTCCCCACTTACAAAGTGCGCTATGTTCGGCGAGGATGCCAACTGGGGACGTATCCTCTGTGCCATCGGATATGCGGAGGCTGACTTTGATATAGATAAGGTTGCAGTAGATCTTGAGTCAGAATTTGGCGTGGTTCCTGTATGCCGCAACGGTGCAGGCGTACCATTCTCAGAGGAGAAGGCAGCCAAGGTATTGAGTTCAGATGAGATACACATCAACATAGATCTCGGAATAGGTGAAGTGACAGCCAAGGCATGGGGCTGCGACCTGACCTATGATTACGTGAAGATCAATGGGGATTATCGTTCGTAGGTTTTACTCGTAAATAAAAATAAGACACTGATCAAAATAATGTTGGTCAGTGTCTTATTTTTTTGTGGGAAATGGCTGTTTGCAGCCGGAAACACCAGTTATGTAATTCATATCAACATTGTAATACCTGGCAAGTTCGATAAGACATTCAATCGGCATACGAACTTTGCCTTTCTCGTAGTCAGAATATGTTGTCTGCGCAACATGTATTAGAAAATGCTAAAATTAAGAATACAAACTTCATTGAAAATTACACAATAAATTGGTAAGATAGTAAGCAAGATAATAAGCAAGATGGAGGTGAGCTGATGAGCGGTTATGTACCACCATATACGATATCGAATAAAATGCTTGAACTTGTTTCAGAGATATCTGAAAAAGTTGGAAGGATTACCAGTCATAAAGAGCTGGAGTCAAAGCCACATTTGCGCAGAAACAACAGAATAAGATCGATTCATTCTTCGTTAAAGATAGAGACAAATTCACTGTCATTAAGTGATGTCAGAGATGTAATAAATGGACATCTTGTTCTTGGAGATCAAACGGAAATACAGGAAGTGAAAAATGCATACGCAGCTTATGAGAAGATTTCTGAAATAGATCCGACAAGTATATCAGACCTGAAAAGGATTCATGGAATATTGACATACAGGACAGTTAGCGAGTCAGGTGTATTCAGAAAAGGTAATGAGGGTGTGTTTTCAGGCAGTGAGTGTATATTTGTAGCTCCTCCACCACATATGATAAATGAGCTTATGAGAGATCTGATGCAGTGGGTTAAAGAAAATGAGGGAGTTATTCACCCACTTATTTTATCTGCAATATTTCATTATGAGTTTGTGTTTATTCACCCATTTGCAGATGGAAATGGAAGAATGGCAAGATTGTGGCATACAGTTCTCTTATATAGGTGGAGAAGCGTATTTGAATATATACCACTGGAGAGCCAGATTGAACGGTTTCAGAATGAATATTATGATGCGATAGCGGTATGCCATACAAAAGGTAACTTGGACATATTTATAGAATTCATGCTCGATATGATAAATCAGATTCTGGATGAAGTTGTATTGCAGGTAAACAGATCAAATTCTGAAGTTTCAGAATATGTGAAGCGGATGCTAGCGGTCATGGAATATGATGTGCCGTATACGTCGAATTCCATAATGGAGGCGTTGGGGCTTAAGTCCAAAGAGACCCTTAGAAAAAATTATATAAATCCGGCGATGGAGCTTGGACTGATAAAGATGACATTGCCTGATAAACCTAACAGCAGAAACCAGAGA
>JAQYAS010000028.1 GCA_029338615.1 Clostridiales bacterium
ATCATTCCTCCTTTTAATACATTGTAGTTGTGGAAGTAATCAGATAATAAAAAAAGATGCGTTCCGTCGGGACTTATCCTGACAAAACACATCTTTGTGCACATAATATCTGATTGTAATTCACTGAGATATGTCTGATAATCTGTATCTCAGTGCCACACCTCAATTACTAACTTGGGTTGAGTATAGTATTGAGATATGGTAAAATATTGAAAAAATCGGACATACCTATAGAATCCTTTATTTATTTTGTGTGAGGTTAAAAAAATAAAGCAAAGATATGGCAAAGATAAATAATATAATGGGAGATGAACGGATGCGTGGCCAGATTTTATTAAATATTAATTTTTGCAGCGGAATTGAAACTGTAAATTTGGCAAGAGATAACAGAGAGGTAGAGGTTGCAGCCGGATACAGCCTGAAGGGGATAAGGTTAGTTCCACAGGAGAAAGCAGGTATATGTGTACTGTGTAAGGATGGTGGAGTGAAGACAATAGATCTCGGGAATCTCGGGCAGGTGATACATATACCCGGAGGATGTGTATTTGGTGTGGTGGAGTGCGATGAGAGTTTCGGTAAAATGTCATTGCGGTGTGAGCGCATGGGGTGGTTGGAACAAATACTGTGTGGAAAAGTATGTGCTATGGAAGATATACATAACATCGTTGAGAAGCTTGTAGAGAGTACAGCATACTCTGAAGCTTTGTGGGCAGAAACAAATCTAACTGATATAAGAGTTCGTAATATGGCACACATGATATATGATTCAAATGGACAGATCAGCATTGCGGAACTTGCAGACAGGTGTGGATGTACTGTGAGACATGTGCACAGGATGTTTTCGGAGAATCTGGGTACAGGCCCCAAGGAGTTTGCAAGGATAGTAAGAATAAGAAATACAACACTCAGAATGCTTAGCAGTCCAGTCGGTCATGTAACCGGATATATGGATGGTATGGGATATTCTGATCAGGCTCATTTCCAGAGAGAATTTAAGTGGTATACGGGTATAACCCCGGGGAATTTTCTCAGAACGATAAAACAGGCGGCGGATACATGATCCGCTGCCTGTCAAGTTAGAAAAAGGAATGATATTATAGATCTCAAAAATATTAAAGAGCTGTCTCTCCGCGCTCACCTGTACGGATACGGACAACATCGGCTACATCATAGACAAAGATCTTGCCGTCACCGATCTTGCCGGTGGAGATTCTCTCACAGACTTTGAAGATTATCTTGTCTGCAATGTCGTCAGCAGCTATAGTCTCTATCTTGACCTTTGGAATGAGGTTTACTACATATTCGCTGCCTCTGTAAGTTGTCTTATATCCCTTCTGATTACCGTAACCCATGATATTGGAGACCATGGCACCTGTAGATTCACATTCATCAAGTATAGCCTTCACATCGTCGAGCTTTTCTGAACGAACTACGATTTCAAGTTTCTTCATATTACAGTCCTCCTTTTAATTGAACATCAGCCCATTTGCGAGGCTGAATCATCCAACCCGTTAGATTTATTTGTCATGATTATAGCATAGGGCAAAATGCAATTCTATAGCACTTGGCAAATGCGGAAATATTAAAATGATTCGAAAGACGGGAGCGGCAAAAGTACATAAAATCATCGGATTTTACTTAATAAAATTAAGCTGTGAGACAATGTGAGGCTAAGTGGCAGTGATATTTTTTTTACAGTAATTTCATATTTGCAGGTGTTGGTAAATGATATGTATGTGTGGTATTATATCAGTAATTGAGACTAAAATTCTGGAAAGGGAAATGAAAGATATGGCAGATAATTATGATGATATAGATGAGAAGACTCCGGACACTGTTGATACTGATGGAGCGGAGACAGAAGCCGATGACAATGACGATGAGTATGAGAAATACTGTTATCTGTGCAAAAGACCGGAGAGTGTGGCTGGAAAGCTTATACATATGCCTGGTGATATCAATATATGTGCAGATTGCATGCAGAGATCGTTTGACAGTTTTAACAACTCCGGTTTTGGCAACATGCCGGGGCTGGGTAATATGCAGTTTATCGATCTGACAAACATGCCATTTGGCAATATAGATATGTCAAAGTTTAAGGCACAGAACGATGTTCCAAAGTCGCAGAAAGTTAAGAAGAAGGCTCCGAAGGAAAAGAAGCAGGAGGAAGAACTGTCACTTAGGACTATTCCGGCGCCTCATAAAATAAAAGCAATGCTGGATGAGTATGTTGTAGGTCAGGAATATGCAAAAAAGGTTATTTCTGTTGCCGTGTATAATCACTATAAGAGAGTCCTGACAGATACCATGGATGATATAGAGATAGAAAAGTCCAATATGCTAATGGTTGGCCCTACGGGTTGCGGAAAGACATATATAGTCAAGACTATTGCAAAGCTCCTTAAGGTTCCTCTTGCGATAACTGATGCAACAACACTCACGGAGGCAGGATATATAGGCGATGATGTTGAGAGTGTGCTGTCAAAGCTCCTTGCTGCGGCGGACAATGATGTGGAGAAAGCAGAGCGAGGTATTGTATTTATTGATGAGATAGATAAGATAGCCAAGAAACAGAACAGCAACAGCAGGGATGTGAGCGGTGAATCTGTTCAGCAGGGACTGCTCAAACTGCTTGAGGGGGCGGATGTGGAAGTTCCGGTTGGATCCGGAAGCAAGAATGCGATGGTTCCGATGACAACCATCAATACCAGAAACATATTATTTATATGTGGAGGCGCATTCCCTGATATAGAAGGCATAATCAAGCAGAGAATAAATAAACAGGCTTCAATGGGATTCAAGGCGGAACTCAGGGATAAATATGACAACGAACCAAATCTCCTCAGACAGGTGACAACAGAAGATCTCAGGGAGTTTGGTATGATACCGGAGTTTCTCGGAAGACTTCCGGTTCTCTTCACACTGGATGCTCTTGACAAGGATATGTATATCAGCATTTTGAAGGAACCTAAGAATGCTATTCTCAAGCAGTATAAAAAGCTGCTGGCACTGGATGAGGTTGATCTGAGATTTGATGACAGTGCATATGAGGCTATTGCTGAGGAGGCGATCAAGAGAAAGACTGGTGCAAGAGCTTTGCGTGCGATCATAGAGAAGTTTATGCTCGATATTATGTATCAGATTCCAAGGGATGATACTATAGGCAGAGTCACTATAACCGGTGATTATATAAGGGGTAAAGGAAGCCCGATCATAGAGCTCAGGGGAACTCCGGCTCTGTCAGAGGCGAGTGCTACAGTTATAGACAAGGAAGACTGATAAGAATTTTTATAATATACATCAAGCTACTTGATAAAAAAATATCAGTATGATAGAATGTCCACGTTCATTAAGGGAGTAGTCAGCACATGTTACAGACGTTTGTAAGTCCTGCGTGTGTTGTAGTATCAACATAATGACCGGTGATGATGTGTTTGTGAGGATAATAGATGGTACCGGTCTGGTATTACTGTAGATGATGAGACTTTCTGGACAGCTTATTGAGCTGCCCGGAGAGTCTCTTTTTTTATCACAATTTTACATCAGTGTCCAATTCACACATTCAAAAGGAGATATGGTATGAGTATATTAGAGTTGTTTCTGCTGGCAGTAGGTTTATCAATGGATGCATTTGCGGTATCAATATGTAAGGGACTGTCACTGAGGGATATTAAGGTGAAACATATGCTGATAGCAGGTGGATGGTTCGGAGGATTCCAGGCACTTATGCCAACATTGGGATATGTACTGGGAAGTTTCTTTGCAGATCTGGTAACCAGGTGGTCACATTGGATAGCTTTTGCTCTTCTTCTGTTCATAGGAGCCAGCATGATCAAGGAATCATTTGGCGATGAAGAAGAGGTGAATGCAGACATGCGCGTAAAGGTAATGTTTCTTCTTGCAGTTGCAACAAGTATAGATGCGCTTGCGGTCGGAGTATCATTTGCATTTCTAAAATTGTCAACATTATATATTATTCTTGCCGTATTATTTATAGGATGTATCACATTTATATGTTCTGCTGCTGGAGTAAAGATTGGAAGTATATTTGGAACAAAATACAAGTCAAAGGCAGAGCTGGCGGGAGGAATCATATTGATACTTATAGGTATAAAGATTGTTCTGGATGGCCTTGGAATATTATAAAAAATTAATAGACAATCTGTGTGATTATGGCATACAATGTTCAGATGGGTGATATGGAGGAGTAATAAGATTAAGGAGTATAAGTATGGTTAAGTATAATTTGCGAAAAGGTATAAAGAAAATTGCTGTATTATTTTCGGTGACGGCGCTTGCCCTGTCGTCAACAGCATGTAGTTCGCATATGTTTGACAGAAAGAGTATTACAGGAACTATAATAGATAATAAGGATGATTACACCAAGGTACAGAAGGAGTTCGAGGAATTCTTGAAAGATGAGTATGTAGACAGTGTGACATCTGATACGCTCACATACAATTATGAGATAAAGGACGGTGCGGCTATGGGGATACCGGAACCCGAGGTAACTCTCAGCAAATATGACATGAGTGATGAGGGTATAGCAGCACAGAAAGCGGATTTTGATAAAACTTTTAATAGGTTAAAATCATTTGACAGGGATGTTCTCACTGAGAATCAACAGCTCACATATGACATATTGAAGCAGTATATGGAGACTGAGGAGGAAGGATATCTCAACATATATCTGAGTGAACCGTTCTCACCTATGAAGGGACTTCAGTCTAACATATCTACATATTTTACTGATTATCGATTTGATGATAAGGGAGATGTGGAGAGATATATACAGGTTCTGAATATGATAAGGGACTATTTCGGAACGTATCTTGATTTTGAGAAGACCAAATCAGAAAAGGGATATTTCATGAGTGACGCTGTATGTGACAAGGTCATAGAGCAGTGTGAGGATTTCATAAAGGACAAAGATAACCATTTTATGATACAGGTCTTTAATGACAATATAGAGGCGCTGGATTTTCTGACAGAGGATGAGATCAAAGATTTTGAGGCGCAGAACAAGAAAGCTGTTCAGGAAAGCCTGATACCTGCATTTGAGGATACGATAAAAGTGCTGAAATCCCTCAAAGGAACAGGTAAGAATGATGGTGGCATATGTAATTATGAAGGTGGAAAGGATTACTATTCATATCTTTTACAGGATGCGGCAGGAACAAGTAAGACTCCGGAGGAGGTTGCCCAGATGCTGGACGATAATCTGTCAAGTCTTATGACCAGCCTTTACTCAATTGCCATGACAGATTATGCATCCTATGAGTATTTCTCGGAGAATTATGACGATCTGTTCGGAGATAATGACAGTAAAGATCCTTCAGAGATAATTGATATCCTGATGGAAACGGCCACAGAGAATTATCCTGACTGTGGTACAATAAAATATACGGCAAAGAAGCTTGATAAGAGCCTTGAGGATATACAGGAAAATACACTTGCATATTATATGTCCCCTGCGTATGATGATCAGGACAACAACCTCATCAGGGTGAATGGCAAGCATACAGATGGAATGTGGACCACGCTTGCACACGAGGGATACCCGGGACACATGCTTCAGAATGCATACTATATGTCAACTGATCCGGAGCCGATCCGCACCGTTCTGAATTTCCTTGGATACAAAGAGGGCTGGGCTATGTATGCGTGTTATGATGCCATCAATTATTATACATTTGACGGAGCTGTTAATTCGGAAAATGTAGCCAAATTATACAGGCTTAATGATGAGATAAGCTATCTGGTGAGCGGAAGGCTTGACATAGGAATCAATTATGAGGGCTGGACACTGGAAGAAACAAGAGATTATCTTGACAGCAATGGATTCAACGGTGATGCAGCGGAGGATATGTATACAACTATGATAGGAGATCCGGCAGTATATCAAAGCTATTCCACAGGATATTATGAGCTTCAGGAGATAAGAGATTATGCTGAGGAACAGCTTGGCACCAATTTTGATGCCAAGGAGTTTAATACAGTGGTTCTCCAGACTGGTCCATGCCAGTTCAATATTTTAAAAGAACAGGTTCAGAAGTATATAGACAACAAGAAGTAATAGAGATAATGTGATGACAGGATTCCCATGAATGTGATATTCATGGGAATTTTTTTGCGTGAAAAGCATATATTATATTGATTGTCTGAATATTGGGCAGTGGGAGAGTATGGACGAAGATGAGTTTTATTCTGAAGATTTTGTGGAGTATATAATAGAGTATAATGGCGACAGAGAAGCCCTGGTGGCAAGTTACAGACCGTATAGATTGAATATTATAGATGACAGATACGCTGTGGCTTATCAGAGGATCCCGGATGACTATATGGAGAGTTTTTCAAGACTTGAGTATAATCTGTTCCCCAAGGTGTATGGACTCATGGATGATCTGGGGGCGCTGGAGGCAATAGGAGCTGTAAATATCCAACAAGAGAATATTCTTGGCCTTGTTGGGAAAGATGTGCTGCTTGGAATAGTTGATACCGGAATAGATATTTATAATACAGATTTTTTGAAAAACGATAACAGAACAAGAATACTTGCTGCGTGGGATCAGACTATGGAGAACGCTGGGAACACGATGTATGGCTATGGCAGGGAGTATATTCAGGAGGAGATACAGGCTGCTATAGATGGGGGACAGAGGATAATTGTGGATTCAGTGGGACACGGAACGTTCTGTGCCGGAACAGCCATGAGCGTGGCTCCGGAGGCTGATCTTGTGGTGGTGAAACTCAAGCAGGCCAGAAGGAACATACGTGGTTTTTACGGTATCCCGGAGGATGCAAATGCGTATAGCGAGGCGGATATAATGACGGCTATTGCATATTTGTTGGAACAACAGAGAAAATTGCGGAAGCCAATGTGTATACTTGTAACTATGGGATCAAATAGCGGAAGCCATACCGGAGCAGGGGCTCTTGAAAAATATATCAATAATATAGGGGAGCTTAAAGGGAGTGTTGTGGCTGTCGCCGGGGGAAATGAGGGACGTGCGGGTCATCACTACTTTGGAGTTGTGGGATCTTCAACAGCGGATAATCAGCCTGGAAATCTGGTGCTTACTGATGGGGCATCAGGAACCTCCGGATATGATGTTGTGGAAATAGAGGTTGCGCATAATGACAGCTTTACTCTGGAGATATGGGGGAGATCCACCAACACGTATTCAGTTGCCCTGGAAATCCCTGGAGGAGAATATATAGACAGGATATCTCCTAGATATGACAAAAGTTCCATTATAAAGCCTATATTTGGCGGGGGAACAGTATATGTTGATTATTTTCTGATAGAGGATTCGGCAGGACAGGAGCTTATAATGCTCAGATTTATAAAGCCGGCAAATGGGATATGGAGGATCAGAGTGTATGGAGTTGGGGATACGGGATTATCATTCAATGCCTGGCTCCCGATCAGAGATTTCCTGTCACCGGATACAAAATTTGTCAGAAGTGATCCGAGGACTACCATTACCAGCCCGGGATGTGCAGAGACTGCAATCTGTACTTGCGCATACGATCATACAAATGATAATCTGTACATAGATAACAGCAGAGGATATACGGCGGACAGACGAGTCAAACCTGACCTGATCGCTCCGGGAGTAAATATACGTGGAGAGGGTGTTGGCGATGAGACGGTCATAAGAAGCGGAACGTCTGTGGCTGCGTCGTATACAGCAGGATGTTGTGTTCTGATGCTGGAGTGGGCATATAACAGACAGAATGTAAGAAATATAAATGGCAATCAGATAAGGGGATACCTTATAAGAGGTGCAGTAAGACCTGGAGCTGCAGGGGGGCTGCTGGAGATAAGACAGTACCCAAATCCTGAATGGGGATATGGACAGCTGAATATATACAATACATTTGAGAGTCTCAGGAATGTATAAGGAGAGAAAAATGGCAGATAAAATAGTGCGTGAAAAACTGATGTCGGGCGGAGAGTTGGTAATATCCGGCAATAATTGCAGGATAGAATATTTTTTCCCGGGGCCAGATAAAAGATATGGTGGCGTGCATGTAAATATATCTGGTGAAAAGGTTTATGCTTATGCCTGTGCATGGAAGAACAATTTTGACAGATATATGGAGCTGGTGTTGGCTGGGGATAGGCCGCTGGTTGTTGAACGAGGAGAGATGGGAATGGTCATCCGCTGCGGGTTTATGAGTGGAGTATATCTATCCGGCAATCATATGCGTATAGCCGATAAAGAACAGCTCAGACAGATTCTGGAAGATTATGAGTATGTGCAGAAGAAATACAAGGAACTTGTTAGGTAAAATATATTGTGATATAATGAGGGAACTTATAAGTGGAACGGAGGATAAATAATATGTATATAACTTGTCTGGATTTAGAGGGAGTACTTGTGCCGGAGATATGGATCGCTTTTGCGGAGGCAAGCGGAATTCCTGAGCTTAAGAGAACTACCAGAGATGAGCCTGATTATGATAAGCTCATGAACTGGAGAATTGGAATACTCAAGGAGCATGGACTCGGACTCAAGGAGATACAGGAGACTATAGCTAAGATAGATCCTATTCCTGGAGCTAAAGAATTTCTTGACGAACTGCGTTCTATAGGACAGGTAATAATAATCAGTGATACATTTTCACAGTTTGCAGGACCTCTTATGAAGAAGCTGGGTTATCCGACTATTTTCTGCAATGAGCTCATTGTTGCCGATGATGGAGAGATAACAGGATTTAAGATGCGCTGTCCACAGTCCAAACTTACGACAGTAAAGGCTCTTCAGTCTATAGGATATGATACAATAGCAAGTGGTGACAGCCACAATGACCTGGGTATGATATATGCAAGCAAGGCTGGATTCCTGTTCAAGAGTACAGATCAGATCAAGGCTGATAATCCGGATCTTGAGGCATATGAGACATATGATG
The DNA here is from genome assembly GCA_029338615.1 of Clostridiales bacterium. Lineage (GTDB taxonomy): Bacteria > Bacillota > Clostridia > Lachnospirales > Lachnospiraceae > Coprococcus. Next base: position 8,920 of record JAQYAS010000028.1, read on the forward strand.
AGCTGCTTGCGGCTATCAAGAAAGCGATGGATTAAGAATTAAGAAGATCCCCAGCCTGTATTGCTGTATGATAGTGGTGATACCGGCTGGGATTTTTTTGCAGGAGGTTTGGTGTACATGAAGTATAAAAGTGTTAATGAGATAGATACTATGTCTTTCAGGGATTCTTCAATTGTCAAATGCATTTATTCGGCAAAACAGGGTGTGTTGGAATTTGAGCTGAATGGGGTTGTGGTGAGAGAGAACAATTCCGCAAATGAACTATATACGGACAGGTATGTGAGTGATATGCAGATCAGATTCACAGATCCGGAGATAGAGGCGCTGCTGCTTGAAGGTCATAGTTATTATGATGCCAATGATGTGCTTCAGGAAACCGTTCCGGATACTCCTGTACCGGTGGATGAATATGAGGACAAGATGAAAGCATTTGAGGGAAACGTGATATTTTATGCCGGTGAGCCGAGGGACAATGTCACGGAAGGACACAGCGACAGAAAGTGTTTCCAGATGATAGTGGATGTGGAAGAGGATTCATATGTGCTGAGTTTTTATTATGATAAAGCTATAGCACAGTGGGAGCACTTCATGAATAAGGTGATGAACTAACTTATTGTAACAGAAGAGTAGACTGGAGATGACACAGGATGGCAAAGAGGATAAAAAGATATCTTGAATATGTTGATGGCATACTGAACAGAGATGATGTTGATTTTGCAAGGGAGGCAGAGAAACATCTTGTTCAGATAGGTTTTTTTATGCATGAGAGGCTTATACATCTGCTGGTGCTTGTGTTGTTTGCAATTCTGACCGTTATCACCTGCATTGCATTTGTTGTTACGGCCAATATATCTCTGCTTATACTGGCTCTGGCATTTATGGTGCTGCTTGTTCCGTATATCATGCATTATCATTTGCTTGAGAACAGTGTTCAGTATATGTATGAGCAGTATGACAGGATGATGGAGAAGACGGGAGAAGGCGTGTTTGTAAACAGGTAGGCAATCGTGAAAGGTGGTGTGTACAGTTGTTCAATATGGTGATGGGAATAGTCATGGTGGGTGTCGGTATAATAAGTATTGCCAGAGCATTTTTTACGACCCAGATGGCTGGATATGTATTTTTTGGAATACTTATGATAGGCTTTGGCATAGTGGAGCTGGTAAGATCCAGAAAAGTTAAAGCCAGAAAGAAGGCAGCCAGGGACAGAGAGTTTGAGATGTACAATCTCATTGCAACTCAGATGGGAGTTAAGATCAACCCGATCACCGGGGAACTGATGGATAAGAAAGAGAAAACAGAAGAGTGATATACAGAGCGGTTCGTGTAAACGGATAAATTCGTTACACGAACCGTTCCGATTATCTATTTAAAATCAGAGAAGTCATATTCTGCAAATGTCTTACCAAATTCGTCTGAACGGTATACTTTTCCGTCATTTGCGTCAATATAGAAATCTCCTACTTTGGTGTCACCTTCTCTGTTGTTGTCGTGAAGCTCGATGTGATACCCTGTCTTGCCATCGGAATACTGTGTGAGGTCTTTGTCGCTGTTTGTGACTTCGAATCTGCCGTCTTCAGATGGAAGCTGGTTCATGAACCAGTCCTGAGCGTCGTCAAATGAGTTGAAAATACCAGATACAGTATTTCCTACACCATCAGCAACATCCTTAACACCGTCAGCAACACCGTCAGCTACGTCTTTTACAGCATCGCCTGTTTCACCGATGATTCCCTTGTCAGAATCAGATTCAGATGATGAAGAGCTGCTGTTATTGTTGTTTTCGGCTTCTGAAGAAGTCTGGGTACTGGCCTCAGAAGAGGTGCCTGTGCTTGCAGAGTTCTTGGAATTGCCACATCCACAGAAGAGGATCATTGTCAGTGCCATGCACATAGTCAGTAAAAAATATTTTTTCATGATACATATTCTCCTTATATGAAATATTTGATATTTATAATCTCCATATGGAAGTGTTTTATACATGTTTAAAACACACATAAATAAAAAATATTTTAAATATAATAGAAAAAACGGTTAAGGCGAAAAAATATTTTGAAAAAAGATGATGTATTACAGGAGGTATATGACAGGTGGCAGTATATAATGCTGGCTGTTGCAATTTTTCTGGCAATTGTGTTCTGTTGTTATTACATAATAACCCAGTCGAGATGGGGATTTTATACATCAGGTGCTGCAAAGCTTCAGACGATGACTGGTGATGTAAAGCCTGCAGCAGAGAAACGTGCTTACCTGACATTTGATGATGGACCTTCACATAATACGATGGAGATCCTTGATATCCTTGATGCCAACAATGTAAAAGCGACATTTTTTGTTGTTGGTAAGGATGAAAGTTACTATGAATGTTACAGGCAGATAGTGAAAAGAGGACATACTCTGGGATTGCATTCGTATTCCCATGATTATGACAGAATATATGCAGGACTTCATGAATTTGCCGAAGATATTGAGGAATTGCAAAAATTATTGTATGATGTAACAGGTGTTGAATGTGTATATTACAGGTTCCCTGGAGGAAGTTCAAATACTGTAGCCCGGACGGATATGGGCGAACTTATATCGTATGTGGACTCAAAGGGACTTATATATTTTGACTGGAATGCGCTCAACAACGATGCTGTATGCGGAAGTTACACTCCGGAGCAGCTTGTTGACAACATAATGAAGGATGCGGTGCAGCATGACGATGTGGTTATTCTTATGCATGATCTGGATTCCAGACACACAACGGTTGAGTCTCTGCAGCTGCTTATAGATGAGCTGAGAGATAAAGGATATGAACTGCTGCCTATTGATGAGAGTACACCTCTTGTAAGGCACAGATGAGAAGGGAAATGACATAGATGACATATGACGAGGCTCGCAGATATATAGAATATACAGATGGTCTTGGAAGTGTTCTGGGGCTTGAGAATATACAGGAACTGCTAAGAAGGCTGGGATCTCCCCAGGAAGATATAAAAGTTGTCCATATTGCAGGAACGAACGGCAAGGGTTCAATATGTGCATTCCTTGATGACATACTTGAGGACGCGGGCTATACGGTGGGAAGATATATTTCCCCAACAATATTCACATATCTTGAGAGATTTCAGATCAATAAGGAATATATGGCGGAGAGTGACTTTGCCGGATATCTGGAACTTGTGAAGGCTGTTGCGGATGATATGGTACGTGATGGATTTCACAGGCCGACATCATTTGAGACGGAGACAGCTTTAGCTTTTTGCTATTTTAGAGATAAAAAAGTTGATTTTCTTCTGCTTGAGACAGGAATGGGTGGTCTGGAAGATGCCACTAATGTGTGCACTCAGCCGGTGTGTACAATTATAGCTAGTATAAGTATGGATCACATGAGATTCCTTGGCGATAATCTGAAGGATATATATATGCAGAAACTTGGTATTCTGAAGGATGGAGTTCCATGTGTATCATATCCTGTTCAGGAAGAACTTATGTCATTATGGGTTCAAAAATATGACGAGAAGAGATGCTCTGAGGCATCTACCATGATAAACAGTTCTGATATTGATATTCAATATTGTGGATTGGATGGCAGCGTGTTCACGTATAAGGGAGAAAAGTTCGAACTGGCAGTTCCAGGCATATATCAGATATATAACAGCGTCACGGCTATAGAGACAGCATACACTCTTCAAAAACTTGGTTTTGCTTTGAATAAAGTGAACGTGTTTTCCGGAGTGAAGAAGACATATTGGAAGGGCAGATTTCAGAGGATCATGGAAGAACCGATGGTGTATGTGGATGGTGCACACAATCCAGGTGGCTGGAAAGCTCTGCGAAAAAATATTGATGAATATTTTGCAGGCCGTAGGCTTATATATGTGTGTGGAGTGTTTAAAGACAAGGATTACAGGCAGATGCTGGAGATAATGATGCCGGATGCATCTGATTTTATAGCTGTCCAGCCAGATAATCCGCGGGCACTGGATAAAAAAGAACTGGCAGAACTGGCAAAGACATACATTGATTCTGTTTTTGTGGCGGATGATGTGGATGGTGCAGTGGAACAGGCAATTGATATAGCGGGAACTGGAGAGAATACCGTTATTATAATTTTTGGATCTTTGTCTTTTATAGGTCCAATAATAGATAAAGCCGAAAAAGGAGGCTATACGCTTCTAAAATCTGCAAATATGAGCAGGATAGATAAGATCATGGATAATCCTGGATTTCGAAAGCTCATGAGTACCATAAAAGAAAAAGAGAGAGACAGGATATTTTGCTGTCATGGCCTGGATCATTGTCTTGATGTGGCCAGGATAGCATATATAATAGGAAAGGAAGAAGAGATCAACGTAGACAGGGAGTTGATATATGCTGCTGCGTTGCTGCATGATGTTGGGCGGGCAGATCCGGAACAAACTGGCAGGGAGCATCACGTTCTTAGTGTGGAATATGCGGCTGATATATTGGAGCAGTGCGGTTTTACCAGCAGGGAGCAGGAGGTTATCTGTGATGCGATAGGTTCTCACAACACAGATGGCAGAGAACGGACAGGACTTGCAAATCTGCTTTACAGAGCTGATAAGCTTTCAAGAAATTGTTTTGACTGTCAGGCGGCGGATCAGTGTTACTGGCCGGATGCCGAGAGAAATAAAGGGATAAGATATTAAAGATATGCGCAGAGAGTGGGCATAGAGGATACATGGAGGATAAGGAAGATGATAATAGGCAACAAGAGTTTTGAGACAGGAAAAGCACCATATATTATGGGGATTTTGAATGTGACCCCGGATTCGTTCTCGGATGGAGGGCAGCACAACACTATGGATACAGCTCTGGCAACAACAGAGAAGATGATTGCTGAGGGGGCAGCGATCATTGATGTGGGTGGAGAATCCACCAGACCAGGGTATACAAAGATATCCGATGATGAAGAGATTGAGAGAACAGCTCCAATTATTGAGGCGATCAAAAAGAGATTTGATATAGCTGTATCGCTAGATACATATAAATCGGGAGTTGCGGAGGCAGGCATACAGGCCGGTGCAGATCTTATAAATGATATATGGGGACTGAAATACGATGACAGGATGGCAGGTGTCATAGCAAAGTATGATAAAGCGTGCTGTCTTATGCACAATAGAGACAATGTGGATTATAAGGATTATCTGGCTGATGTTGTGGCAGACCTTGATGAATCTGTAAATATGGCACTTGCAGCAGGGATAGACAGGAACAAGATCATGGTTGATCCTGGAATAGGTTTTGCAAAGGATCTGCATCAGAATCTGCTGTTGATGAATAATCTGGAGCTGCTCCACAAATGGAATCTCCCAATACTGCTCGGTACATCAAGAAAATCAATGATAGGATTAACTCTTGATCTGCCTGTTACTGAGAGAGAAGAGGGTACCATTGCAACTTCTGTTCTGGGGCTTGTCAAAGGATGTGATTTCTTCAGAGTACACAATGTCGAGGCAAATTACAGAGCCCTCAAAATGACATATGCCATGTTGAGTGTCAGATAACGGAGCACGGAGGTAGGTGCGTATGGATAGGATAAATATAACAGGGCTTGAGGTGTTTGCCCATCACGGTGTATATCGTGAGGAGAATGTCCTTGGACAGAAATTTATAGTAGATGTCTCCATGATGGTTTCAACCAAAGAGGCTGGAAGAACTGACGATATCAGACGTTCAGTCAATTATGGACTGGTATG
>JAQYAS010000029.1 GCA_029338615.1 Clostridiales bacterium
CTTAAATGGAAAAAATGATACTACATATCCCGGTAAATTCCCCCACTGTGATAAACCAATCTGTTCAAGCCCCACATATGAGTCACCAGCTTTCATAATACAGAGCAAAGCAGGAAGCAATACGCATGCTGCGATCACTGCAGACACAATGGAGAATATCAGTGTCTTTACAGCATTCCTAAATAATCTCTTTATTCCCCCTGTACTTACAAGTATCAGATATATCACTGCAAACATACACACATATATGCTGTAATAGAAATTAACCATCATTGCAAGTGCCAGAAGTACCACATACATACGCCAGCCGAGGCCACTTATCAATCTTTCAATTGCTATGGCAATCAGAGGCATCAGTATTATAGCATCGAGCCATATCATATTTTGTCCATACGCGATCACGTACCCACACAATCCATATGCCATGGCACATGACATTTGTACAAGTCTGGCCATCCAGCCCTGCAAACTGCTCGTATTCCCCACAATTGTCGTATGCCTGAAAAAATACAGGGCCGATACCGGAATAAGGGAACATTTAAGTATTATTATAATTACAAGTGACAATTCCACATATTTGCTTCCAAAAATCAATGCTATCACATTGAATGGACTAAGCAGATAATACAGCATATTAAGATATATATCTATTCCCATTCCATGATCCCACATGATCGAACTGAGATCTCCGCTATGGACATATTCTATCAATGTTCTGATCATTGTATTGTACTGCACATATGCATCTTCATGAAGAAAACATGCCGTACCAAATGGATATGCTTTTTCTCTCACCAACACTGCAATATATATGAGTAACGTCACAATAAACACAGACAGGTACAGTAATATGTTGCATCTGTTTTTCTTCTCTTTTATATTATCAATACTGCTCATACCAATATATACTCTCCATCTAATCTTTCAGTATTCATGCATTATATTATGATCAGATTTTTCTCCGACTCAGTAAGGTTGATATAACCATTCTCTGTGACCACAACAAGATCCTCTATACGAACTCCAAACTGCCCCGGCAGATATATTCCCGGTTCAACAGTGATTACCATACCTGGCTTTAATATATCATGACATTTTGGAGAAAAACGCGGATTTTCATGTATAAAAAGTCCTACGGAATGTCCCAGACCATGTCCAAAACAATTGCCATACCCTGCATCCCCTATCACACGGCGGGCCTCTGCATCCACCTCATCGCATCTTACTCCTGCTCTGATCTTCTTCATTGATTCTGTCTGGGCTTTAAGAACTGTATTGTATATATACGTCATATTCTCCGTAGCATCACCTATCGCCACCGTCCTCGTCATATCTGAACAATACCCCTCATACAGGCAACCGAAATCCATGGTAAGGAAATCTCCTCTCTCCAGCTTTTTATCAGTAGGAATGGCATGCGGCATGGATGAATTTTTTCCTGAGGCAGCGATGGTGTCAAAGCTCAGTCCCTCAGCCCCGTTGCATTTCATATAATATTCAAGTTCCAGTGCTACCTCTTTCTCTGTAATTCCTTCTTTTATAAATCCAAGAATATGCTTAAAAGCCCCATCACCTATAGACTCCGCTGCTTTCAATTTCTCAATTTCTTCCTCTGTCTTCACCTCTCGAAGAGAATCCAGTGCTCCGTCTAAAGCAACCCAGACAGCATCACTTACAGCTCCACTATATTTTGTATATTCCATATAACTTATACTGTAATTCTCGAATCCAACACGTATTTTTCCTCCAGAATATGTCCTCTCCAGTATGTCTCTTATACATCCTGCATACCCCAATGATGCAATATCAACACATTCGTATCCCTCACATTCACGCTGTACCTGTTCTGTGTATCTGGAGTCTGTGAGCACAAATCTGTCACTCTCCGTATACAATATGACACCTTCTCCTCTATAACCGGCTAAATATCTCATATTATATCTGTCTGTAACAAGTATCGCATTCACAGTCTTATCGCGCATTATACCTGAAAGCTTTACAAGTATATCATCTCTATGCATAAAGTCATCTCCTCCCTGTCATCTTCATTATATCCTCTGTTATATCATCCGCAGACCTTCCTGTCACATGAACTGTATGATCTGCAGCTGACTCATATACCGGTTTTCTGACATCCAGTAGCTTCCTGACTCTCTGACTTACATTATCCCCCTGCAAAAGCGGCCTTGTCCTGTCTCCCTCAAGTCTCCTCACCACTTCATCAGGTTCTACATCCAGATATATCACGGTCCCAATCTTCTTTAACTGCTCCACATTCTCCGGTCTCATTGGCAGGCCACCCCCTGTGGATATGACAGTTCTTGTCACATATCGGTTTAAATCTGTCAAAGTGTCAGTCTCAAGCTTTCTGAAGTAATCCTCTCCATGCTCATCAAATATACTACT
>JAQYAS010000030.1 GCA_029338615.1 Clostridiales bacterium
CCATAAAGGCAGTTAACAGAAGAGCGCAGATCATTTTTGAGATGAAGGATGGCTCCATAGCACCTGAGACAAATGAACCTGAGGATCTGCCATACGATGTGAGTGCAGATGTGATAGAACTGCCAGATGATGATTTTGGTATCTGGTATGTGGATGCGTCCGACATGAAGGAGAGATATGATGGCAAGAAGATTCACTTCAAGGCCATGGTGTTCAGGCCAAAGCAGTATGGCAGCAATGCATTTGTTCCGGGAAGATTTGCCATGACATGCTGCGTTGAGGATATACAGTTTGTTGGATTCAAGTGCTACTATCAGGGCGCAAAGAATCTTGTGGACAGACAGTGGGTAGATGTCACCGCCAGGATAGGTTATGAATATTACCCTGACTTTGATGGTGAAGGCCCGGTACTTACAGCGGAGAAAGTTACGCTTACAAGTGCACCTAAGGAAGAGGTCGTTTATTTCAGTTAAATTATATACAAGCTATATTATTATTTATAAAACCCTGTACATGATGGAGTGTACGGGGTTTTATATGTATATAGCTCCTTACGAAAGTGTAAGTTGCCATTTCAATAATAAGAAATTATGATAAGTTTAGTATGTAAATAGTAGTGGAAGGACAAATATATGATAAGGAGATTGTTGTGTGCCGGAATGGTGGCACTTGCTCTTCTGGGGGTTGGTTCTGCATATGAGGTATCTGCGGCGGATACTGATAATTCCCATGGCAGAGTTACCACAAAAGTGGAGACTAAGAATAACGATTTTAATATATCTCTGGAATATGGGATAAATGGATATGCTGAATATGATCAGGGCTGCCGTCTGCAGATATCAGTGGTGAGCAGTCTGGATTTTTCCGGTAAAATATCGGTTATGTCATATTATCCGGACAGCAGTGGATACCAGAGCATGATGTACTCGGAGAAGATAACCCTGGAAAAAGACATTGAAGCCAATGCGGTGTTTGATATGGGAAGTCTGGGGGCAGGAAATATAATTCTGGAGATAAGCGACGAAGATGGCAAGGTTGTATATTCTGAGAAGGATCTTTTGTCGTTGTCAAGTGCTGATTCGGCTGCAGTTACCGGGGTGCTCAGTGATGCTCCGGATTCTCTGGATTATCTCGATTCTGTAAAGCTTAAGTATGGTGAGGAAGATGATGTCAGTGTAATAACACTGGACATGTCGGCTGAAGATATTCCTGATGACAGTATGGTTATGGACAGTCTGGACTATCTGATAGTTGATAACTACGATACATCTCTGTTGTCACAGAAACAGTATGAAGCCATCAAGAGCTGGGTTGATGATGGCGGAAGTCTCATATTGTGCATGGGGACAGCGGAAAAAGATGTAATGAATTTGTTTGATGATGGATATGTGACATCAGATACTGTGCCACAGAATGATAATGATATGAGTATTCTCAATAAAGGATATGGAAAAGTTATAACTTTGGAATATTCTTTGGGAGCAAAGGCTTCTGATGACAGCGTTCAGAGACAGTCTATGCTGCAGGACATATTTTCATATGGATTGAATAATGCTATGGGGAACACGTATGGTGCGGGATACAATGGCAATGCTGAATATTATGCAATGGAAACTGCTGTAGAAGCAAACAATGGACGAAGAATACCCGTTGCGGCAATTCTCATAGCTCTTGTGGTGTATATATTATTATGTGGCCCTGTAACATATATTGGACTGAAGAAGATACGCAGACGTGAACTTATATGGCTTGTTGTTCCGGTACTTGCAGTTATAGGAACATTGTTGATTTATATAGTGAGCCTGAAATACAGAGTTACCAGACCTGTTACATCATCATTTGCTGTTGCTGATATAAGCGGTGATACTGTATCTCAGACAACTTATACCAATGTCATAGGTCCAAGAGCGAAAGACTACGATATAGATGTTGCATCAGAATACAATGATATAAGACTTTCTGACGACGGTTATTGGACAAACTATGGTTCGGAAGATGTCACAGCCAGGATGGAAAAAATAAATGATAAGGGAAATATTTCTCTTAAATTTTATAATCCAACACCATTTGGCAGCGTGGGTTTAAAGACATCTTCTGTGTTTGATAATAATATTGGATCCATTGGAAGAAATCTTCACCTGTACACTGATGGATTTGATGGAGAAATCACCAATAACACGGATTATGATATGAAAAATGTAGTGATCATGTCAGACGGATACTACTATTGTATCGAGGAGCTGAAGCGTGGAGAGACGATCCCGGTGAGCCGTGATGACAATATGAGGATGATAGGAATTGGCGCTGCGTATAATTCTCTGAACGAGTATTATGATAAGAAATATGATGGTGAGTATAATGCGCCATCCAGGCTGGTTGACAGGAATTATTACATGATGTACATATTTAATGGATCTGCGCCGGATAATCATCATTATGGGGAAATTGCAATCTGGGGTGATGTGAATCGGCCTGTTGATGTTACCGCAGATGGTGAATCGGATAATTACAGTGTGTACACAGTGTATGATATAGATTCTTATAACTATGAAGATGTCAGGGGCGCATATTACAGCAACATATATGTGCTGGCAAGCGGAGCGGATTCCCAGACAGGATATGATCAGGAAGATCTTATGATGTATTCCAATGAGGTGAATATAACCATAAAATTCAAGGATGATGACAATATAGAGACACTTAAGTATGATTCGGAGAGAAATGCAGAGCGATCGAAAGTGACGGTAAGTGCACTCAATAATACGACGGGAAATTATGATGATATATTTGTTGACGGACAGACTGAGATAAACGGAGATGAACTTGGTAAATATATGAAGGATAACACGATAGTCCTTAAGTTTGTCGCGATAGACCAGCAGGATTACTACTATGACAATTATCTCCCGTATATAATTGCGCGTGGAGGTGAGCAGTGATGGTAGATATAGAGAATCTAACGAAATGTTATGGCCGGTTTACTGCACTGGATCATGTAAATATCCATATTGATAAGGGTGAGATATTTGGATTTGTAGGACCAAATGGTGCGGGAAAAACGACAACCATGAGGATATTATGTGGTCTTCTGAAAGCTACATCGGGAAACGTTATTATTGACGGTGTGGATGCACTGGCAAAGTCAGCAGAGATTAAAAGAAAGATAGGTTATGTACCGGATTTCTTTGGTGTATATGACAATTTTAAAGTTATGGAATACATGGAGTTCTATGGATCGCTGTACGGAATGAATAGAAAGACTGTAGGTGGTATTGCTGATGAACTTCTGGAACTGGTTAATTTAAAGGACAAAAAGGATGAATTTGTGGATAGTTTGTCCAGAGGCATGAAACAGAGATTG
>JAQYAS010000031.1 GCA_029338615.1 Clostridiales bacterium
ACTGGGAGAGTTTTCAGTCAGTGCCACTTCAGTCCTTGCGACAAGAGGAACGATAGCCAAGTGGTCGAAGGCTGAAGCAGATGAGTTGGCAGCAAAGGCACTTTCACTTGCAACAGAGACGGAGGTTGCAGAGCTGCTCAAGGCAAATGCAAGATAGATTAAAAGTGCACAATATGGCTTGGTAAAAATATGAGCACATTTTATGTGAATCATGCGTTTGAAAAAACAATAATGAACAAAAACTATGACTCGCAGTGACTATTTTAACGAAAATAAAAAAGTCGGCATTTTTAACTGGAAAAAGTGCCGATTTTTTTGTTACAGTATATTTAGTAGTAGGAAGAACACTTAGTGATCAGAGTCAGCCTTGCGAATCGAAACGAACGGGTGTAGCATATAGCTATTTTAGTGTGTTTGTTTCAATAGTATTGTGGATGGAAATAATATGGATAGGAGGATGTAATAATGTTTGAGAATGAAAAATTAAACCATGTGAAGTTTGGTGAAGGCAGTGTGATGGAATGTGATGGAAGCCATATAAGAATTGTATTTTCTTATAATAATGTAGAAAAGACATTTGCCTATCCGGGAGCATTTGACAAGTTTGTCACCTTCCAGAGCAAAGAGGCGCAGCAGGTAGCGGAGAGCGAGCTTGAGCAGATAAGGCTGAACCAGAAAAAGCTGGAGGGAATGAAGAAACTTATAATTCAGGAGAATGAGAGAAGGAAAGAGGAAGCACTCAAGGCCAAGGCGAAGAGAAAGAGACAGTAATATAAAGTAAGATATAGAAAAAGCTAGTAAGATGTATTGACGCTGAAATGTGCCAGCAAGATTGTGTAATGAGACAAAAGAATAACAGTGGATGCTTTTTGTATCACGTGAGATATAATAGTCCCTGCCAGAGAGAAAATTTTCTCTTTTGGCGGGATTTTTTTTAGGATAAATTTGCACCAGATATGGAAGCCGTGGGGCAAATGTGAAAAACACAGTGTTGCAGTAATGCAGCGCTATTTTTACATATACCTTGATTTTGTTGATATTTTTTGCTAAATTAAGTACGTACGTGTATAAATAGGGGCGTTTGCACCCGTTTACAGAATAAAATGATCATAACAGTCAGAATTTGGCTGTCGGAAAGGACGGAGCACAGAGTGTATAAGATTACTAAGGTTGAACAGTTGACAGAGACCATATACCTCATGGACGTGGTTGCGCCACGAGTTGCAAATAAATGTCTTCCGGGACAGTTTGTAATTGTCAGAGGTTCAGAGGATGGAGAGAGAATCCCTCTCACTATCTGCGATTACTCAAGAGAGGACGGAACCATCACTATAGTATTCCAGGTAGTTGGAGCTGCTACAGAGATGATGAAGAATAAGAAGGTTGGAGATTCATTTGCGGATTTCGTTGGACCACTTGGATGTCCATCAGAGTTCTGCAAGGAGGATATAGAAGAACTCAAGAAAAAGAAGATTCTGTTCGTTGCAGGTGGTGTTGGAACAGCGCCTGTATACCCACAGGTAAAGTGGCTCCATGAGCATGGCATCGATGCTGATGTCATCGTCGGAGGAAGAAACAAGTCACTCATCATTCTTGAGGACAAGATGAAGAAGGTAGCCGGCAACCTGTATATCACAACAGATGACGGTTCATATGGAAGCAAGGGTGTCGTTACAAATGAGATCCAGAAGCTTGTAGACGCTGGCAACAAGTATGATGTGTGTGTTGCCATCGGACCTATGATCATGATGAAGTTTGTATGTAAGCTCACAAAGGAGCTTGAGATTCCTACAGTTGTCAGCCTTAACCCTATCATGGTAGACGGAACAGGTATGTGTGGTGCCTGCCGTGTGACAGTAGGCGGAGAGGTTAAGTTTGCGTGTGTAGATGGACCAGAGTTCGATGGTCACAAGGTGAACTTTGAGGAGGCTATGCAGCGTCAGCAGCTCTACAAGACTGCAGAGGGCAGAGCATTCCTTGCAGCAAAAGAGGGCGATACCCATCATGGCGGATGTGGAAACTGTGGAGGTGACAAGTAATGGCTATAGAAGTAGATGTTTGGAAGAGAGTGCCGGTTCGCGAGCAGGAGCCACAGGTACGTGCAAAGAATTTTGAAGAGGTTTGTTATGGATATAATGAAGAGGAGGCTATGGCTGAGGCTTCAAGATGTATAGGATGTAAGAACGCCCCATGTATGAATGGCTGTCCTGTATCTATCAATATCCCTGGATTTATAGCTCAGGTCAAGGAAGGCAACTTCGCTGAGGCATTCAAGATCATCAGCGAGTCATCAGCACTTCCTGCTGTATGTGGCCGTGTATGCCCACAGGAGACACAGTGTGAGCAGAAGTGTATCAGAGGAATCAAGGGCGAGGCGATATCCATCGGTAAGCTTGAGAGATTTGTTGCTGACTGGGCCCGTGAGAACGGAATCAAGCCAGAGCCTGCAAAGGAGATGAATGGTCATAAGGTGGCAGTCATCGGATCAGGCCCTTCAGGTGTGACAGCAGCCGGAGATCTTGCAAAGATGGGTTACGATGTAACTATATTCGAAGCACTTCACCAGCCAGGCGGAGTTCTCGTATACGGAATCCCGGAGTTCCGTCTTCCAAAGGAGAAGGTAGTTGCCAAGGAGATCGAGAACATCAAGTCACTTGGCGTCAAGATAGAGACAAATGTAGTAGTAGGAAAGTCAGTTACCATTGACTCACTCCTTGAGGATGAGGGATTTGACGCAGTGTTCATCGGATCAGGCGCAGGACTTCCTAAGTTCATGGGTATCCCAGGTGAGAATGCCAACGGCGTATTCTCAGCAAATGAGTACCTTACAAGAAGCAACCTTATGAAGGCATTTGACGAGAATTCAAATACACCTATCATGAGAGGCAAGAAGGTTGCCGTAGTTGGTGGTGGAAATGTTGCTATGGATGCAGCAAGAACAGCACTCAGACTTGGCGCTGAGACACATATCGTATACAGACGTTCAGAGGAGGAACTCCCAGCCAGAGTTGAGGAGGTTCATCACGCTAAGGAAGAGGGAATCATATTTGATCTCCTCACAAACCCAACAGAGATCCTTGAGGATGAGAACGGCTGGGTATGTGGTATGAAGTGTGTGAAGATGGAGCTCGGTGAGCCTGATGCATCCGGCAGAAGAAGACCTGTTGAGATTCCTGATTCAGAGTTCACAATGGACGTTGACACAGTCATCATGTCACTTGGAACTTCACCAAACCCACTTATCTCATCGACAACAGAGGGACTTGAGACAAATAAGTGGAAGTGTATCATTGCAGAAGAGTCAAACGGACAGACGACCAAGGAAGGCGTATATGCCGGTGGTGATGCCGTAACAGGTGCTGCAACAGTTATCCTTGCAATGGAAGCTGGCAGAGCTGGTGCAAAGGGAATTGATGAGTACATCAAGAACAACAAGTAATAATTATATAGAGTCATAAAAAACAGGGCTGATGTGTATAAGGTAATACTTCACATCAGCCTTTGTTTTTTATATGGGGAAGCGGAGAAGTGTGAGCTTTGATTATTGGGGATATATTGGGTAAGTTTTGATCCAAAATGGTATATTTCGTGTAAAAGGTTGAAAGATTGTACCTTATTTTGATAAAAAGAGAGAAAAGGTACAATTCTAGAGAAGATTTTCGCTATAGGGTGACTTTCTCGGGAAAAGATACAATTTTGTGCGCAGAAACATCATAAATATTCCAAAAGATAAAAACTATGTGTTATAGATAGCGGACTTTAGAGGCCTGAATCAGAGAATGGGAAATAGAAAATAGGAAATAGGGAATAGAGAACAGAGAATATAATTAGCAGAAATGTCAAATTAACAGGGGGATTAGCTATGTACGATGAATTTGCAAAATGGTTAGACAGAATCTTAGATGAAAGTATGCCATTGCCGGGTGTGGCGATCAACTTCAATATATATGAAGAAGTTGACTTGCACTGGTCGATCCAGTTGATAAGTGCAACTTATTTTGACGAGGAGGACGAGGACTGGAATTGTTACGAGGAGTTCACGACAGGTGAAGATTTGTACGGATGGCAGCAGGATACGGGTTGGGAGGAGATACTTGACATTTCCTGTGAGATGATCAGGAAGTATCTCACAGAAGGAAAATATGCTGAGAAACTTAAGAAGTACGAGGCTGTTGCCGCTGGATTCGTGGACGGCGATGTGGAAATCCTGTACAGAAGATAGAGTGTTATGGAAACTTTATATGTATCAGATCTGGACGGTACGCTTCTTCGCAGCGATGAGACCACATCCGAGTATACAAACAGTGTAATCAATAATCTGACAGATAAAGGAATGATATAGATATGTTTGAACTTGCTGATGAAAGCTACGCTGTGCAAAATGATGACGAACAGCTTATGAGTAAAAATCATGTTGTCATTTGCGCAGAGTAGGGTATATAATGACACTACACGTTTATAATCTTAAGTAAATACGCTTATATGATTGTGAAACACAAGTTGCACCCGATATAAGGTGCTTGAATAGGAAAGGCACAATTGCGGATTATGGAGGATAAAATGGTAACGCCTGGCAGATTAATATGCCAGAAAAAGTCCGTTATTTTTCACCGTAGTTTGTAACAGCCTTAGAAAGTGAGAAGGAGAACATATCTTATGGAAAAGAAAGAACTGATATACTACAGACTGGACGAGGTGGATGAGAAGATACTTGCCATGCTTCAGGACAATGCACGTGTATCGCTCAAGGATATAGGAGCTGAGGTGTCCATGTCACCTACAGCAGTTGGAACAAGAATAGACAGAATGCTTGCCGAGGGCGTGCTCGAGGGATTTACAACCAAACTGAATCCGGAGGCTATGGGCCATTATATCAAGGCATTTATCAATCTGGAGGTTTCACCGGAGCAGAAGGCTGAGTTCTATCCTTATATAGACAGTGTGTTAAATGTTGTGGAGTGCAACTGTGTGACCGGAGACTACTCAATGCTCATAGAGGT
>JAQYAS010000032.1 GCA_029338615.1 Clostridiales bacterium
CTCCATCGTGGAGGGGTTGATTTCCTTAACATTTACGCCTCCTCTTGTGATTATAGCCTCTTCATATCCCCTGAGGCCTGCAAATGCGAGTTTGAAATTTTTTATCTGATCAACAAGATACTGCCGCTCATCCCTGGTAATCGAATTGACCTTCTTATATGGATCAATTCCTGTTCTCTGTATAACAACATCTATCATTCTAAGTGGAAGCAGATCCCCCAGAGAATTTCTGAAATCTTTATTTGCATATTTCTTAAAATCTTTGAGAATCCTTGCGTCAAGCATATCCCTGTCCATAGCAGGCTTCAGATCTATATACATATCAATATCTTTATCAAGATATCTATGTATGTATGCAGAAGCCTTTATAACAAGTGGACCACTTATTCCAAAATGTGTAAAAAGCATTTCGCCTTGTTCTTGAAAAATATTCTTTTTCCCACAGTTCACATGCAGGCACACATTTTTTAGTGATAATCCCATCATGTCACTGCAAAATTCTTCTTTTATATTAAACGGAACCAATGATGGGCTTAATGGTTTGATGGTGTGCCCCATCTCTCTGGCAAATCTGTATCCATCTCCTGTTGAACCTGTGAGTGGATATGAAAGACCTCCTGTACACAGGATGACAGCATCGCACTTTTCCGTGTACTTCTTCTCCCTTTCAAGTTCTACTCCCGTTATTTTCCCATCAGCCACTTCGATTTCTGAAACTTTCGTATTGAGTAACAATTTTATATTCTTATTTCTGTTTATGAGTGTTTTAAATGCACCTATAACATCTGATGAGTGATCACTTTGAGGAAACACTCTGCCTCCTCTTTCGATTTTCAAATGACAGGATGCTTTTTCCAGATAATCCATGACCATATTATTATCAAATGAGTAAAAAGAACTGTACATAAATTTGCTGTTTGAGATCACTGACCTAAAGAACATCTCTGGCTCACATGCATTTGTCACATTACATCGTCCTTTACCTGTTATAAATAATTTTTTTCCTATCCTGTCATTCTTCTCTACAAGTATTACCTCATTATTTTCTCCAGCCGTTAAAGCTGCCATAATACCAGCAGCACCCGCTCCTACCACTATAATTTTCCTTGACATATTTTCTCCTATCAGTACTTCGAAAACACATTTTGGGGTTCTGTCCCCCTCATAAAACAAAAGGAACAGAGACTCCGCTCGCGGAGCTCCGTCCCTTATAAATACTATCAATATAAATCAATATTATACTGGATAAGATGTGCTCTCTTTATCTACAAGAGTTACATCAACTTTCTTATCCTGAGCCTCTCTGTACTTGAAGAAGTCAGTAGCAACCTGTGGGAACAGTGCATATGTGAGTACATCCTCATCCTGCTTCTTGTACTGGATCATTTCCTTCTCGATCTTGTCGAGCTCGTTCTCAAGAAGATCTGCAGGACGGCATGTGATCTGCTCCTCATCGCCAATAACCTTCTTCTTAACCTCTGGATCAACAGGCTTTACTGACTGACCATATTCGCCACGTACAAGTGCCTTTGACTCCTTTGTACACATCTTGTATCTCTCGCCTGTTACAACATTGAGAACTGCCTGTGTACCAACGATCTGGCTTGAAGGTGTAACAAGTGGTGGCTCACCATAGTCCTTACGAACTCTTGGAACCTCCTCAAGAACTGCCTCAAACTTATCCTCTGCACCCATTTCCTTGAGCTGTGATACGAGATTTGAAAGCATTCCACCAGGTACCTGGTAAAGAAGTGTCTTAACATTAACTCCAAGAACCTTTGGATTCAAGAGACCACTTGCGATCCACTCTTCTCTAAGTGGTCTGAAGTAGTCTGCGATCTCAGCGAGAAGCTTCTGATCAAGTCCCGGATCAAACTCTGTTCCCTCAAATGTCTTGGCCATAACCTCTGTTGCAGGCTGTGAAGTACCAAGTGCAAGAGGTGAGATCGCTGTATCGATGACATCACATCCAGCCTCTACAGCCTTGAGGTATGTCATTGAAGCTACACCTGATGTATAGTGTGTATGAAGCTGAATTGGAAGGCTTGAACCATCCTTGAGTGCCTGTACAAGCTCTGTTGCCTTATTTGGAACAAGAAGTCCGGCCATATCCTTGATACAGATTGAATCTGCTCCCATATCCTCGATTCTCTTTGCCATATCCTTCCAGTAGTCCAGAGTATATGCATCACCGAGCGTGTATGAAAGAGCTACCTGAGCATGTCCGCCCTCTTTGTTACAAGCCTTAACTGATGTCTGAAGATTTCTAAGATCATTCAGGCAATCAAATATTCTGATTATATCTATACCATTTGCAATTGACTTCTGTACGAAATACTCCACAACATCATCTGCATAATGACGGTATCCAAGGATATTCTGTCCTCTGAAAAGCATCTGCAGCTTTGTATTCTTGAATCCATCTCTGAGCTTTCTGAGTCTCTCCCATGGATCTTCCTTAAGGAATCTGAGTGATGCATCGAATGTTGCACCGCCCCAGCACTCTACTGAATGATAACCAACCTTGTCCATCTTATCGATGATAGGAAGCATCTGCTCAGTTGTCATACGAGTAGCTATAAGTGACTGATGCGCATCACGCAATACAGTTTCCGTAATCTTTATCGGTTTCTTATCTGCCATTTTATCGTCCTCCTATAATTTTATAAATTATGATTAAATTCCAAATATTGCAAGGAATGTACCTGCAGCAACTGCAGTACCGATAACACCTGCAACGTTTGGTCCCATAGCATTCATCAGAAGGAAGTTTGTAGGATCATACTGAGAACCCACCTTCTGTGATACTCTGGCTGCCATTGGAACGGCTGATACACCAGCTGAACCGATAAGCGGATTAACCTTGCCCTTAGTTGCCCAGCACATCAGCTTACCGAACAGAACTCCGGCTGCTGTACCAACTGCAAATGCAATAAGTCCGAGCAATACAATCTTAAGTGTACTAACCTTGAGGAATGCCTCTGCACTTGTAGAAGCACCTACTGAAGTACCAAGCAAGATAACTACGATATACATAAGAGCGTTTGAAGCTGTCTCTGTGAGCTGCTTAACAACGCCACACTCTCTGAAGAGGTTACCAAGCATCAGCATACCTACAAGTGGTGCTGTTGTTGGAAGTATGAGAACTACCACAAGAGTAACAATGATAGGGAAGAGAATCTTCTCGATCTTGGTTACAGGTCTGAGCTGTGGCATTCTTACAAGTCTCTCTTTCTTTGTTGTGAGAGCCTTCATGATAGGTGGCTGGATAACTGGAACCAGTGACATATATGAATATGCCGCAACTGCTATAGGTCCGAGAAGTGTTCCACCCATACCGAGCTTACCGGCAAGGTAGATTGATGTAGGACCATCTGCACCACCGATGATTGATATAGCTGCAGCCTCTTTGCCATTGAATCCCATAAGGAATGCAAGGAAGTAAGCTGTATAGATACCGAACTGAGCTGCAGCGCCGAGCAGGAAGCTCTTTGGATTCGCAATAAGCGGACCAAAGTCTGTCATGGCACCTACACCCATGAATATAAGTGAAGGTAATATACTCCACTCATCAAGCAGGTAAAAATAATGTAACAAGCCGCCCTCTGCCATAATATCTGGGAACATGTTTACAAGAAACATACCAAATGAGATAGGGACAAGAAGAAGTGGCTCAAAGCCCTTTCCGATTGCAAGGTACATGAATACGAACGCTATAAGGATCATAACGTAGTTCTTCCAGTCAAGACTTGCAAAACCGGTCTGATTAGCTAAATTTGTCAAAACGTCAACTATTGTGCTGCCCATTTAGTTGTTTCCTCCTATAAGATTTATTCGGATCTGGAATGCAGATCCCGTGTACATTTTGTAACTAAATATACTAGTTAAGAGTTGCAAGTGTATCGCCTGACTCAACACTGGCACCAACTGTAACATCGATACTTGCGATTGTACCATCTTCTGGAGCAACAACTTCGTTTTCCATCTTCATAGCCTCAAGGATAAGGATAACCTGACCCTTCTTTACTGAGTCTCCTACATTTGCCTTAACTGCAAGGATCTTTCCTGGCATAGGTGATGAAACCTTGATGCTTCCTGCTCCACCGGCTGCTGGTGCTGGAGCTGCAGGAGCTGCTGCTGGTGCAGGTGCTGCAACTGGTGCTGGAGCTGCTACAGGTGCTGATGCTACTGCGCCACCTGATAATTCTTCAACTGCTACATCATATGATGTTCCGTTAACTGTAATTCTATAATTCTTCATAACAATTATCCTCCTATAATTATCTCTTATTTTTTCTTCTTGGTCTTACAACCAGCTTATCATTGCTTGGATAGTTTACACGAACTCTTGTCTTGCCACCCTGTGATGCCATGATGGCCGCTGATATAACAGCCACAAGTTCACTGTCATTCATTGCGCTCTCACCTGTAGCAGTATTGACTATATCAACAATTCCTGCCGGTGCCGCTGCAGGGGCTGTACCCTCGGTCTCCGCCTTGCTATCTGCCTGAGCTGCCTCCTGAGCCTTCTTTGCTTTCTCTGCCTTTTTCTTCTCTCTTGTCTCTTTGTCAAGAAGAGCAGGTACATACTTGAGCAGTGATATTATGAATGAGATGAATATAAGTGCAACAAATACGATACCCATACCGATAACTGTATTAGCACCAGCTGCTTTCATCTTATCCTTCATTGTCTGGTTCGCAGACACTTCATACTCAGAGATCTTATATGGATAAATACCATTGTCCTTAAGTGTCTGAACAGCATCCTCCTCAGAATAGTTGTACTGATTTACAGCCATATACTTCTGAAGATCATATTCTACTTTATTGTCTACAAATGTTGCTTTGATTATAGCTTCCTGATCTGCACAGTCGGCATATACACTTACGATAACCTTGTCATCAACCTCTTCGTATGTGTAGTCAGACTTGAAATCTATGAATTTGCCATAATCTTTCTCAACTGTTCCAAATACCTTTACAGCGTCTATAATGCTCTCAGATATTCCTGCTTCCTCACCATTCTCTACGTAATAGTTGTACTTTTCAGGAATAGATGCCTCCTGCATATACTGTGTAGCCTGATCCTGCACCATCTGTGCAAGTTCACTTGGATCATAATCAAATTCTACCTTCTTGTCTGAAGATGAACAGCCGGCAAGTGCAAATGTAACAGCTAACATAGAAACTATCAATAATAACTTTTTCTTTATTATCTTTTCCATTAAGTTGTCACTCCTTTATATTGTACCGTGCTTTTTGTATGGTCTGTCCTCACTCTTAGAAAAAAGCATATCAAATGCTGCTATAACTCTCTTTCTTGTTGCATCAGGCTCGATTATATCATCAACATAACCTCTTCTTGCTGCTGATACAGCACCTGAAAGAGCATCTGTGTATTCTGCCTTCTTTTCCTTGATATATGCAAGCTTATCACCTGCTGCTGCAATCTCTTCCTCATACATGATCTTGACAGCCATCTCAGGATCCATTGTTCCGATAACTGCCTTAGGCCATGAGAATACAACATCTGCACCAATAGCCTTTGAACACATAACTGTGTAAGCTGTTCCATAAGCCTTATCAAGCATAACAGTTACCTTTGGTACTGTTGCGTTTGCATATGCGTATGTGAGCTTGGCTACCGCCTTAGAGATAGTCTTCTCTTCCTTTACAGTTGCAGCAAATCCCTTTACATTCACAAGTGTGAGTACAGGAATATTGAATGAATCACAGAGCTTTATGAAATCCTCTGCCTTGTATGCGCCTGCAGTTGTAAGCACATCCTTCTGATTTCCTACAACACCAACTGTCTCACCGTTAAGTCTGATAAATGCAGTAACAACATCGTCGGCAAAATCCTTCTTGAGTTCAAATACAAACTCATCATCTGTTATATCTGCAATAACTGCTTTTACATCGCCTGACTTTGTTGCAAGATCAGGGATGATCCTGTTGACATCATCCTCGCATACGGCTCCGTCACCATCATCCTCATTGTTAGCAGGAAGCAGTCCTACCAGAGTCCTGATTGATCCTAAAACCTCTGCATCTGAATCGCATACAACATCTACGTTTGCAGTGTTCTGTGCAACATATTCTGCAGCAGCAGTATCCAGCTTCTCAGCACGATTCTCATCAAGAGCGTTTGGACTATTTACAAAAAGTTTTGCATTGTCCTTTGTCATAAATGTCACATCTGTGAGGTTTGGAATAAGTGCAGCTCCGCCACCACATGTTCCAAATACAGCTGTGATCTGTGGAATAACGCCTGAAGCAAGTGTCTGTTTCAGATAAAGCTCTCCAAATGCATTGAGTGCGTCTGTTGCCTCCTGAAGTCTAAGACCTGCACAGTCGATCAGCCCGATAACAGGTGCGCCCATCTTCATAGCCATATCGTAAAGTTTTGCAATTTTCTTTGCATGCATCTCGCCTATAGATCCTCCGAGAACCTTTGCATCCTGGCTGTAAACATAAACTAAATTGCCGTCGATGACTCCATAACCGGTTATAACACCGTCTTTTGGAGTATCCTTGTCCTGAATGTTGAAATCTGTATTTCTAGCAGTAACATATGCACCGATTTCAACAAAACTTGAGTCATCAAGTAACATTGAAATTCTATCACTTGCTGACAAGCTTGGTGTGTTGCTCATTTTTAGCCCTCCGTTTAATTTATTTTAGGACATATTGTCCAATTTTCGCCGAGTATAATTGTAATGCCTTTGACGTCATATTTCAAGTAAAAAGATGATAAAGCGTCATGTTTCACATATACTCATATAAAAAACAACTGGGGGATTTTGATGGATACAGTATTTAAACTATATTGTTCCCAAAAATCCCCCGTTGAATCTTACCCAATATTATTTATACAATTTATTAATCTTTTAATACATCTTTATTGTGAATCAGATAATCAAGCAATGATATTATAGTAAGCGCAAGTGCCAGATATATAAGTATCTGCTCTATAACAGGTATAACCTTTCCCCCAAGGTCTGCTATAAGAAATGCAACCATTATCATCTGAACTGTTGTCTTGATCTTTCCTGACCATCCCGCAGCTATTACAACACCCTTCTCAGCTGCAACAAGTCTGAAACCACTTATTATGAAGTCTCTGGCTATTATCACAATGACTATCCATGCAGGAATACGTCCAAGGTCTGAAAGTGCTATCAGTGCCGAACATACCAGCAGCTTATCAGCCAGCGGATCCATGAATTTTCCAAAATTTGTGACAAGATTGTATTTTCTTGCAATCTTTCCATCAAGCATATCTGTGAGGGATGCTGCAATAAATATGGCAAACGCAACCCATTTTGCCCATCCCGGTGACATATACAGAAATACCAGAAAGAACGGAATCATTATTGCTCTGAGTATTGTTAATTTATTTGGTAAATTCATTCCTCTATCACTCCTGTCAAATCATATTCATTAGCCTCTGTTATCTTCACATCGACAAACGTTCCCGATATCAATTCGTATGGTGCACTCACAAATACTATGCCATCAACCCCCGGAGCATCTCTGTAGGTTCTTCCCACATATACATCATCGTCGACCAGATATCCCTCAATGAGAACCTTCTGGGTGGTTCCGACCATCTGCTGGTTCTTCTCATAGGAAATCTCCTGCTGAAGCTCCATGATCTCGTCACGCCACTTTGCAGCCAGTTCGCCATCTACCTGATCCTCATACTCAGCAGCCGGAGTTCCCTCCTCAGGCGAATATGTGAATACGCCCAGCCTGTCAAACTCACACTCGTCTACAAAGTCTACAAGACCATCATGCAGTTCCTGTGTCTCTCCTGGAAATCCCGATATGAGTGTAGTTCTTATGGCTATATCCGGCATGGCTGTCCTCAGTCTGCCGACAAGCTCCACAATGTCCTCTCGGCTGGTTCGTCTGCCCATCCTCTTAAGTATCGCATTCTCTGAGTGCTGGATAGGAATATCGACATAATGGCAGATCTTGGAATTTGTCGCCATAACATCTATGAGTTCATCTGTTATCTCCTCCGGATAACAGTACAGAAGTCTTATCCACTCTATACCCTCTATCTCACTGAGTCTTGTGAGGAGCTCTGGAAGCTTCTTCTCACCATATAGATCAACTCCGTACAGCGTGGTCTCCTGTGCCACAAGGACAAGCTCCTTTATACCATCAGACGCAAGCTTTTCTGCAGATGCGATCAGTCTATCCATCGGCATACTTCTGTATCTGCCTCGTATGTGAGGTATTATACAATAAGTGCACAGCTTATTACAACCTTCTGCAATCTTAAAATACGCCATAGATGCATTTGTGGTCACTATCCTCTCTGATATAGGCTTTGGAGTGTAATTTATATCATCTACTATCGACTCCTCGTCAGTTCCTATTGCCTCAACTATCTTATCATAATTGGTCGCACCGATAATTACATCAATCTCCGGAAGCTCCTTCATTATCTCATCCTTATATCTCTGGGACAGACATCCCGCAACGATAAGCTTTTTGAGTTTTCCGGTTTTCTTCAGTTCTCCCATCTCGATGATGGTATTGATGCTTTCCTCTTTTGCATCGCTGATGAATGCACAGGTATTTACAACTACTACATCTGCCTCTGTCTCATCATTTGTAAGCTGGTGGCCCGCTTTATTTAATAATCCGAGCATAACCTCGCTGTCAACCAGATTTTTATCACAGCCTAGTGATATGAGTAATACTTTCATCTGTTCTCCAATAATTTTTGCACTTATTCTTAGTTAATATTTATTGATTCTACGCAGTTTGACATGAGCATGGCTATAGTCATAGGACCCACTCCGCCAGGTACAGGAGTTATAGCTCCTGCAACCTCCTTGGCTGATTCAAAATCCACATCGCCGCAGAGTTTGTTATTCTCATCCCTGTGAATTCCCACATCTATAACTGTTGCGCCTTCCTTGATGTAAGATGCATCTATCATCTTTGGCTTTCCTATCGCAACAACAAGTATATCTGCACGCTTGCATACAGCCTTGAGATCCTTTGTTCTGGAATGGCATACGGTTACGGTTCCGTTCTCACGGAGCAGCAGCATGCTCATAGGCTTGCCGACTATATTGCTTCTTCCGAGTACCACGCACTCCTTACCCTCTATCTCTATTCCTGATCTCTTGATGAGCTGGATAACTCCGGCCGGGGTACACGACACAAAGCCCGGCTGTCCTATGCTGAGCGCACCAACGCTCATCGGATGGAATCCATCTACATCCTTCTTCGGAGATATTGTCTTTATGACCTTATCCTCATCTATATGCTTTGGAAGTGGGAGCTGTACAAGAATTCCGTTCACCTTGTCATCAGCGTTGAGCTTCTCAATAAGTTCAAGAAGCTCATCTTCTGTGGTCTCCTCAGGAAGCTCATATGAAAGTGAACCTATACCTACATACTCACAAGCTTTCTTCTTATTACCAACATATACTGAAGAAGCAGGATCATTGCCGACCTGGATAACTGCAAGACATATCTCTACACCCTCAGCCTTGAGTCCGGCAACCTTCTCCTTGAGTTCATCCTTTATCTGTTTTGATATAACCTTACCATCTATAAGCTTATACATTCGTCTGTCCTCCTAGAATAATCCGACGATCTTGCCGTCATCATCAACATAAATCTTCTCTGCTGCAGGTGACTTTGGAAGTCCAGGCATGGTCATGATCGTTCCTGTTATGGCTACCACAAAGCCTGCTCCTGCACTTACATATACCTCGCGGATATTTATATCAAATCCTGTAGGTCTTCCAAGCTTCTTTGGATCATCCGACAGAGAATACTGGTTCTTCGCCATACATACAGGGAAGTTGCCAAATCCCATCTCCTCGATCTTGGCGATAGCCTTGCTTGCCTCTGCACTGTATGTAACTCCGTCTGCGCCATATATCTCTGTAGCTATACAATTGATCTTATCCTTTATTGAAAGATTGTCATCGTAGAGCACTTTGAAGTTGCTCTTCTTGTTCTCCAGTGTGTTAAGCACTGCATTTGCAAGGTCTATACCACCCTTGCCGCCCTGCTCCCATACATTTGCAAGAGCAAAATCGCAGTCTCTGTCCTCGCAGAACTTCTTGACAAAATCGAGCTCTGCCTGACTGTCTGTAACGAATCTGTTCAGAGTTACAACAACAGGAACACCATACTTCTGAAGATTCTCTATATGCTTCTCAAGGTTAACTATACCTGCCTTAAGCGCATCAAGGTTCTCCTCACCGAGATCTGCCTTTGCCACGCCGCCATTGTACTTGAGGGCTCTGACTGTTGCGACAAGAACAACTGCATCAGGCTTTAATCCATTCATTCGGCACTTGATATCGAAGAACTTCTCAGCTCCAAGATCAGCGCCAAAACCGGCCTCTGTGATAACATAGTCTGCAAGCTTCAAAGCTGTCTTTGTAGCCATTACACTGTTACATCCATGTGCTATGTTTGCAAATGGGCCACCGTGTACAATTGCAGGTGTATGCTCAAGTGTCTGGATAAGGTTTGGCTTGATCGCATCCTTTAAGAGTGCTGCCATAGCTCCTACAGCCTTGAGATCCGCTGCTGTCACAGGCTCATTGTCCATGTTGTATGCAACTATTATTCTTCCGAGTCTCTCCTGAAGATCCTTCATGTCACTTGCAAGACAGAGGATAGCCATGATCTCCGATGCAACCGTGATGACAAATCCGTCCTCTCTAGGTACTCCATCAACACGCTTTCCAAGTCCGACAACTGTGTGTCTCAGAACTCTGTCGTTCATATCCATACATCTCTTGAACACGATTCTGTTCACATCTATTCTGAGTGCATTTCCCTGCTGGATATGGTTATCCAGCATGGCTGCAAGAAGATTGTTTGCAGATGTAATAGCATGGAAATCTCCTGTGAAGTGGAGATTGAGATCCTCCATTGGCACTACCTGTGCATATCCGCCGCCGGCTGCGCCTCCCTTGATTCCAAAGCATGGTCCAAGTGATGGCTCACGAAGTGCGATAACCGCCTTCTTGCCAAGCTGTCCCATAGCCTCACCAAGTCCTACTGTGATGGTCGTCTTTCCCTCTCCTGCAGGTGTTGGATTGATGGCTGTAACGAGGATAAGCTTTCCATTCTCGTTGCCCTCAACCTTCTTTATAAGCTCATCTGAGAGCTTTGCCTTGTACTTTCCATAGAGATCGAGGTCATCCTCTGATATGCCGAGCTTTGCAGCAACCTCCCTTATGTGCTTCATCTCAGCCTTCTGTGCAATTTCAATGTCTGTCATCATAGCTCTTATCCTCCGCTTTCTATAAATTAGTGTCTATATATTCATCGAACTGTTCCTGGGTCATCAGAATCTTTCTGGCCTTTGTGCCCTCCTCAGGGCCAACTACTCCCGCGGCCATCAGCTGATCCATGATCCTTGCGGCTCTGTTAAAGCCTATCTTGAACGTTCTCTGAAGCATACCTATCGAAGCTTTTTCTTTCTCTATAATGAATCTTCCTGCTTCTACGAAATATTCATCTTTATCACTGGCCGAAGCCCCACCTATTGCAGTAGCTCCTGAACCACCGCTGCTTGAAATAGACTTCGCCACATCATCATCATATATTCCTATACCATTACTCTTCTTAAGGAAATCCACGACAGCAGTAACCTCGTCATCCGACACAAATGCTCCCTGTACTCTCACAGGCTTAGGATAGCCAGTTGGATAGAACAGCATATCTCCCTTTCCAAGAAGTTTCTCTGCCCCCACCATATCAAGTATGGTTCTGGAATCCACTCCCGATGAAACTGCAAATGCTATTCTCGATGGCACGTTTGCCTTTATAAGTCCAGTTATGACATCAACAGATGGTCTCTGGGTCGCTATAACCAGATGTATTCCCGCAGCTCTGGCAAGCTGGGAAAGTCTGACTATTGCATCCTCGACTTCACCGTGGGCAACCATCATGAGATCTGCAAGCTCATCTACTATGACCACTATCTGCGGCATCTTGGTCAGCTTCTCTCCATCAGCTCCCGCTATAACGGCATTTTCAACCTTGTCATTATATCCCTGTATGTTACGTACACTGTGCTCAGCAAAAAGCTGGTATCTTCTGGTCATCTCCATGACAGCCCAGTTGAGTGCCCCTGCAGCCTTCTTTGGATCTGTTACGACCGGTATCAGAAGGTGTGGTATGCCATTGTAGCATGCAAGCTCAACCATCTTAGGATCTATCATGATGAGCTTAACCTCCTCAGGTGTAGCTTTGTACAGTATACTCATTATAAGTGTATTGATACACACTGATTTACCTGAACCTGTGGCTCCGGCTATCAGAAGATGTGGCATTTTTGCAATATCCGTAGCGATAACCTGTCCACTTATATCCTTACCAACAGCAAATGCCACTTTAGACTTAAGGTTCTTGAAATTATCCGACTCTATGAGTTCTCTGAAAGCTACTATAGAATTTTCCTTGTTAGGAACTTCTATTCCAATTGCAGCCTTTCCCGGTATAGGTGCCTCTATACGAATATCCGCAGCAGCAAGATTAAGCTTGATGTCGTCTGCAAGATTAAGTATCTTACTTACTTTAACTCCCTGCTCAGGCTGCATCTCAAATCTGGTTACAGCAGGGCCACAACTGTAATTTGTTATGGTTACATTTACCCCAAATGTTTCCAGAGTATTTTTAAGCTTTATAGCGGTTTCCCTGACATATGCATCCCTGTTGGAATTATTGTTTTTCGGAGGCATATTTAGTAAATTTGCAGTAGGGAATTTATACTTTCTTCCCTCTTTATATGTCTTTGAATTATCAACATTCGTAGTATCTGATGTTTTTGTGGAGGTACGTGATGTTGCTTTTATTCCATTATCCGCAGGTACCGTCTCCTCAGCAAAAGCAGAATCATGCAGAGGATTGTAGTCAGACACACTCTCCGGATGCATATTTCCATTTATTGCTCCGGCAAGAACATCCTCCTCCGGCAAATTGATATCTTCATGGACCGTATCCTTCTCAGTAACATGCTGATCTGCAGATGAATTGTTCACAATATCCACACTCTCAGTTACCGCAGTTTCTCTCTTTCTGCGCTTCACAGGTGACGTGTCTATCTGTACTGGATTTATATATTCCTCACTGTCTGCCATCACTATCTTTTCAACGTCATTGTGGAAATTCTCATATGTATCATACTCACCATTATCACTCTGATCGTTCATGTACATAAGCTCATGTACATCTTCATTTGCAAAGAAATCTTTAGGCTTATCTTCTTCAGTTTTTTTCGAAACCGGCTGCGTTTTTCTCTCCGATACCTTGTGACGATCATCAGCATATACATTAAGGTTTGCCATGGAAGGTCTGACTCTCCGTTCATCCCTGTCTCTTTTTTCTTTATGAACCGGTTTTGTCTTTTGTTTTCTTGCCCTTATATCATCTTCATTATGTTCATACTCATCATCATCTTCTTCATAATAGGACTCTTTTCTTCTGTCATTTATGGATGCACGCAGTTTCTTTATCTCATCTAAGACTGATATCTCCGTTATGAGCACAAACATAATAACAGCAACTATAAACATCACTATACAAGCGCCCGGAACCCCCAGCAGAGTTCTTATTCCAAAAAAGATTCCTCCACATATGACTCCTCCTCCGGCATGTGATGTATATCCATCCATATATAAAGCCTTTACAGACTCAAAATCCGATGAATATATAGCCTGGAAAAGCATGGACAAAAGTATCATAACCACGCCAAAATATATAACTTTTTTTATTATTTTCCTGTTAAAATCATTGGATATAAGATATGCAGCCGACACAAACAGGTATACAGGGAATATGTATTCACAGAACCCAATTATTCCAAAGAAAAATCCCGATACAACATTACCGACAACACCACATATCCTGAAGTTTGCAATCAACAGGAACACGGAAAATGCCAGCAATATAAGAAGAATTATCTCACTTCTCATCTGTTTCTGCCTTGCCTGTTCCATCGCCTTTGCTTTTCTGGTGGCAGCTGCCTTTGACGTTGTCCTGCTCTGCGTCTTTTTATTACCCACTTTGCCTGCTGATGCTTTTGAACCGGATCCTCTGCCCGATGTATTCTTTTTTACTGATTTATTATTAGCAGCAGCCATATTTTACCTCTAATCTGTTTGTTCTAAGCTACAAAATACCATACAACTGACACTATACCAGCGATCAGACAATATATGGAAAAGCCCTTAAAATTTTTCTTTTTTACTGTAAATAACATAAACTTGATACAGGCGTATCCAACTATACCTGCAACAACCATTCCTACTATGTAATTGACAACCTCTGTACCTGTAAAACTTGTTTTGAACATATCAGGTATTTCAAGTATAACCGCACCCAGAACAGCCGGAATTGACATGATAAATGAATACTTAACCGTAAACTTTCTGCTGTATCCACACGCAAGTCCCGCTGTTATGGTACTTCCGGATCTTGATATTCCAGGAAGTGTCGCAACCGCCTGTGCAAGTCCAACAAATACAGCATTCCTGTATGTTGCCTTGGCTGCACTCTTCTTACCAACCGGAATTCTGTCTGCAAAATATAGTATTACAGATGTAACACACAGACATATTCCAGGAATTATAAGCGTATCACCAGCATGGCTTATAAATTTATCAAAAGGAAGTGCTATCACCATCGTTGTGAGTGTTGATACGATTATCAACATTACAAATTTTCTGTATGCCGTTCTTACTATCTTCCTGTACTGTAATGCATTATCCTTGTTTATCTTGTTTTTGATGAAATAACTCAGATTCACAAAACAGTCACCAATTATCATGCACCCTTCTACTATAAGCTTTTTTATGTCCTCCCAATAGGCGACAAATATAGCTACCAATGTTCCAAGGTGAAGCAGTATATCAAACAATATACCTGTATCAGTCTCAACGCCAAATATATTCTTAAAAATTGCCAGATGTCCCGAACTGCTGACCGGAAGGAATTCCGTTGCTCCCTGAATTATTCCCATCAATATTGATTGAAGTAAAGTCATAGTCATTCTCCTTAATGTGATCAATAAACAATATCCTTTGGAATTTTACTATCATTTAATCAATTAATCAAGTCATACAGTTCTTTTAAAGCATCAGCAATCCCACCTACATGATCTGCAATTCCCGCTTTCACAGCCTGTTCACCCACCAAAACCGAGCCTATATCCCTCGTAAGTTCATGCGTATTGAACATAAGTTTCTTTAGCTCAGCCTCACTTATCTGTGAATGGGCAACAGTGAAATCTATTATTCTGTCCTGCATCTTTTCTATATATTCAAAATTCTGCTTTACCCCTAAAACTGCAGAATTCACTCTTATAGGATGAACTATCATGGTTGCCGTCGGCACGATAAACGTTGCATCTCCCGCAACAGCCAATGGCACACCTATAGAATGTCCACCACCTAGAACCAGACTGACTGTAGGTTTACTTAACCCGGCTATAAGCTCTGATATAGCAAGTCCTGACTCCACATCGCCGCCAACAGTATTTAACAAGACCATGATTCCCGATATATCCCTGCAATTCTCGGTCTGTGCAAATACAGGTAACAGCTTTTCATATTGCGTACTTTTTACTGATGAAGGGAGTCTGTCGTGCCCTTCTATTTCTCCATATATTCCACACAAAAGTATATATCTGCCTATGTTATCATCCATAATATGGCAATTCTCCGGGAGTTTCAGCCTGTCCACAATAATCTTGCCTTTTTCAGAATTTCCGTTATCCATACACATATCCTCTTTTCCTTATATACAAAATTGAGAAGGGGAATCCCCTTCTCAATAATTATGATATGTATATGTTTTTTATCCTATTCACAAAGGACTACATTACAAGAACGATATCGTTCTCATCACGGAGTAACTCTGCCGGTATATAATTTGAAGTAAGCTGCTCGCCATTCAGTGTCATGCTCTGGAATCCACTCTCATGTCCGTCAGGATTCTTAACCTTTATAGAAAGTTTCTTGCCTCTGAACATCTTCTCGATCTCAAACTCCTTCCAGTCTGATGGAACCGAAGGTGCGATCTTGATTCCGCCAAAGTCAGGTCTCATACCCATGATTCCCTCAACGCAGCCAACCATACATGTGGATGCTGTACCTGTAAGCCAGTGTACATGAGCACGTCCCTCAAATGGGCTTCCTACAGACTCTGTAAACTGTCCGTGGCAATATGGCTCAAGCTTTCTGATCTCCGCCTTATCATTCATAGATGCAGGTGAGCTCTCATTGAAGTACTCAAACGCTCTGTTTCCGTGTCCCATGAGTGCCTCTGCAAGTATGATCCAGCCCTGTGGCTGTGAGAATATACCTGCATTCTCCTTTGTTCCGGCATTGAACAGAAGCATAAGAGCTCCGTCAAATGCATGCTCTCTATATGGAGGGAACATAAGTCTTACACCGTACTCTGTATTCAGCTCTCTGTGAACCGACTCAAGTGCAAGCTCCGACTGCTCTCTTGTGGCAAGTCCGCTTATAACTGCCCATGACTGAGGATTAAGCCACATGCTTGCCTCAGGATCGTTCTTTGAGCCGATGACCTGTCCGCCTTCCTTGTATCCACGGATGAATCTGTCATCCTCCCAGCACTTCTCCTGGATAGTCTCACCCATCTTGTACTGAATGCTGTTGATGTAATCTATGTACTCTGTGTCATTCTTCATCTCTGCAAAGTACTTGATGACTGTCATTGCATAGTAGAGCTGCATTGCAACAAATGTTGACTCGCCTCTCTTTCCAAGTCTCAGACAGTCATTCCAGTCAGCCCAAAGACCTGCAGGCATACCATTGTCTCCAAGTCTGTTCATAGAAAAATCGATTGCTCTCTTAAGGTGCTCATATACTGTACCCTCATCCTTGTTTGCAAATGGAATAACCTCATCTATAAAGTCTAAATTACCTGACTCAGCAATATACTTGTATACAGTTGGAAACAGCCAGAGCGCATCGTCTGCACGGTATGCTGGATGTCCTGTCTCCTGTACATACGAAGGATCATCCGGTGTATCCTCATGTCCCGCATTGTGTGTGAACTTTACAAGTGGAAGTCCACCGCCATTGTCGACCTGTGCTGACAGCATGAATCTGATCTTCTCAAGAGCCATCTCAGGTGCAAGGTGAATAACACCCTGAATATCCTGAACTGTATCTCTGTATCCATATCCGTTTCTCAGACCGCAATATGAGAATGATGCAGCTCTTGACCATATGAAAGTCATGAAACACTGATATGCATTCCATGTGTTTACCATATTGTTAAATGAATCGCTAGGTGTATGTACCTGGAAATTATTGAGCTTTGAGTGCCAGTACTCTATCAGCTCATCAAGCTCCTTCTGACATGCAGCAGCTGGATCTGTATATCCGGCAATTACAGCATTTGCAGCGTCATTATCCTTCATACCAACTATAAATGCAAAATCTTTTGACTCACCCGGAGCAAGTGTGAACTTTGTCTGGAGTCCTCCGCAGGCATTGCTGTTGTAGTTGAGCTTGTTGCCCAGATCACCATTTATAACTCCGATAGGATTGCCATAACCGTGATATCTTCCAAGGAACTCCTCCTTATCGCCACAATATGAAGCGACATCACTTCCAGCTAAAGCAAAGAATCTTCTGTTGGCCTTGCTGCCATTGATCTCAGCCTTCTCAACATTCTCATTTATAACCTGAAGGATCTTGTTGTTGTCCATGAAATATGTTCTTGTTATGAACAGTGTGTACTGGAGGTTTACCTGATCCTGCTCATAATTGCAGTCATTTGTAAACTCACAGTATCCGATTGCTGAAAGATTACGAGGCTTATCTGAGTTGTTGGTAACTCTCACCTTCCACACTTCATGTGTCTTGTTAAGTGGAACATAGTACAGCACCTCTGACTTGATATCAGAATACTCCGCATACATCTTTGTATATGCTGTTCCATGGTGACACTCACTCTTATAGACATCAAGGCTCTTGCCAACCGGCTGCCATGACGCTGACCAGTAATCCTTTGTGTCATCATCGCGAAGATATACATATCTTCCAGGCTGATCAAAGCTGTTAAATATGTATCTCAGTATTCTTCCGTTTGCTCCTGACTTCTCAAAGCTGTAACCACCTGCATTATTGGAGATTATAGCTCCATATTCTGGTGAACCGAGGTAGTTAGCCCAAGGTGCCGGAGTGTCCGGTCTGTCAATTACGTACTCTTTATGTTGTTCGTCAAAATAACCGTATCTCATATGTTCCCCCTTAAATCTGCTTTAGCATTTATTTTAGTTTGTTTGCTGTCTGTCTGCCTTTACCTACAGCAAATATTGTAGTTATTAGAATGCCCCGGAACCGGCCATATGACTGACCGGCTTCGAGACATTAAATTTACCCTTATAAAATAATATCAAATACCCTTATAATTAGTAAATTTACTGTACATCCTTAAGGCTCAGGCTTATTCTTCCTGCTCTCTCATCAATCTTGATGACCTTAACGTCAACCTCATCGCCAACATTTACTACATCCTCAACCTTAGCAACTCTCTTGTCTGAAAGCTTTGAGATGTGGATGAGACCATCCTTGTTAGGTGCGAGTGATACGATAGCTCCGCAGTCGATAACCTTTACTACCTTACCATGATAGTTCTTTCCAACCTCAAGAGGCTCTACGATCATGTTGATCATCTCGATAGCCTTGTCCATACCTGCCTGCTCCACGCCGCAGATAGAGATTCTTCCCTCATCATCGATGTCGATCTTAACACCTGTCTCCTCGATGATAGTGTTGATCGTCTTGCCTCTCTGTCCGATAACCTCACCAATCTTCTCTGGATCAATCTTGATCTGCTTGATCTTTGGTGCGAACTCATTGACTGTTGGTCTTGGAGCTGCGATAGCTGGCTTCATACATGTCTCCATGATGAAGAGTCTTGCCTCACGTGTTCTTGCGATAGCCTCCTCAACGATAGGTCTTGTAAGTCCGTGGATCTTGATATCCATCTGGATAGCTGTGATACCCTCTGTAGTACCTGTTACCTTGAAGTCCATATCTCCGAAGAAGTCCTCAAGTCCCTGGATATCTGTGAGTACGATGTAATCGTCATCTGTATCACCTGTTACAAGTCCGCATGAAATACCAGCAACCATAGCCTTGATAGGAACACCGGCAGCCATAAGTGACATACATGATGAACATGTTGATGCCATTGAAGTTGAACCGTTTGACTCAAATGTCTCTGATACTGTTCTGATAGCATACGGGAACTCCTCCTCGCTTGGAAGCACTGGAAGAAGTGCTCTCTCAGCAAGTGCGCCGTGTCCGATCTCTCTACGTCCTGGTCCTCTTGAAACCTTTGTCTCTCCTACTGAGTAAGCAGGGAAGTTGTAGTGATGCATATATCTCTTTGATGTAACGTTCTCATCAAGTCCGTCAACTCTCTGTATCTCAGAAAGTGGAGCAAGTGTACATACGTTACAGATCTGTGTCTGTCCTCTTGTAAACATAGCTGAGCCATGAACTCTAGGAATGATATCTACTTCAGCAGCAAGTGGTCTGATCTGATTGATAGCTCGTCCATCAGGTCTCTTGTGATCCTTGAGGATCATCTTTCTTACAGTCTTCTTCTGATACTGGTATATCGCGTCTGGGAGTACCGCAAGCCACTCCTCGTTGTCTGCAAACGCCTCCTCAAGTTTCTCTGTGATCTGTCTGATGTTTTCCTCACGAACCTGCTTCTCGTCTGAGAACACAGCCTCCTCCATAGCTGCTGGAGGAACGATCTCCTTGATCGCTGCAAAGAGCTCCTCTGGAACTGCGCAGCTTACATATGAATGCTTTGGCTTTCCAACCTCTGCTACTATCTCATTGATAAATGCGATGATGTCCTGATTGATATCATGAGCCATGTAAATAGCCTCTATCATCTTGGCCTCTGGTACTATGTTTGCACCAGCCTCGATCATGATTACTTTCTGTGATGTAGATGCAACTGTAAGCTTCAGATCGCCCTCATCCCACTGCTTCTGTGTTGGGTTGATGATGAACTCGCCATCGATGAGACCTACCTGTGTCATGGCACATGGTCCGTCAAATGGAACATCTGATATGCATGTTGCGATAGATGATCCGAGCATTGCAACAAGCTCTGGTCTGCACTCAGGATCAACTGACATAACAAGGTTGTTGAGTGTTACATCATTTCTGTAGTCCTTAGGGAAAAGAGGTCTCATAGGTCTGTCGATAACTCGTGATGTAAGGACAGCGTTCTCAGATGCCTTACCCTCTCTCTTATTGAATCCTCCAGGTATCTTTCCTACTGAATATAATTTCTCCTCATACTCTACCGAAAGTGGGAAGAAATCGATTCCGTCTCTTGGCTTCTCTGAAGCTGTACATGTTGAAAGCACTGTTGTGTCACCGTACTTGATAAATGCAGCGCCATTTGCCTGTGCAGCCACTCTGTTGATATCAACAGTGAGCATTCTGCCAGCGATCTCTTTCTGGTATCTCTTGAATTCCTTACTCATCTCAAAATCTCCTTGAATATATTTATTTGTATTGTGGAAGACGTCGAAACAACTATAAAAAACACCACATCTTATAATCTCGTTATCATCATGCTGCGATGAGCCATGATGTTCTTTATAGAAGTCTCGATATGTCATTCCACAATCTTTTAAATTTTAGCATACGAATATAAAAAATACAATATCCAAAAGCCCTTGTTTATAACGAAAAAAGGAACCATGCGTCTCCACATGATTCCTATAATTGTTATTGTATTAAGTTTCGAATAGAAATTACTTTCTAAGTCCAAGGCTCTCAATAAGCTTTCTGTATGCCTCGATATCCTTGCTCTTGAGATATGCAAGAAGGTTTCTTCTCTGACCTACCATCTTAAGAAGACCACGGTTTGAGTGATGATCCTTTGGATTAGCCTTGAAGTGTCCGTTGAGATCGTTGATTCTTGCTGTAAGAAGTGCGATCTGAACCTCTGTTGAACCTGTGTCGTTTGCATCCTTGCCGTACTTAGAGATGATTTCCTGCTTCTGCTCTTTTGTTATCATAATAACAATCCTCCTATAAAATAAATATACATGGCTGACACCGGGCAAAAGGTCTAGGCATCCTCAAACTAAGTGTCAGTTGACCTTTGGTAGAATAACACAAGTATAATTATTTGTAAAGACTCAAAATACACTTTCAGTCTGCAATTTCATACTGCAAAAATGCATAATGAAGTCTTGTTCCCTCCTGTACGCTCTCAGGAAGAAGTGCTCTTGCCACGAGCTTTGTCTCACCGCTCAGATCGTCCTCACCAACAAGATTTGCATAATCTCCATCTATTGATTTTACTATATAGTATTTCTCCATTCTGTCACCCTATGTTCAGCTGTACCTTCAGCTGTATCCTTTCATACTTTCAGTCTTTTGTTCTGTTTATCAATTATTTTGAACTGTCATTTCAGTCACCCAGAAATTTATAGACATTTTAATATATATTATATGTCATTACAACCCCGGCAGACAATTATCAAGCCAGTAATATCGGACATATTCACTTTCACACTTCACAGCATCCCAACTTCTTTCTTGT
>JAQYAS010000033.1 GCA_029338615.1 Clostridiales bacterium
TTACAGATATTTTATCTCCACAAGAGTAAGCCCCTTTGCCTCCGCCTTCGGGCCGGCTTTCGTTCTGTCCTTAGCCTCAAGTATTGACTCCATACAGCCCTCCGGCCAGATTCCAAGACCTATCTTCATCAAAGTTCCCACTATGATGCGGACCATATTGTACAGGAACCCATTGCCACTGATCCTTATATGTATCATGTCGCCCGCCTTGTCTATGGTTATATCTGTTATTGTACGAACTGTATTCTCCACCTGAGACCTTGATGAACAGAAGCTCTTGAAATCATGCTCCCCAACCAGCACTGCCGCAGCCCGCTTCATCTTATCTATATCAAGTGGATAATAGACGAATGTCGAGTAAAGACGCTCCGTCGGCATATCAAATCTTCTGTTTAATATCTTGTATTCATATGTCTTGATCGTATCACAGTATCTCGGATGAAAATCGTCAGCCACCAAACAAGACTCCTGTATCCTTATGTCATCCGGCAATCTCTGATTCAGTGCAAATGAGAATTTCTCTCCTGGTATTCCTGACTCAGTATCAAATACAGCCACATTTCCCAGTGCATGTACACCGGAATCTGTTCTGCTGGCACCTATGACCTTTATATCCTCGTGACAAAGCTCACTAAGTGTCCTGTTCAAAACCTCCTCCACTGTTATTCCATTTATCTGGACCTGCCATCCACAATAATTTGTTCCATCGTAGGCTACGATCAATTTTACCCTTTTCATATTTCACGTTTTAAATGCGCCTGGCGCACCTATATCCTTTTCTATATTATCAATGTATCTGAATTATTAGTTTACCCAGGATAAATATTTATCCAGACCGAATACTCTACATCGCACATCTGTATACAATCATACCACCCAGATACATCAACACTATAACATAACTTACATAATCTATTCCACTGTATTTTAACGGATTCATGCGGCTTCTGCCTTCACTTCCATCGTAGCATCTGGCATCCATAGCCTGTGCAAGATCTGTTGCTCTCCTTATCGCTGACACAAATAATGGTACAAATACAGGCACATAACTCTTTACCCTCTTGAATATATTTCCACTCTCAAAATCTGCACCCCTGGATAACTGGGCCTTCATAATTTTATCCAGTTCCTCCATAAATATCGGAATAAACCGCAGCGCGATCATCAGCATCATGGCCATCTCAGATACCGGAACCTTTATCTTCTTTAGAAATCCCAGACTATTCTCAAGTCCATTTGCCAGACTCATCGGCCTGGTGGTATATGTCATGACAGACGAACCTATTATAAGATATACAAGACGTATAACCACTAAAACAGTGGTCATCACACTGTTATCTGTTATACATAGCCTGTGCCATCTCCAAAGCACATTACCATCTCCGTTGAACACACTGAATATGGCCGTAAACAAAATAAACATCCATACTACTTTAAGCCCTCTGCATATGTATGTGATAGGTACTTTGCTCATTGCAACATATATACAAAGGAATGCCGTTGCTGCCAAAATCATGATCCAGCCTTTGCATAGAAACAGTGATATTGCATATAGAAATGTGATAGCCAGTTTTGTTCTCGGATCCATCCTGTGAATTACCGAATTTCCACTATAATATTGTCCTATTGTAATATCTCGAACCATCCTAAAATCTCCTATTCTGGTCATCCAGGCATATATCTCTCAGCAGTTTAACTCCATCCGGAATAGTTATACCATACTGTTCAAGTAATCCTCTGTCCTCAAAGAACTCTTCTGTCCCTCCATCATACACAATCGTTCCCCGATCCATAAAAAGAACCCTCTCCGACATCTCATAAACATCTTCCATATCGTGAGATACAAGTATGATCGTTACATTTTCCTCTCTGTTGAGCTTTCTTATAAGCCCCCACAGCTGCTCTCTGCTCTCACCATCAAGTCCACATGCTGGTTCATCAAGAATAAGTATGTCAGGTCCGTATGCTAATATACCTGCTATTGCTACCCTCTTTTTCAAACCACCAGACAACTCAAACGGAGAATAATCCAT
>JAQYAS010000034.1 GCA_029338615.1 Clostridiales bacterium
GACAGTTCTACTGCGAAGGTGACGAGGACTGGGGATTCACAAAGCTTGCTATGACTTCAACAGGCTACAAGAACGGTTCTCTTGCAGTTCAGGATCTTTTAAATGGTAACCTTGACTATGTTATCATCGATGCTGCTCCAGCAGCCAGCATCACTGCTGCTCTTAATGCAATGCAGTAAATTCCAATTCGGATTTAGTGATTTTAGTATTAACACCAATTATGTTTGAAAGGATATTTCATGGGAGACATTTCTACAAAAATACAAAAGTTCATAGAAATATTCATCGACAACAACGGGTATGTTAAGGTAGTCGAGGGTCTGAAGAATACTGTGATAATAGCCATTGCCGGTCTTATCATCGGTATTCTCATCGGTACCCTCATAGCTACCGTAAGGGTAATTCCAAAGTACAAGCGTCTGCCTAGAGTTCTGGATGCTATCTGCAGTGTATATGTAGGTTTCTTCCGTGGAACACCTATGGTTGTACAGCTCCTTCTCTTCTACTATGTCCTTCTTCCTATCGTGGGTGGACATATGACTGGAGTTCAGGTGGCTATGCTTGTATTCGGACTGAACAGTGGTGCCTACATCTCCGAGATCATGCGAAGCGGTATCCTCTCCGTAGATCCTGGTCAGATGGAGGGCGGACGTGCCATGGGTCTCAGCTTTGCGACCACAATGCGCAAGATCGTGATTCCACAGGCAGTCAAGAATATCCTGCCAACCCTTGGAAATGAATTTATTTCTTTAATAAAAGAAACATCCGTTGTCAGCTTTGTCGGTGCAACTGATCTCTATGTTGCATTCAACTACATCGGAAGTAACAGCTACGAATTCATGATCCCTTATCTGGTCATGGCACTCATCTACATCGTGATGGTGCTTCTCATCAGTCTGGGAATCAAATTAATGGAAAGGAGCCTGAGAAAGAGTGATAGACGTCATTAATCTTGAAAAAAGCTTCGGTGACAACAAGGTCTTAAACGGCATCAACGTCACCATCGACAAGGGCGATATAATGGTTGTTATCGGTCCCTCAGGTTCTGGTAAAAGTACATTTCTTCGCTGTCTGAACTGTATGGAAGATCCAACTGGCGGCCAGATCATCTTCAACGGTGTGGATATCGCAGATCCTAAGGTCGATATCAACATACACCGCCGTCATATGGGTATGGTTTTCCAGCATTTCAACCTGTACAACAACAAAACTGTTATACAGAATATCATGCTCGCTCCTGTCTACGTCAGATGTCAGGATCTGAAAAAGGCAAAGCGGCATAATCTCCTGCTCCCTGTAACAAACCTCTTCCGCAAGGAAAAGCAGACAAAGCAGGAAATCACAACAACAAAATCAGAGATCATTGCCGAGGCCCGTGCAAAGGCTGAGGAGCTCCTGAAGAGGATCGGTCTGGAGGACAAGGCGGATGTATATCCTTCTACTCTCTCAGGCGGTCAGAAGCAGCGTGTTGCCATTGTCCGTGCGCTTGCCATGAACCCTGATGTCATTCTGTTTGATGAGCCAACCTCAGCTCTTGACCCTGAGATGGTCGGTGAGGTTCTTGATCTTATGAAGGCTCTTGCAGATGAAGGCATGACAATGATCATTGTTACCCATGAAATGGGATTTGCCAGAGAGGTTGCCAATAAGGTCGTATTTATTGACGACGGTCAGATTCTTGAATCCGGTACACCGGAGGAATTCTTCGGCAATCCTAAGAACCCTAGACTTAGGGATTTCCTTTCAAAAGTGTTATAAGACATTTTATCTGTATTTTTAATACGGATTGTAATATTGTAATGATCCGGTATGTATGTGCTTTCATGCGTACCGGATTTTTTTGTTAGACAGTTACATATTCTAGTTTATTTTTTCAATATATTTCTTCATTAGCTCTGTACTTTTTGGCTCTTATACTTTATAATAACAATAATTTGGGCTTTTTTATAAAATAAAATAAATCAAGCCCCCAAATAGCAAAAATCGCATAAATATATTTCTTTATTTTATGTGATTTCATGCAGTTTTCAGCGCTATCCGCTCTGAATAATAATCATTTTACGATAAGGAGAAAACTATGCCAAAAAGAGAAGACATTAACAAAGTTCTGATAATTGGCTCAGGCCCAATTATCATCGGTCAGGCATGTGAGTTCGACTACTCAGGAACTCAGGCGTGCAAGGCACTTAAGAAACTTGGATATGAGATCGTACTGGTCAATTCCAACCCTGCTACTATCATGACAGATCCTGAGACAGCCGATGTAACATACATTGAGCCACTCAATGTCAAGAGACTTGAGCAGATAATTGCAAAAGAGAGACCTGATGCTCTTCTTCCAAATCTCGGAGGACAGTCAGGACTTAACCTTTGTGCCGAACTGGCTAAGGAAGGCATTCTCGACAAATATAACGTCAAAGTCATCGGTGTTCAGGTAGATGCCATTGAGCGCGGTGAGGACAGAATCGAATTCAAGAAATCCATGAACGCAATCGGAATAGAAATGGCAAGAAGTGAGGTTGCCTACTCTGTAGATGAGGCTCTCGCCATCGCAGATCAACTCGGCTACCCTGTTGTTCTTCGTCCTGCTTACACCATGGGCGGTGCCGGCGGCGGACTCGTATACAACAAGGAGGAACTCAAAACCGTATGTGCAAGAGGTCTCCAGGCCAGCCTTGTAGGCCAGGTTCTCGTTGAGGAGTCTATCCTCGGATGGGAGGAGCTTGAGCTTGAGGTAGTTCG
Source organism: Clostridiales bacterium (assembly GCA_029338615.1). Lineage (GTDB taxonomy): Bacteria > Bacillota > Clostridia > Lachnospirales > Lachnospiraceae > Coprococcus. The sequence continues at coordinate 2,743 of JAQYAS010000034.1, forward strand.
TGACTGTGAGGGCAACATGATCACTGTTTGTTTCATCGAGAACATCGATCCTCTCGGCGTGCACACAGGTGACTCATTCTGCTCCGCTCCTATGCTCACTATCTCTGAGGACGTTCAGAAGAGACTTCAGGAGCAGGCATACAAGATCGTTGACTCTGTAGAGGTAATCGGTGGAACAAATGTACAGTTCGCACACGATCCTGTATCAGACAGAATCATCGTAATCGAGATCAACCCTAGAACATCCCGTTCTTCTGCCCTGGCATCAAAGGCTACAGGTTTCCCTATCGCCCTTGTATCAGCTATGCTGGCAACAGGACTTACCCTCAAGGATATCGAGTGTGGTAAGTACGGCACTCTGGACAAATATGTTCCAGACGGTGACTACGTGGTTATCAAGTTTGCCCGTTGGGCATTTGAGAAGTTCAAGGGTGTTGAGGATAAGCTCGGAACACAGATGCGTGCCGTAGGTGAAGTCATGAGTATCGGTAAGACCTACAAGGAGGCATTCCAGAAGGCTATCCGAAGCCTTGAGACAGGAAGATACGGTCTCGGCTATGCCAAGGACTACAATACCAAGAGCAAGGATGAGCTTCTGCGCATGCTCGCACATCCATCAAGCGACAGACATTTCATCATGTACGAGGCACTCAGAAAGGGCGCTACAGTAGATGAGATATTTGATATAACAAAGGTTAAGCACTACTTCGCCCAGCAGATGAAGGAACTTGTTGAGGAGGAGGAAGCTCTCGCAGCACATAAGGGCACTCTCCCATCTGACGAAGCACTTAGAGCCGCCAAGAAGGACGGTTTCTCAGACAGATACCTCAGCCAGATCCTTGAGATTCCTGAGGAGGATATCAGAAATAAGAGAATCGAGCTCGGCGTTACAGAGGCATGGGAAGGCGTACACGTAAGTGGAACAAAGGACAGTGCTTACTACTACTCTACATACAATGCACCTGACAGCAATCCTGTAAATGAGGACAAGCCAAAGGTCATGATTCTCGGCGGCGGTCCTAACAGAATCGGTCAGGGTATCGAGTTTGACTACTGCTGCGTACATGCATCACTTGCACTTAAGAAGCTCGGATTTGAGACTATCATCGTAAACTGTAATCCAGAGACAGTTTCAACTGATTACGATACATCAGATAAGCTCTACTTTGAGCCACTTACACTTGAGGATGTTCTCAGCATTTACAACAAGGAGAAGCCTGTCGGCGTCATCGCACAGTTCGGTGGACAGACACCTCTTAACCTCGCTTCTGACCTTGAGAAGAACGGCGTGAAGATCCTCGGTACATCTCCTGCTGTCATCGATCTTGCAGAGGACAGAGATCTCTTCCGTGAGATGATGGATAAGCTTGAGAT
>JAQYAS010000035.1 GCA_029338615.1 Clostridiales bacterium
TTTTTCTTTCGTTAAGAAAGCAGCTGGAACAGGCAAGCCAATAGGCGGAGTGAAATTCCTTCTTGAAAGTGAAGATGGAAGCCAGTCAGTGAGCATATATACTGATGATAATGGCTGCTACTCCAGTTCATCTGATAATATACTGCACAGTCACAATACCAACAGAGGAGAGCCTGGAGATGGAATATGGTTTGGCGAAGCGGAGGTAGATGACAAGCTGGGGGCTCTTCCATATGGAACATATCGGCTGAGCGAGCTGGAATGCGAAGCAAATGCAGGAAAGTATAAATTGATAGAACCTGTTATTTTTGAAATAAAGGAAGATTCGGGGACTGTGGATCTGGGAATCATATATAATGAAGATGATACAACAACAGAAGCAACAACAGAAGTGACAACGGAGACGACAACAGAAGTAACTACCGAAGTGACAACGGAAAACACAACGGAGACAACTACTTGGAATACAACGGAGGCAACTACTGGGAATACAACAGAAAATACAACGGAGGTAACATCTGGTGATACCACAGAAGCCACAACAAAAGTTACGACAGAAATTTCTGATACACCGGACACTGGTGATGGTATCCCTGTCATGCTTATATTAATATTGATGGCTGGGGCAGTAGTATCAATTGCCGGAGTGATATTTTACAAGAAAAAATATTCTGAAATGGATAAAAGACGATAATAGATAAGTTCTGACAATGATGTTGACCTTTAGAATTATTAGTGATAACATACAAATTGGATTTATATAAATAATAAATATCACGTGAGGTGCGAAAGATGAGTAAAAGTTTTGATGATTTATTGGCAAAAGTTTCACAGTGCAGCAGAAAGACAGTTTCAGTTGCAGTAGCACAGGATGAGCCTATTCTTGAGGCTGTAAAGGCTGCAAAGGAGAAAGGAATCGCAGACGCTATACTTGTAGGTGATGAGGCTAAGATCAGAGAGATCGCAGATCGGATAGGTATGGATCTTACAGATTATGAGATCATAAATGAGCCAGATGATATTGAGGCTTCACTTAAGGCAGTGAAACTTGTTCATGATCATAATGCTGATATGTATATGAAGGGACTTCTCTCAACAAAGGATTTCCTGAAGAGCGTACTCAACAAGGAGGTTGGTCTTAGAAACGGTAAGCCTCTTTCACATGTATGTGTATTTGAGATTCCTGGTATTGACAGACTCCTGTACCTTACAGATGTTGCATTCATGACTTATCCTTCACTTGAGGAGAAGAAGTCAATCATAGAGAACTCTGTAGAGGTAGCTCATGCGTGTGGAATACCTTGTCCAAAGGTAGCTCCACTTGCAGCAGTAGAGGTTGTAAATCCTAAGATGCCTGTAACAGTAGAGGCAGCAGAGCTTACCAAGATGAACGAGAATGGTGAGATCACAGGCTGTATCGTTGATGGACCTCTTTCAATGGATCTTGCAATTGAGCCAGAGGCAGCAATCCATAAGGGCGCTACAGACAGAAAGATCGTTGGAGATGCAGATATCCTTCTGTTCCCAGACATACATGCGGGTAACCTTGTATACAAGACACTTGTTCATACAACACAGTGTAAGAACGGATGTATCATCACAGGTACAGACGCTCCTGTAATCCTTACATCAAGATCAGATACATTTGAGGTTAAGCTCAACTCTATAGCACTTGCTGCAGTTGTTGCAGAGTCACTTAAGAATAATAAATAAGTCAGACATAAAACATTTGGAGGTTTAAAAAATGTCATACAAGATTCTTATAATAAACCCGGGTTCAACATCGACAAAGATCGGTGTATTCGAGGACGAGACACTTCTGTTTGAGGAGACACTCAGACATACAACAGAGGAACTTGCAGGTTTCAATATGATAGTAGATCAGAAGGACTTCAGAAAGAAAGTTATCCTTGATGTCCTTGCTGAGAAAAACTTTGACATCAAGACGCTTGATGTATGTGTAGGACGTGGCGGAATGCTCAAGCCAATACCAGGAGGTACATACGCAGTAAGCGATGATCTTCTTGAGGATCTTAAGATAGGTAAGCAGGGGCAGCATGCTTCAAACCTTGGTGGCATTCTTGCAAGAGAGATAGGGGATGAGCTCGGTGTTCCTTCATATATTGTAGATCCTGTTGTTGTTGATGAGCTTATGCCATCATCAAGACTTTCAGGAGTACCAGAGCTTCCAAGAGTAAGTGTATTCCATGCTCTCAACCAGAAGGCTGTTGCAAAGAGATATGCAAAGGAAGTAGGTAAGAAGTACACAGATCTGAACCTCATCGTAGTACATATGGGTGGCGGTGTATCAGTTGGTGCGCATGATCACGGTAAGGTTGTAGATGTATATAATGCACTTGATGGTGACGGTGCATTCTCACCAGAGAGAGCCGGCGGTGTTCCTTCAGGAGCTCTTGTAAAGATGTGTTTCTCAGGCGAGTATACACAGGCAGAGGTTATGAAGAAACTCGTTGGTAAGGGCGGATTCAATGCTTACATCGGAAGCAATGATGCCAGAGATCTTGAGAAGCTTGTAAATGAGGGTGATGAGCATGCGAAGCTTGTTCAGGATGCTTTCTATCAGCAGGTTGCCAAGGATATAGGTGGTATGGCAACAGTTCTCAGAGGAAAGGTTGATCAGATCATCCTCACAGGCGGAATCGCATATTCAAAGCATACATGTGATGAGCTTGAGAAGAGAGCAGGATTTATTGCTCCATTTACAGTATATGCAGGAGAGGATGAGCTTCTTGCACTTGCTCAGGGTGCACTCAGAGTCATGAATGGCGAAGAGGAGCCAATGAAGTACTAAAAATACAATATAGATTTATAGCAGAAATTGCCATTATAAGAATCTCGAATATGCTCATAATAAGAACAAGACGAAAGTCTTAAATAAATTCTTTATTACGGAGGTAAAGGGAAATGGCAAGTTCAAACTCTAACAAGACAAGTGTTCCAGAGGCGAAGAGTGCTATGAACAAGTTCAAGATGGAGGTAGCAAAGGAGATCGGTGTTGATCTTAAGGATGGCTACAACGGAGACTTAACATCAGCTCAGTCTGGTTCAATCGGTGGCGAGATGGTTCGTCAGATGATCAAGAGACAGGAAGAGCAGATGTCAGGAAGATAGGCATAAGCTTATATAATCCGTAAAGATTACGAACAAAATGGACCTGATGTATACTTAGTTTATACATCAGGTCTTTCATATTGCTGAAAAATGCGATTTATGTTGAACTGTTCATAAAAACTTTATAGCATTATGGTCTAGACAATCATTTGTACATTATGATATAATCGATGATTGATGTGGACTTTTGTTCGCAAACATAACAAGAAAAAGATAAATGGATGCTATTTGAGTGCCTTAATTCTAGGGCTAAGGCACCATTTGCACATTTTAAGGAGGAAATAAAAAAGATGAGTTTCACAGTAGAAAAGCTTGAGCACAGCATGGCAAAACTTACTATCACAGTTCCAGCAGAAGAGTTTGATAAGGCAATGGTAAAAGCTTACAACAAGTCAAAGGGCAGATTCAATGTTCCTGGATTCCGTAAGGGTAAGGTTCCTATGGCTTTCATCGAGAAGATGTATGGACCAGCAGTATTTTATGAGGATGCAGCTAATGCTATGATCAATGAGTACTATCCAAAAGAGGCAGTTGCTTCAGAGCTTGAGATAGCTTCACAGCCTGTTATTGATGTTACTCAGATTGAGAAGGGCAAGGATCTTATCTTTACAGCAGAGGTGGCTGTCAAGCCAGAGGTTACTCTTGGAGAGTACAAGGGCGTTGAGGTAGAGAAGATCGATGTTGAGGTTACTGATGAGGAAGTTCTTGAGGACATCAAGAAGGAGCAGCTTCAGAATGCAAGAAAGGTGCTTGTAGAGGGCAGACCAGCAAAGCTTGAGGATGAGGTTACACTTGACTTTGAAGGATTTGTAGACGGAGTTCCATTCGAAGGTGGAAAGGGCGAGAACTATAAGCTCGTTCTTGGATCACATTCATTTATTGACACATTTGAGGATCAGCTTGTAGGCAAGAACATCGGTGAGGATGTAGAGGTTAATGTTACATTCCCTGAGGATTATCAGGCAGAAGAGCTTGCAGGTAAGCCAGCTGTATTTAAGTGTAAGATCAACTCTATCACAGAGTCACAGCTTCCAGAGCTCAATGATGAGTTCGCAAGTGAAGTAGGCGGATGTGATACACTTGACCAGTATAAGGAAGAGGTTAAGAACAAGCTCGTTGCAAAGAAGACAAAGGAAGCTGCTGACGAGAAGGAAGTAAAGGTAATTGATAAGGTTATCGAGAATGCTACTATGGATATAGCAGATGCTCAGGTTGAGGATATGCAGAACAGAATGAGAGATGAGTTTGCTCAGAATCTTCAGTATCAGGGAATTAAGCTTGAGCAGTACATGCAGATAGTAAATGTTACAGAGGAAGCTCTTATGGAGAGATTCAAGCCACAGGCTCTGAAGAGAATCCAGCAGAGAGCAGTACTTGAGGCAATCGTTAAGGCCGAGAATATCGAGGCTACAGACGAGGATGTGGATGCTGAGCTTACTAATATGGCAAATCAGTATCAGATGAAGCTTGAGGATATCAAGGGATTCATGGGAGATGCAGAGATGGAGAGCATCAAGAAGGATGTCGCAGTTAAGAAGGCTGCAGAGTTCGTTGTTGCTGAGTCAAAGGAAGTATAATTCAGGATACTCCAACGCATTACCCGATGAAGTTGTGTATGTGCAGATAGCTGCACAGAAGTTTATTGGAGGTGTAAGAACATGGCATTAGTACCATATGTTGTAGAGCAGACTAGTCGCGGAGAGCGAACATACGATATTTATTCACGATTATTGAAGGACAGAATCATCTTCCTTGGAGATGAAGTTACAGATGCAACCGCAAGTCTTGTTATAGCACAGCTGCTGTTTCTTGAATCAGAGGATCCGTCAAAAGATATATCACTGTATATCAATAGCCCGGGTGGTTCAGTGACAGCTGGTATGGGAATATATGACACTATGAGATATATTAAGTGCGATGTTTCTACTATATGTTGCGGTATGGCTGCAAGTATGGGAGCCTTTTTGCTGGCAGGTGGAACAAAGGGAAAGAGATACGCTCTTCCTAATTCAGAGATAATGATACATCAGCCACTGGGAGGAACTCAGGGACAGGCTACAGAGATAGAGATCGCAGCCAGACATATCTTAAAAACAAAGGAAAAACTCAATAAGATCCTTTCTGAAAACACAGGAAAGCCACTGGATGTTATTGCGGCTGACACTGATCGTGACAATTGGATGACTGCAGATGAGGCTTGTGCATATGGCCTTATTGACAGTGTTATAACCAACAGATAGGTGATATGACAGATTTTATGTGCATATGGTGTGGACGGAAGTTCACGCCATATGCCAAAATTTAAACGATGAGAATTCGTGTATATAAATAGTTGATAATAGAGGTATTGTGATGGCAAATCGTAGTGACGATAGAAAACAGCTTAGATGCTCTTTTTGCAACAAGACACAGGATCAGGTTAGAAAACTTATAGCAGGTCCTGGTGCCTATATTTGTGATGAATGTATTGAGATATGCTCCGAGATAATAGAAGAGGAACTTGAGGATTCAGAGCTTGATGATGGCATCAACCTTTTGAAACCAAAAGAGATCAAGAGCTTTCTTGATGAATATGTAATTGGTCAGGAAGAAGCAAAGAAGGTACTGTCGGTTGCCGTATACAACCATTATAAAAGGATTTTGGCACAGAAAGATTTTGAGGTTGAGCTTCAGAAGAGTAATATACTCATGGTAGGTCCGACTGGTTCAGGAAAAACATACCTGGCTCAGACACTGGCTAAGCTTTTGAATGTGCCATTTGCCATAGCTGATGCGACAACGCTTACTGAGGCTGGATATGTGGGAGAGGATGTGGAGAATATCCTGCTCAAGCTTATACAGGCGGCCGATTATGATATAGAGCGTGCGGAGCATGGTATTATTTATATTGATGAGATTGACAAGATTACAAAGAAGAGCGAGAACGTATCAATAACAAGAGATGTATCTGGTGAGGGCGTTCAGCAGGCTTTGTTGAAGATAATAGAGGGAACAGTGGCATCGGTGCCTCCACAGGGAGGAAGAAAACATCCGCATCAGGAGCTTATTCAGATTGATACCACCAATATATTATTTATATGTGGAGGAGCCTTTGAGGGACTTGAGAAGATAATAGAAAACAGAGTCGGTCAGAAGGCAATAGGATTCAATGCTGAAGTGATAGAGCAGTCAGAACAGGATGTTGGACAGCTCCTTAAGCAGGTTATGCCACATGATTTTGTGAAATATGGCCTGATTCCTGAGTTTGTGGGAAGAGTTCCTGTGGCAGTTACGCTTGATCTGCTTGATGAGGATGCACTTGTCAGAATACTCACAGAACCTAAGAGTGCCATATGTAAACAGTATAAAAAGTTATTTGAACTTGATGGAGTTGAACTAGAGATAGAGGATGATGCTCTAAAGGAAATTGCCAAGGAGGCTATGGAGCGTAAGACAGGAGCCAGAGGTCTTCGTGCAATCATGGAAAATGCAACTCTTAATCTTATGTATGAAATTCCATCTGATCCAACAATAGCAAAATGCGTTATCACTAAGGATGTTATCACGGGTGATGGCGAACCGATTCTGACATATAAAGAGCATACGGATGAGGCCGATGTGCCCAAGAAGCCTGGAAGAAAAAAGAAAACCAATACAGATAATGGCGAAAGCGCATAGTAAAAGGCTTTTGTGAAACAAGACGTTAATACTCTGATAAATATTAACGTCTTATTTTTTTAACGGAGATAAAAGTATGAGTGATAAGATAGCAGAGATGGCAATGATCAGTCTTGATGATGGAGTAACGATGCCTGAGATATCATTTTATCTTGATGTGACCAAGAAAGATGCATGTGAAGCGGTCAATAGGGCAATAAAGAACGAAGAGAACATATTTCTTGCAAATCCTGACCGCAGGGATGCAGCGAAAGCAAATGCATTCTATAATATAGGTGTTATAGCCAGGATCAAGCAGTTTGTACGTCTGCAGAATAAATCAATGCGGGTGCTGGTGCAAACTGTAAAAAGGGCCAGACTTATTGATGTAAAGAAGGGTGAATATTATATATGCAGGGTTCAGGATGTAGAAGAGATTGATGATATAGGAGAAGATGAAGAAAAGGCTATAATAACCGTCCTCAAGGATAAATTAAAAGAAGCCTTTGATAATGGTCTTGTGAAGAACAATGTCACATACAGAGAGATAAAAGCCTTTAAGTCCATCAGAAAACTTGTTGACAGCATGGCTGATTATATAACTATACCTGAGGAAGACAGACAGGAGCTGCTGGAAGAACTCAATATAAGAGTTCGTGCCATGAGGATGATACAGTTTGTAGAAGAGGGGTTATCCATAGGCAGGATCAAAAAAGAGATAATGGACAAGGTTAATCAGGAGACTGCAGCGCGTCAGAGAGAATATGTTCTGAAGGAACAGATGGCCATCATCAAGAAGGAACTTGGAGATGATGGAGTAGAGAGTAATGCAAGGGAATTCCAGGTGAGACTGGATAATGCCGGCTGCAGTGATGAAGTGTATGCCAAGATCCAAAAGGAAATAAATAATTATAAGAATATTCCACAGAATGTAGCAGAAAGCAGCGTAACAGCAAATTATCTTGATGTTATGTTGAGTTATCCTTGGAATGTGTCAACCGAGGATAACAATGATATCCAAAAGGCTATTGATATTCTGGATAAGGATCATTATGGCCTTGAGGAGGTCAAGGACAGAATAATTGATTATCTTGCGGTTCATATACTCAGCAACAAGGGCGAACTGCCTATAATATGTCTTGTGGGTCCGCCGGGAACAGGAAAGACATCCATAGCGAGATCGATAGCCAGAGCAACTTCAAGAAATTATGTAAGATTATCTCTGGGAGGTGTACGCGATGAAGCAGAGATAAGGGGACACAGGAAGACATATGTAGGAGCAATGCCGGGACGTATAGTTCAGGCTGTGATAAAGGCAAAAAGCAACAACCCATTGATGCTTCTGGATGAGATAGATAAGGTTAGCAGTGATTATAAGGGAGACGTATCATCTGCACTGCTTGAGGTTCTTGATGGGGAGCAAAATAAAGAGTTCAATGATCACTATTTTGGAGTGCCTGTTGATCTGAGTAATGTACTTTTTATTGCGACAGCAAATGACATTTCATCGATTCCGGGACCATTGTTGGACAGAATGGAAGTCATCAATATATCAGGTTATACAGAGAATGAGAAATATCACATTGCCAAGCTGTATCTGGTGGACAAAACTCGTGAGAAAAATGGTCTTGATAGGAAACAGTTTAAAATAGATGCAGGAGCTATACGTGAGATAATCAGGCATTATACAAGAGAGGCCGGAGTGAGAAGCCTTGAGAGAAACATTGACAAAGCGTGCAGAAAGGCGTGCCGGAGAATACTCACGGGTGAGATCGAAACAGCAAAGATCACCAAAAAGAATGTGGAGGAGTACCTGGGCCCTGTTAAGTATAGGGACGACAGTGGAGATCTGGGTGATAAAGTAGGCATCGTCAGAGGGCTTGCATGGACATCTGTTGGTGGAGTTACTTTGGAGATAGAGGTAAATGTACTACCTGGAACAGGAAGTATTCAGCTCACAGGGCAAATGGGTGATGTGATGAAAGAATCGGCATATGCGGGAATGAGTTATATACGATCATTGAAGGAATCGCTGAAGCTGGGAGAGGATTATTTCACCAAACATGATTTTCACATACATATACCGGAGGGGGCAGTACCAAAGGATGGCCCGTCTGCCGGAATTACCATGGCTACTGCTTTATACTCGGCTATATTTGGTGTTCCTGTAAGTGGCAGAACAGCCATGACAGGGGAGATCACTCTTCGTGGAGAGGTGCTTCCTATAGGTGGTTTGAAAGAAAAACTTCTGGCAGCAAAGATGCTTGGAATCAGGAAAGTATTGATACCTGAGAAAAATGATCCGGATTACAGGAAACTGGACGAAGAGATAACCAAGGGTATGGAAGTGGTACTTGTTAGTAATATGGGGCAGGTGCTGGAGCAGGCTTTGATAAGATAGGAGAATGATATGATAGTAAAGAGCGCAGAGCTTGAGACGGTATGCGGAATAACGAGTAAGCTGCCTGATAACAAACTGCCGGAGATAGCATTTGCCGGCAAATCTAATGTAGGTAAGTCGTCACTCATAAACAGTCTGTTGTGCAGAAAATCCCTGGCAAGAACATCTGCACAGCCAGGCAAGACACAGACTATAAATTTCTATAATATAAACAAAGAGCTTTACTTTGTAGATCTGCCCGGCTACGGATATGCAAAGGTGTCGGTTGAAATCCGTGCAAAGTGGGGAAAGATGATAGAAAAGTATCTTCACACATCAGGTCAGCTCAAAAAAGTTTTTCTGCTTATAGATATAAGGCATGTTCCTTCTGAGAATGACTGCATGATGTATGACTGGATAGTGGACAATGGATATGATCCGGTAATAATATGTACAAAACTGGACAAGATCAAGAGAAGCCAGGTTCAGAAGAATCTTAAACTGATAAGGGAAAAACTGGATCTTGTTCCGGGAACAAAGATGATACCATTCTCAGCTCAGACAAAACAGGGAAAAGATGAGATATGGGATCTTATAGAGGGTACTATAAGAGACAACAGTCAGGAAGAATAAAAAAATAACGGGGATGATGCTTGATGCATATCTCCGTTATTTTTTTATTATTGATTGGTTTTGGTGGCCCATAACTGTTTTACCAGAATATCATATATCTCGGTGCTTTTCTGACGCCAGTTGTCACATATTGTAACAGCAACAGCCTGTGTAGGAACTGTAAATTTCAGATCTATCAGAGGTTCGTTACGATCGTTTATTACACATGAAACAGTGTACTCATTGGCCTCGTTAAGATAGTAATCGGACTGGATTTCGGTTTCTTTTTTCAGATTGATCTGTTGTTTCTCGAAGAAATCCAGTATGTCCTGTTTTATTGCATATGGGATTCTGTTTTCAAACATGCTGAGTGCTTCCTCACCTTTGTCTGTTATTTTGTAATGGGAGGAACTTCTGATGGTCGACACATAGACAAATTCACTCTCTATAAGACCATTTATAGCTTCCTGCAAAGTAAAATAATTGGTATATCCTTTTTCCAGAACAAAATCAGATATCTGAGAGTTGGTCAGTGTAAAGTTGACTCGGTCCAGCATATATAATACTATCAATTTGTATAAAACAATGGATTCGGTTCCCATATCATTTGTCCTTTGTAAAAAAATTTGTGCAAAGGCGCACAATATGCATATAATAACATTACTAAAAATTAAAATCAATATATTTACAATGCAGATATATGTGATATAATATGGTCTGACATATCTGTTGCGTGACAGTCTATTTTCTATATGGTTGCGCAATGATGTTCTATACAGAAGGATTCAGTGATGATTGATTTTCATATTTCTTGAATTTTGAATTCCCAATAATTTTAATTACATTTTAAATATAGCAATCAATATAGCATACCTTGCGATTATTTGTTGAAAGGAGTTAATTGCATGGAGTTTAGTAAAGCATCCTTAACAGAGATGAGACAGTTTGCCAAGGATAACGGCATAAAGGGCTGTTCGGCCATGAAAAAGGCAGAACTTGTGGAGTTTCTTACCAAATATGTGGAGAGCCATGTGACTGCTGTATCTGTGGACAGCAATAAAAATGTTAATGATGACAAGATGCAGAAACAGGAGAAAGCATCAAAGGTGGTATCTCATCAGGAAAGAAAGCAGAATGGACATATCATACAGAAAAAGAATATGCGCAGAGAGCAGCGCTTTTCACCTGCAACTGCACAAAAAGGAAGAGATAATCAGGCTGAACAGAAGGTGCAGGCTGAACAGAAGGTGCAGACTGAGCAGAAAGTACAGGCTGAGCAGAAAGTACAGAGTGAACAGTCTGCGCAGAATGAACAGCACCAACAGGTTGAACAGAGACAGCAGACTGAGCTGCGTCATGTAGGTCAGGAGTATCATCCGGAACTTGACAGTGGAAGGACAGCTGATGGCATACTTGAGGTTATGTCTGAGGGATATGGCTTCATAAGAAGCGCAAATTACATGCCTGGCGATCAGGATATATATGTATCACCTGCACAAATCAGGAGATTTGGACTTAGAACAGGAGATATCGTAAAGGGTAATATAAGAAACAAAACACAGGGTGAGAAGTTCAGTGCGCTGTTATTTGTGGGCAGTGTGAATGGACAGGATCCGGCTGTCATTGCCGGAAGAAAAAATTTCGAGGATCTTACACCTATATTTCCAAATGAGAGAATAGAACTTGATGGAGAAGGCGCTCCGGTACCAATAAGAATGATAAATCTTCTTGCTCCGATTGGAAAGGGACAGAGAGGAATGATCGTGTCTCCACCAAAAACAGGAAAAACTACACTTATAAAGCAGATAGCAAAAAAGATAAGCACAAGTTACAAAGATATGCATTTGCTGGTGCTTTTGATTGATGAGAGACCAGAGGAGGTTACAGATATAAGGGAGTCCATAGAAGGGCCGAATGTGGAGGTAATATATTCTACATTTGATGAGCTGCCGGATCATCACAGACGTGTGTCTGAGATGGTTATAGAGCGGGCAAAAAGACTTGTGGAGTCCAAGAAGGATGTCGTAATTCTTTTGGATAGTATCACCCGTCTGGCGAGAGCATATAACCTTACTGTAGCTCCGAGCGGAAGAACATTATCTGGAGGATTGGATCCTGCAGCTCTGCATATGCCAAAAAGATTTTTTGGTGCCGCCAGGAATATGCGAGAGGGCGGAAGCCTTACGATCCTGGCAACAGCACTTGTTGACACTGGAAGCAAGATGGATGATGTTGTATTTGAAGAGTTTAAGGGAACCGGTAATATGGAGCTTGTGCTCGACCGTAAACTTTCTGAAAAGAGAATATTTCCGGCCATAGATATTGCAAAATCCGGTACGAGAAGGGATGACCTGCTTCTCACAAAAGAGGAACAGGAGGTTGTGACGGCTATCCATAAGGAACTGTCTGGCAACAAATCTGAGGATGTGCTGGAGGATGTGAGAAAGCTGTTTCTGCGTACAAGGAACAATAAGGAGTTTATACATTATATACAGCAGTCGCTGCTCAGAAAATAGATATGAACAGAACGGTATGGAGACTTTGGGGAAAAATATGACAAAAAGATAAAAAAAATCTTGCATTGTTCAATATGCTATGATAGAATACAGAAGTTGTGTTATGAAGAACCCTGGCTTTATGCCTGTTCTCATATATAAAAATATATGTAAAGAGGTGAAAAAAATGCGTAAAGGAATACATCCAGATTACTATCAGGCAAAGGTTGTATGTAACTGTGGTAACGAGTTCGTTACTGGTTCAACAAAAGAAGAGATTCACGTAGAAATTTGCTCAAAGTGTCATTCATTCTACACAGGTCAGCAGAAAGCAATCAAAGCTCGTGGTAGAATCGATATGTTTAATAAGAAGTATGGCGTTCAGGCCAACTAATAAAGACTATGATAGCTTGAGGTTATTTTCAATAATCTCAAGCTGTTTTTTTTGACGGGAGAAATACGTGAAGAGAGTAAAAATAGGCGGTCAGGCTGTCATAGAGGGCGTTATGATGAAGAACGCTGACAAGTATGCAGTGGCAGTAAGAAAACCGGACAAGCAGATAGAAGTAAAGGTAGAGGATTATGTATCTGTAGGGTCAAGAAGTGCATTTTTCAGAATACCTGTAATAAGAGGTGTGGTTAACTTTGTTGAGTCTCTGGTAATAGGAGTTAAGACATTGACGTACTCGGCATCTTTTTATGATGATGAGGAGGAAGATCACGCGCAGAATAAAAAAGAAAAAATTCAGACGCCAGAGCAGAAAAAGAAATCAGATGATCTGATGATGGCAGGTTCGGTGGCGTTTTCACTTATATTTGCAATAGCACTATTCATGATGCTTCCAGCATTTATCGGTGAGATAATCGGCAAGTTTATAGACAGCAGAGTATTGATGTCTCTTATAGAGGGCGTGATTAGACTTGCTATATTCCTTGGATATGTGGCATTGATCTCTCTCATGAAGGACATACAGAGGGTGTTCATGTATCATGGAGCAGAACATAAAACGATCAACTGTTTTGAGGCAGGAGTTCCGCTCACACCAGAGAATGTCAAGAAATATTCCAGATACCACAAGAGATGTGGAACGAGCTTCCTGTTTATAGTAATGATAATCAGTATAATAGTATTTATGTTTATAAATGCCGATACTGCATGGATGAGACTTATCATAAGGCTGTTGCTTATACCTGTAATTGCGGGAATATCATATGAGTTTATCATGTTTGCAGGCCGAAGCGATTCAAAGATAGCATATATATTGTCAGTTCCTGGAATGTGGGTTCAGAGGCTTACGACCAGGGAGCCGGATCTTGATATGATAGAGGTTGCAATAGCCTCTGTGTCTGCTGTTCTGGATTGGCAGGAATATCAGGAAGCCATGAGAAATGGTGAGATAGAAGATTAAGGATATGTGTTTATGAAATTATATGAGATTCTGGATAGCGGACGTCGCATATTAGAAGGCAATGGAGTGCCGGATCCTGATATTGATGCAGAGCTGTTGTGGCAGTATGTATCAGGGATGAATAAGTTAGATATTATAATGAACAGAGGAGAGGATATTCCCTCAGATATCGCAGACAGATATATGAGAGCCATCAGTGAAAGACGAAGCAGGATTCCGTTGCAATATATAACCGGGGTACAGAATTTCATGGGATACGATTTTGATACATCGGAGAATGTGCTTATACCTAGAATGGACACAGAGACACTTGTGGAGACTGCTTTAAAGATTGCAGATACATACGGAGACGATCGGATCACTGTACTTGATATGTGTTGTGGATCAGGATGCATAGGAGTTTCGTTTGGCATGATGAAGCCTGAAAGTGATATCACAATGGCGGATATATCGCCATATGCACTGGAACTTACAAGACGCAACATCAGAAAAATCTGTTCAGATGATGTACGTTTTCATGTGGTGAAGTCAGATCTTTTTGAGGGCATTAGTGGGCAGTATGATCTCATATTGTCTAATCCACCATACATAAAGAGCAGTGTGATAGATATGCTCATGCCTGAGGTCAGGGATCATGAGCCAAGGCTGGCACTTGACGGAATGCAGGATGGGTTGTATTTTTATAGAATAATAGCCGTAAAAGCGAGAGATTATATAAAGGATGAAGGTTATGTTGTATTCGAGATTGGCAATGATCAGGCAGAAGATGTACAGCACCTCTTTGTAGAGTCAGGTTATGACGATATACATCTTGTACAGGACCTGAGTAACAATGACAGGGTTGTGTACGGAAGATATAAGCGAAGCAACTGAATAATGTCTGTATAGCAGACCACGAATTGATATAGAGAGGTATTATTATGTTTGATAGATTAGAGGAACTTGTAGATAAGCTGGATACGATCAACAATCAGCTCTCTGATCCTGATGTAGTGTCGGATCAGAATAAATTCAGAAAGCTGATGAAGGAGCAGAGTGATCTTTCACCTATAGTAGAGAAATATCACGAGTACAAGGACGCAAAGACTACCATAGATGAAAGTCTTGAGATCCTTGAGGAGGAGAATGATGAGGAACTCAGGGAGATGGCCAAGGAGGAGATGAACGATGCGAAGTCCAGACTTGAGACCATAGAGCAGGAACTCAAGATACTGCTTCTTCCAAAGGATCCAAATGATTCCAAGAATGTTATCGTGGAGATTCGTGCCGGTGCTGGCGGTGATGAGGCTGCTCTCTTTGCATATGAGATATACAGGATGTATCAGAAGTATGTTGACCAGTTCAAGTGGAAGGTTGAACTTATGAGTGTCAATGAAAATGGTATAGGAGGATTCAAGGAGGCTGTGTTCATGATCACAGGTGATGGTGCTTACTCAAAGATGAAGTATGAGAGTGGTGTTCACAGAGTTCAGAGAATTCCAAAGACAGAGTCTGGCGGAAGAATCCATACATCGACAGTGACGGTTGCCGTTATGCCGGAGGCTGAGGAGGTTGATGTGGAGATCAATGACAATGATATACGAATCGATGTCATGAGAGCGTCAGGAAATGGTGGACAGTGTGTCAATACAACGGATTCAGCAGTTAGACTTACTCATATACCTACAGGTATTGTAATATATAGTCAGACAGAGAAGTCCCAGCTTCAGAATAAGGCAAAGGCTTTTGCACTTTTGAGATCAAAGCTGTACGATATGGAGCTTCAGAAGCAGCATGATGCAGAGGCCGCTGATCGTAAGAGCCAGATTGGAACGGGTGACAGATCGGAGAAGATAAGAACAT
Organism: Clostridiales bacterium; assembly: GCA_029338615.1. Classification (GTDB taxonomy): domain Bacteria; phylum Bacillota; class Clostridia; order Lachnospirales; family Lachnospiraceae; genus Coprococcus. Next base: position 15,507 of record JAQYAS010000035.1, read on the forward strand.
ATAATTTCCCAGAAGGAAGAGTTACAGATCACAGAATAAAACTGACACTTTACAAGCTTGATCAGATTATGAATGGAGATCTGAATGAACTGATCGACAGTCTCATAGCAGCAGATCAGACAGCGAAACTTGCACAGGTAAATGAGGAGGCTTGATCATGGCAGCATGGAGTGACAATATAAGAGTAGTAGAACCGTATGTTCCGGGTGAACAGCCTAAGGACAGTGATGTGATAAAACTTAATACAAATGAGAATCCATATGGTCCATCACCGCGTGTAAGAAATATAATGCAGGATGTAGAATCGCTCAGACTCTATCCGGATCCAACAGCATCCGTTCTTGTAAATGAACTGGCAAAGTATCACGGTGTAGATCCATCTCAGGTGTTTGTTGGCGTGGGTTCAGACGATGTTCTGGCTATGTCATTTCTCACGTTTTTCAACTCTGATAAGCCTATACTGTTTCCGGATATTACATATTCTTTCTATGATGTGTGGGCAGAATTGTTTAAAATACCATATGAAAGATCTGCATTGGATGAGAATTTCAGACTCGTAAAGGAAGATTATTACAGGGAGAATGGAGGGATTGTATTTCCAAATCCAAATGCTCCTACAGGAATTTATGAAGATATAATAAATGTCGAAGAGATAATAAGACATAATCAGGATTCTATAGTTATAGTTGATGAAGCATATATAGATTTTGGAGGAGAGTCAGCACTTGGACTTATAGACAAGTACGATAATCTGGTTGTTGTAAGAACATTCTCCAAGTCCAGATCCATGGCCGGGCTCAGAATAGGATATGCTATAAGCAACCCTGTTCTCATAAAAGCGCTTAACGATGTAAAGTATTCATATAATTCGTATACAATGAACCTTCCATCGCTTATAATGGGTACAGAATCCGTAAAGGATGACGAGTATTTCAGGAATACTGTTGCGAAGGTTGTTGCGACCAGGACAAGATTCGTTGAAGCTATAAGACAGCTTGGCTTTATCTGCCTGCATTCATCGGCAAACTTTGTTTTTGCCACCCATGAATCAATTCCTGCAAAGGATATATTTGAGGCAGCTAAGAAGGCTCATATATATGTAAGATACTTTGATAAACCTCGTATTGATAATTATCTGAGGATATCAATAGGAACGGATGAGGAGATGGATGCATTTACAGATTTCCTCAAGAAATATGTACAATCATATAATAATTAAGTGAAAGGGATCATTGCAGCGAAGTGCAATGATCCCTTTCTGTTTCATAATAATTCTATTATAAAGCGCATGATTCCACTTTTAAGCGCACAAAATCTATTGAATAAAATGAAGGTTTTATATAAAATTCCATCCATGAAATATTTCAAAGATAATACATTCGGAGCGCTTCGATTGATCAATAAATAATAAAAAGGAGATATAAATGGATTTTGATCAATTTACAGCAAAGATAATAGATGCACTGAAGTTAAGACTGTTACAGGATGGCGATGAAGCTGTCATAAGAACGGACAAGGTGCTGAAGAATAATGGAGTAGAACTGACAGCGATAAACATATGCTGCGATCATTCAGATGTTTGCCCTACTGTATATCTGGAGCCGTTTTACAGAGAATATGAGCAGGGCATGGATATAAGTGATCTGGCAGGAGAGATATTGAAGCTGCATGCAGAACGTAACACACAGAGACTGCTGAGCATAGAAAAGGTGCTGGATGAGTCAGATGTAATGGACAACATAATCTTAAGACTTGTCAATCGCAGTAAAAACAGTAAACTTCTGCAGGAAATTCCTTATATAGAATTCAAAGATTTAGCGATAACATTTCGAAGACTGATATGTATGGATGCAGATGGGATGGCAACAAGTGTAGTGTCCATGGATGATATGCGAAGGTGGAATGTAAACATTGATGTGATGTTTAGGAAAGCACTTGAAAATACAGAAAGAATTTTTCCTGCATCATGCAAAAATGTATTTGAGGCACTGAATGACAGATATAGTTTTGATATGCCGGATGTGTCTGCAGAATCAGATGATGATCTGTATGTTCTTACAAATGAGTATGGAATAAATGGAGCTGCATCAATATTATATAGTGGTGCACTTAAAAAGTGCGCTGATATAGTTGACGATGATATATACATACTTCCCTCAAGTATACATGAGGTGTTGTTTATAAAAGTACATTCAGGACACAGCATCGATTATCTAAAAGAACTGGTGTCAGAGGCCAACAGAAGTGTGGTGACTCCTATGGATTATCTTTCTGACAGTGTGTATATATATTATAAAGAATCCGGGGAGCTGATGGAGGTTTCAGACACATAGTTGACAAAATAAATCCCATGACATAGAATAAAAATAGTGTTCTAAGGGCAAAAAAATATGTGTAATGGGAGGAATCAGCATGGAGGATAGTTATATTTCGCAAAGAGATAAAATTGTCGCTTCAGCAATCGAATTGATCGGAGATTTGGGATTACATGCTCTAACACCGAAGAACCTGGCACGAAAACAGAACATATCAGACACACTGATATATAAGTATTTTGGGGGGATTGATGAAGTACTTATAGCAGTTGTGAATGAGTATGCGGCGTTTGATAAGAATATTCAGAGAACAGTAGAACGTCTTGATGGCTCGTTTCTTGATAAGATCAAGTATTATGCGGATACATATGCTACCTATTATGATAATTATATAGGCATGGGAGCGATTATGCTGCATTATGAGGAGCTCCTGCATATGTCAGAGACGAGAGAGATCATATCTGAATGTATGCTTATGCGTAATGATTTCGTGTGTTCAATGTTTCAGGGGGCAATTGATAGTAAGGAGATAAGACCGGTATTTTCACCGAAAGAATTGACGCTTATATTCAATGGCATATTTACTGAGGGTCTGCTTGAACGCAGGAATCAGTATTCCAGAAAGAGTTTTCGGGTAGAAGTAAAGGAGATTCTTGGACATATTGAAAAGGTACTCAGGTTGTAGAATTAGGGAGGAATGATCATGAAGATATTAATAGCTGAGGATGATGTTGCAAATGCAAAATTTTTATCCAAGTATTTAAGCAAATTTGGTGATGTGGTCATCACACCAGATGGTATAGCTGCGGTTGATGAGTTTGTCAATGCTTTGGAAAAGGGTGAATTGTTTGAGTTGGTTTGCCTTGATATTATGATGCCAAAGATAGATGGATATAAGGTACTTGCGTCCATAAGAAGCGCAGAGAGAAAGCATGGAGTGTCAAGAATGCTCAGATCAAAGGTTATCATGACAAGTGCACTTGATGAGGCAAGCTTTGACAGCAACCTGGCAAGCGATGATTATGATGATTATATATGCAAACCAATAGATATCATGAAGTTCAATGATATGCTTAAGAAGTTGGATATAATCAAATAATAAGCCGGATGGCAATATAGATTTGAAAAGCAATACACATGTACAGCAAAGCCCGTTATATAATTATATCGGGCTTTGTTGTTTTCAGTAGATCGTAAAGTAGGTAATGATATGGATTTGTTTGATTATATGAGGGAGACGGCTCCGGATGACTCGCCGCTTGCAAAGAGGATGAGACCTGTTACTTTGGATGACGTGGTAGGACAGGAACACATAATAGGTAAAGACAAGCTCCTGTACAGAGCGATAAAGGCAGATAAGATCAGTTCTCTTATATTCTACGGCCCGCCGGGAACCGGGAAAACCACACTTGCAATGGTTATAGCTAACACCACAAAGGCAGAGTTCAGACAGTTGAATGCCACGACAGCCGGCAAGAAGGATATGGAGTTGGTCGTAAATGAGGCGAAAGATACAAGAGCTATGTATGGTAAGAGAACTATATTATTTATAGATGAGATACATAGATTTAATAAGTCTCAGCAGGATTATTTACTGCCGTTTGTGGAGGATGGTACTGTTATACTCATAGGAGCTACCACAGAGAATCCGTATTTTGAGGTGAATGGAGCGCTGATATCCAGGTCACATATATTCCAGCTCAATCCGTTGTCTACTGATGATGTCAGGAAGATAATCCACAAGGCTGTGTATTCGCAGGAGGGCATGGGAGCGTTTGATGCGGATATAGATGAGGACGCGGAGAAGTTCCTGGCGGATATGGCAGCCGGGGATGCCCGTAATGCGTTGAATGCGATAGAGCTGGGAGTCCTTTCTACAGAGAGAAGTGAAGATGGTAAGATACATATAACCCTTCCGGTGGCAGAGGAGTGTATACAGAAGAGGGCGATAAGATATGATAAGGATGGTGATAACCACTATGACATCATATCGGCGTTTATCAAGAGTATGAGAGGTTCAGATCCTGATGCTGCGATATTTTATCTGGCCAAGATGCTGTATGGAGGGGAGGATATCAAGTTTATAGCCAGACGTATCATGATATGTGCTAGTGAGGATGTCGGAAATGCAGATCCAAATGCCATAGTTGTGGCATCGGCGTGTGCACAGGCTGTGGAACGGGTTGGAATGCCGGAAGCTCAGATAATACTTGCGCATGCGGCATCGTATGTTGCGTGTGCGCCAAAAAGTAATTCTGTTGTGAATGCGATATTTGCAGCGATGGATGCGGTTAAGCATGAAGATACCGGACAGGTTCCGGTGTATTTGCGGGATGGACATTATGGAGGTGCTGCAAAGCTTGGACATACAGGATATAAGTATGCACACGATTATCCAAATCACTATGTTGACCAGCAGTATCTGCCGGACAAGATGGCCGGAAGAGTGTTCTATGAACCTTCTGACAATGGATATGAGAGGAATATAAAAGAATATTTTGACAG
>JAQYAS010000036.1 GCA_029338615.1 Clostridiales bacterium
ATATGTACACCAGTCTGTACTGGTGCTGTCATATTCATCATTATAGTCATTGAATATCGGAAGGGTAATTAACAATGGATCTACCCTCAGCGTCGATTCAAAAGTAAAATAAGTCTTCGAATTTTCCAGTTTATACGAATCGCTTCCTGTTACCTTTCGCATATTTGTCTGGATCAAATCACCACATCTTAGTGTCATTGACTCTGCCAATTTTTCATCCTGCATTCCACATAAAATAAACAGGCATAAATAATCGCTATATGTGATTCCATTCTCACATGAATTAGTAAAATTACCTATCTTCTCCGTTAATGTATCCTGCATATCTCCAACACTTGAAGCACCATCTCCACCTCCAAACTCAAGGGAAATCTGCCAATCTGTTGCCTTTACCTTATATATCTCAACTGGAAAACCTGCCTCAAGTCTATTCGAATCATTACAGGTTTCAAAAGCTGTAATAAGCGCAATTAAAACAACCTTTACTATTGCTTCTGGAACAACACCACATGTTAATGTTTGAATAGCAGATGCTATACTATTAAACGCTAATGATGTTTTCGAGCTTCCTGACCAAAAATGCTGAAATGCCGATATCAAATTAAGTGCATATCTTATCATATAGATCTGTCCATATGAATCTCTTATATTTTGGTCATTTGTTCCACCATATAATATATACTCAAGTTCACATCCATACGCAGCATTATTTTCCGAATTCATCAACTTATTTGTCAACGTTTTATTGCTGTTATAATTATCCTTTATTTCCTCACTATTCCACTTATCATTCATTGTATTATATGCTGTTTCGTAATTACTCTTACAAAGACTAGACATATCATATCCGCTCTTTTTTAGCATCTGATATCTGCCTTCATTGTCCATAGTAGAATATGAAAACATTTCAAGCATATATGTTGAAATATAGAGTTGATCCCTTATGTCATCAAACTCTCCATCAACTATATTTCCGATCACACCTAATAATCCCGTCAGAATTGAACTCATTCCAAAATATTCTTTTATAGTATCTATCTCTGCGGTTATATCCTGCGAATCTTTATGCGGATTTTCTTTATTTTTTGCACTGTTTTCCAGTTCTTCTGCTTTATCTTCTGCATTTCCCCTATCATTATCAAACTTGTCTATATCATCCTCACTTGCCCCATTAAATTTATCATTCCAAAATAAATAAACACCTGGGATTTTTACTGTTTTCAATCTCAAATTCAACTGCAGATTATAATCATCATCCGTATTTATCTCCATGATCACGTCATCTCTTCCACCAGAAGGCTTGAATAAATTTTCAAATGCCCCTGTTGCATAACTTTCCAGTTCGGACTGTGTCGTCCTGCTATTGATTTCGCTTTCAGACATCTCTGAAGATGCAGCTGATTTGAATGTAGAAAAATCAGTAATCAGCATAACGTTCTTTCCACCATATGTGAAATTATCGATTGCTTCTATAACTGAATCTATCTGTGACTTTATATTTTTTAGTCTTGTCTCTAATACACAAATGGATTCTTCTGTAATGTTTCCTGCTTCCTCACTTGATAGTTTCTCATCGGCTTCTGCTTTATCATCCTTGCCCATCTGTGTTCCTGAACCATTGGCAGTATTTCTCCATTCCGATAACTCTGTTGAATATTCACTTGCATCCTTTTTTAATGTTTCAAGAGATTTTATATCATCTCCATCACCATATATTGCAATGTTTATTGCATCCGAATATTCTTTTAAAATCGCTCTTCGTCCTATAAGATCGCTGGATATATCTGCTATCTCAGTTGTAACTGTTTTTCCATCAGACAGTGTGAGACTATCTGGTTCTATATTATAAATATTATCAGCTGATATCTTTTCTAATCTATCCACAAGCACCAGATATGAATCACTGCTATCATGACTTGAAGTGTCCAGATATTTTGAACGGATATTTATTACCTTTGTCTTTAAATCTTCATATGTATCGTTATAATTATCCGGAAGTCCTGTACCCGGCTCACAATCCATCATTGCCTCCAGTATACAATACTGTTTAATCACTTCTGTTGCAGCTTTGTTTAAATTTTCCCTATACTTTCCAGATCCATCATATGTATCCTGTGCATGTTTCCAATACTGGATATCATTTGTCGTGCCCGCTGTATATGTGACACCATTGCCATTTACTGCTTCAGTAAAATTATCTTTTGCCTCATTAAAGTCTGCTATAGCATCCTTTACATCATCAAACTGTCCACTTAATTCATCCCAGTCTATATAATATGTTCCATCATCTTCAATTCTGGAATGACATTCTGAATTACTTTTATCGTATGAATAATCATCATATCTTGCTGTGGCTCTATTAAATATATGGAGATCTTCTGTATTATATAAATTAGTTACCAGATATGTATTCATTTCACGGTACATTTCACGATGTATAAGCATTGCTGTAAGACATTCGTTTAAAAGTGCATTTGTCGGCTCTGGTTCTCCATATGAATATTTATCGCGCAGTTGTTTGTATGTATAGTAACTATCTCGCATAAGAGTTGACTCAGCCTCACAGAAATCCTGTTTTGCCTTAACTACAGGTTCATTTTTGTCGCTGTCCATCATATCTTCAACGCCATCAACTTTACCACTTCGCAGCCTGTCGACTATATTCTCACATGCCGCCAGCGGTGCACGATATTTCATGAAATCTACTATCTGTGATTTAAGCATTGTAGAGTTTGCGAGGTTTGCTCCCTCCATTGCACCTATTGTTGCGAAATTATCATCCGATGCCGGTGTCACCTGTAGGTAATCTACAACGTCAGCCGTATCGCCTATCATTGATTTAAAGCTGCCAAGCAGTGTTGTTATTTCATCATCCGACAAATTTTGTGATTTAAGTGCTGATTCGAAGCATTTTTCAGATGCCTCATAAAATTCATCTATATTCTGGCATGATGCTACCATTCCATACCAGTCATTTAGGTCAAAATCATAATTAGTCATAAGAGAGTTCAGTGCCAGATCTGATGCTGACTCTGCTGCCGACTTTGAAAGACTTACTCTTCCCACATCTACAAAAATACTTGCCACGAGCATACATGGAACAAGTATGATGACCAGAAAGACCGATACTGCACCTTTCTCTTTTTTCGTATATTTAAACATAATCTACTCTACTTTCCTACCCAGTCGGTAATTTTTTCTGCCAGTTTTCCTGTCTGTTCGGATATATCACTTCCTGTAACTCTCTGTACCAGATCTTCTGCGAAATCTACATTTCGTATGAACTCCGGCACATCCGAAACCGGTATATCCGTATGTGTGGCATATGATATTTTCATAAACTCATCCATTCCAAGTATTTTGAAAGGGATTTCTATATCATATGTTGCATCCACCGTGACAGTAGAGTAGATAAACTTACTGTCAAATTTAACATTACTGATAGAAAAATCAGGTGTCATCCCCGTAAAGAATCCACTTCCTAATCCTGAAACTCTATCATTAATTCTTTCCTCAACATTTGTTTTCTGATCAGTCAACATTGCTGCCAGATATCTGTATGGCTGCAAATTCACCTCATTAAATCCCGGAATCGTTCCCGGTCCCCCGTCATCAGCCTCCACTGAATCAAGTAATGGATCTGCACAATGCGCAGCTCCTTCCAGGGTTGAGGAAACCACAATTTCTTCTATCCTGCATTTCTGTACATATGCATTTCCTACCACAAACAAAAACATCAATATGAAAAACATAGTCGGAAACACAATTGATGCCTCCACTATGAGGGCACCCTTCTCATTTTTTATTTTGTCCATTTTCTAACCCTTTAACTCCTGTATCAAATTT
>JAQYAS010000037.1 GCA_029338615.1 Clostridiales bacterium
GAAGATGACCATGGATTGATACGTCTCACCCCGAAGGGAATTGACGTAAGCAACACTATTCTTGCTGATTTTTTGATTGACTGACGGACGCTGATCTCCTGATAACATGACTGTATATAGTTTACAATCACACTTGTCTGCCTGTAGTTCCGGCGTTTCTATATGCATGCGGTTACGCCCGCAATAAGGCCGCCTGCGGGCTTCACCTTAGCAAGAAACACCGGAACTACAGACGCCTGCGTTATCGATTGTAAACTATATACAGACATGTCATATCAGGGAGAACAGCTGACACAAAAAAATCACAAAAAAGTTCTTTATTTTGTTGACAAAACAGGGCGGCAGTGTTAGATTATGTTTAGTGGTTAGCACTCGGATATGTTGAGTGCTAATAAGATGAAAAGCAAAAGGGAATGATAGTATGGAACTTGACGACAGAAAAGTCAGAATTCTTAAAGCCATCGTTTCCAACTACCTTGAGACTGGTGAGCCGGTTGGTTCCCGAACCATTTCCAAGCTGGGTGACATGAATGTAAGCCCGGCGACAATCAGGAATGAGATGTCAGACCTGGAGGAGATGGGATATATTTGCCAGCCTCATGCATCGGCAGGAAGAGTTCCAACAGATGCAGGCTACAGATTTTATGTTGACAGTATTATGGCAGACAGGGATGAAGAGCGTGCGGGTGATCAGGAAGAACGAGAGAATCTGCTTCAGAGAGTCGATAAGCTTGAGAAGCTGCTCAAACAGGTTGCCAAAGTGCTTGCTGCGAATACGCAGTATGCAACGCTGGTTACGATGCCAAAGTACAACAACACAGTGAAGTTCATCCAGCTTTCACAGGTTGATGAGACAACGCTTCTGGCTGTGATCATGGTAGATGGCAACATAGTCAAGAATAAACTGATCAAGACGACATATAGTTTGAAGAATGAAGACATTCTCAAATTCAACATATTGCTCAACACCTTTCTTCAGGGAGCGGCATTAGAAGATATCAATCTGGAACTCATACAGACCATGAAAGTACAGGCCGGTGAGTATGCAGAGATCCTGGAGACAATATTCCAGGGAATCATGGAAGCGATCCATGAAGCTGATGACCTTAAGGTGTATACAAGTGGAGCAACCAATGTTTTGAAATATCCGGAACTGGCAAATACATCTTCAGCAGAGAAACTGCTTGGAACCCTTGAGAATATAGAGGATAAGGAAGAATTTGCAAAACATGTGGAGGATGTGATACAGCAGGACAATGATATCCAGATCCTTATAGGACAGGAGAACAGTGATGAGAACCTGAAAGATTGTTCACTGGTCACAGCCACATACAAGATGCCAGAGGGTGCAAAGGGTACTATAGGAATCATAGGACCTAAGAGAATGGATTATAAGAAAGTGGTAACAATGCTCAAAGAACTAACCGGAGAGCTTGATGATATATTTAATAACAATGAATAATTTCTTAAGGAGGATATATAATGGCTGATAGCAATAACAGTAGTGCATCCGACAAGAAAGTCAAGACAGAGCAGACAGCTTCAGAGACGATAGTTGGAGATGCTTCAGCAGAGATAAAGGACAATGAGGAGTCTACAGTAAAAGTTACTGAGACTGTGGATGTTCCTGAGGAACAGGCAGAAGCGGCAAAGCCACAGCATGTTGCGAAAGAGAACAGACGAGGCGGCAAAGCTCTCAGAGAAGAGAATGAGAAGCTCAAAGAGCGTTGCAAGGATGCGGAAGCAAAATATACAAGACTTCTTGCAGAATGTGAGAATATAAGACAGAGAAATGAAAAAGAATCTTCAAAGTTATATGATATCGGAGCAAAGGGCGTGCTTGAAAAACTCCTTCCGGTGGTTGATAACTTTGAAAGAGCCATGGCAGCAATACCTGAGGAGGATAAGGACAGACCATTTGAATCAGGAGTTGCGAATATATACAAGCAGCTGATGGTGTCATTGGAAGGTATAGGCGTAAAGCCTATGAATTGCGCTGGAGAGCAGTTTGATCCTACATTCCACAATGCGGTTATGCATGTGGAGGATGAGAACTATGATGATAATGTGATCGTGGAAGAGATGCAGAAGGGATACATGTACAAAGATCAGGTTCTCAGATTCAGCATGGTAAAGGTAGCAAATTAACTTTCATAAGAAGGATCCACGAAGTGGGAGATTTCTTAATATTGTAAATTGTAAAATTTTTTTCTAGGAGGAAAAGACAATGGGTAAGATTATAGGAATTGACTTAGGTACAACAAATTCATGTGTAGCAGTTATGGAAGGTGGTAAGCCTGTAGTTATAGCTAACTCAGAGGGTATGAGAACAACACCTTCAGTAGTAGGTTTCCTGAAGACAGGAGAGAGAGTAGTAGGAGAGCCTGCAAAGCGTCAGGCAGTTACAAACGCTGATAAGACAATTTCATCTATCAAGCGTCACATGGGATCAGATTACAGAGTAACAATCGATGATAAGAAGTATTCACCACAGGAGATCTCAGCAATGATCCTTCAGAAACTGAAGGCAGATGCTGAAGGATATCTCGGAGAAAAGGTTACAGAGGCAGTTATTACAGTTCCTGCATACTTCTCAGATGCACAGAGACAGGCAACAAAGGATGCCGGTAAGATCGCAGGTCTTGATGTAAAGCGTATCATCAACGAGCCTACAGCAGCAGCTCTTTCATATGGTCTTGACAATGAGCAGGAGCAGAAGATTATGGTATACGATTTAGGTGGTGGTACATTTGATGTATCTATCATTGAGATCGGCGATGGAGTTATCGAGGTTCTTGCAACAGCCGGTGATAACAAGCTCGGTGGTGATGATTTTGATAATGCAATTACAAAGTATATGCTTGAAGAGTTCAAGAAGGCAGAGGGCATCGACCTTTCAGGTGATAAGATGGCTATGCAGAGATTAAAGGAAGCAGCAGAGAAGGCCAAGAAGGAGCTGTCATCAGCTACAACAACCAACATCAACCTTCCTTTCATCACAGCAAATCAGGATGGTCCAAAGCATTTCGATATGAACCTTACAAGAGCTAAGTTCGATGAACTTACTGCAGATCTTGTAGACAGAACAAAGGGCCCTGTAAGCACAGCACTTGCTGATGCAGGACTTACAGCAGCAGAGCTTGATAAGGTACTTCTTGTCGGTGGTTCAACACGTATCATCGCAGTACAGGAAGAGGTTAAGAGACTTACAGGTAAGGAGCCATTCAAGGGTATCAACCCTGATGAGTGTGTTGCCATCGGTGCTTGTATCCAGGGTGGTAAGCTTGCTGGAGATGCCGGTGCTGGTGAGATCCTTCTTTTGGATGTTACACCACTTACACTTTCAATCGAGACAATGGGTGGTATAGCTACTCACCTTATCGAGAGAAATACAACA
>JAQYAS010000038.1 GCA_029338615.1 Clostridiales bacterium
AGGTGGTTCTAAGTTTGCAGATGGAAGCAATACAAAGACATTCACAGGAAATAGCCTGAAGGATGAACTTAAGGCTCAGCTGGTTGGTGGATGCTCATATACAATAACTGAAACGAGTGCTCCGGCGGGATATGAGGTGCCAAAAACATCAGCAACTATTAAAGTCGCTGTGGACGGAAAGGTGACTGTTGATGGTGAATGTGATTTCCTTGTGGCAGGCAATGAAAGCAGTGATGGTGTAGCAGCACTCACTTTTACTGATAACCCTATAGAGATAGATCTTTCAAAGGTAGATGAGAAAGGTATAACTATTAACCAGGATACTCTTGATTACGCTGAGTTTACCATCACAGGAAAGCTTGTAAGTGAGGATGGTAATAATGTTGTTAATAATGATACTGTAACAGAACTTACCACTAAAGATTTTAAGACAAAACTTTCAGGACGTGTGATTGCTGGCGAAGTATACAAGATTGAGGAGACCAAGGCTCCTGATGGATATAAGCTCACAAAGCCTTTCTATATTCAGCTTGACAAATGTGGGCAGATAGTAAAGAGGGGTAATACAAATGATGCCATGTCAGACCTTAATCCGGCAACGGATATGTTGGTTGTATCAGATGCCCCGATAAAGGTTACATTTAGAAAAGTGGATGAGTCTGGCAATGCGGTATCAGGAGCCAAGTTTACTCTTACAAGATCAGATGCAGGTGCAGAAAGTAAAGCATTTGTCAATATAACAGATGATACTAAGCCATCAGGCGTGACAAAATGGACAGCAGATCAGATTGAATGGACCAGTACAGATGTTCTTACCGGTATAACATTTACCAATAATCTGATTGCTGATGTGAAGTACAAGCTTCATGAAGAGAGAGTACTGTACCATGAAGTAATGGCAAATGATATTGTATTTCATATTACGGATGGAGGAGAGATTGCCATTGATATCAACTCTAAAATACCTAACAATAATGATGTAGATGCTGCAGTTGTAGATACAGATAAAGTAACAATGACAATCAGAAATCCGATTATAAAGGGTTCTGTTACACTAACAAAATACTATAAGGACAGCAGTGCAGCAGATAACGTCTATGATGATGCCCATGTTCTTACTGGTGCGGTATACACACTTACTAGGATTAAGAATGCAGAGGAGAATGATATATCTGAACCGGTATATGCTGTCGACAATAATAATGGAAATTATTCATACAGTGACACAGAAACCGGTGCGGCTTTCAGATTTGTCACAAATGAAAATGGTCAGATAAATATTACAGGTCTTCCTGAGGGTACATATGAATTCCTTGAGGTGGATGCTCCTAAGGCATACCATATCAACATTGGAGAAGATCAGAAGATTCAGTTTAAAATTGAGAATGCAGATAAGGCGCATGTGATATTGCCTGAGCTGGTTTCCGATGATACGGAAAAGGCAAAGCTCATGGATACCAGGGTCAACGCAAAGATAAGTCTTGTAAAGCTCAGCGGTGATACATATATTGCCGGTGCGGTATTTGATGTGGAATATAGCGAGACATTTGATGGAGATTATTCATCCATAGGCCAGTTGACAACAGATGAGAATGGACAGGCAATATTTGACAAGGCAAAATATACGGAAAGCGGTGCTGAAGAAGGCTTAAGACGAGGCTTCTACAGGCTGACAGAAAAGTCTGCAGATGGCAATCAGATGATGAATACCACAGGAGGCTGTAGAAATACAATATCCTTTGAGATTGGAAATGAAACTGACCACGAGTATAAGATTGACAGTACACTTCAGAATTATCTGACAAATAATAAGCTTTCAGGAGTGACTATCTCAAATAATCAGTATATTAAACTCACCGATAATGGAGTTGCTGATACACCTATTCCAACAAAAAGTGTAACAGTTACAAAGAAGTGGGAAGGTGATACAGGACTTGATAAGACATTCAGACCGGGTGAGATTAAAGTGCAGTTGTACAGAGTATATAATGGTGGTACACCTGAAAAAGTTCAGATAAATGGCACTGACGCTGTGGCAACTCTCTCCTTAGAAAACAGCTGGTCGCATACATGGAGTAACCTTCCGTCTTATGTAACCATAAAAAATGCTCAGGGTGAGGAAACAACATACCTCTACACATATACTGTAGAGGAAATAGACAAGCCATCGTGGTATGAAGAAAAGTATGAGTATACTACAACAGCAACAGGCATATTTGAGAAAAATGTACAAGATGGAGATACAACAGCAGAGATAACCAATACACTTTCAGGTGGCAAGGATAAGAAGACTCTTACCATCAAAAAGACTCTGGGTGGTGGATCGTCTGCGGATACATTCAATGTGAGGATAAAGCTCAACAAGGATGGTACCCCGGTTGGCAACAATAACTATGGATATTATCTTGATACATGTAAGGTTTATAATGCAGGGAATAATTCTGAGATGCGTGATGTAACACCGGACCCAAATGGATGGATGGCCATACTTGACGGTGAATATATCAAGGCGGATATACCGAAGGGCATAACCTACGAAGTGGAAGAAATGCTCGATGTATCGCAGACTTATGTTACTGCAAGTGAAAGCAGCTTGAAGTATACTCCTAGATATGACGCTAACAAAATCGGAACTATTGCAGATAGTAATATAGAAACCACAATAAGGAATGCCGTCCACAAGACTTTGAATCTTGTAAAGAAAGATGACAGTGGTAATAATTTGGCAGGTACAAAGATTAAGATAGCCTATGTGCCTCTTGCAGGAAGTTCCTATGTGTCTGCTGCTTACGAAAAAGAATATACTACAAACACAGAGGGACAGATAGTTGACAAGGATGGAAATAATATAGACCTGACATTCCAGGGAACATATGAGATAAGAGAAGTCAGAGCAAGCAATACATACATTACGCCAACAGAAAATGATGGCACGGCAAAGCTTCTGGCAACGGTTAATGTTGATGCTGAGGATAAGATGAAAGTGGTTGCCAATGACAATAAGCTCGTCACAGTGGCTCTGTCTGAATATGATTCTAAGGCTGATGTCACTATAAAGAATGAAAAGACGAAGGTTCCTATAGGAAAGACCATTGACTTTGCAAAGGGCGAGCCACTTGCCGGTGCTACTCTTGAAATATACAAGGCAGATGATATAGGTAACACAGTTCTTGATACATGGAAGACTGATGAGAGTAATCACATAGTTCCTGCCGGACGTTTGAGTGAAGATGTGGTATACAGGCTTCACGAAAAGGAGAATTCCGCACCTGTAGGATATCTTGAATCTGAAGATGTGTACTTTATCCTTGATGGTACATATACAGAAGGAGAAAACAGATATTCCAGGATATTACTCACTTACAAGAATGGTGATGTTATAAACCAGAACACTGATGGTGATATTTATGGATTTGCCGGCATAATAAACGGCGTGCTCAGAATAGTTGATATGACTATAAAGGTTCCTGTGACACTAAACAAGGTTATACATGGCACAGACAACAGTTATGAACCTCTCAAGGATGTAATCTTTACTGTTACAGATAATGATATAGCAGATGAATCAGCCAAAATAATTGGAACTGCAAAGACAGGCAACGATGGTTTCCTTGTGTGGTCAGAAAACACAGGTTCTCATACATCAGATACCACTATTGTCCTTCAGCAAAATGTAAACGGATATACATTTACTGAAACATATGCCCCGGATAATGCGTACAATGACGGCAGAGCATTTACCGTAAATCCAAAGGATGATGACTTTAAAGATTATCTTACAGATAGTAACAAAAAGTTTAATATCAGAACAGGAAATATGGAATCTGTGACAGACGGCTTTGGAGGTCCATCGTCACATGCATATAATGAGAATCAGCTTGTTGTAAATGAACAGTACAAATCAACAGTAACACTGTTTAAATATGATGCGGATGAGGAAGCAGGAAAGGCCAGAATAGAAGGAACTGAGTTTACACTATATCATGCAGAGGTAAGTGGAGATGAATGGACACAAAAAGATGTTGTAAGTGATGCATATTCCAAGGATAAGGATGGCAACGTTACGCTTAAGGAAAACGGAATATTTACAACGGATGCAGAAGGAAAGCTGTCCATTGAGATACACAATAAGGGCTTCTACATATTAAGAGAGACAAGGCAGACGGAAGGATACGAGTTGGGTACCAATCCACCACAGTTCAGATTTATACTTACTGATAAGGCGTCTCAGGAAGATAACATCAGCGGAATATACGGTTATGACCAGACAAATATATTAAAGAGAGACGCAACAGGTGTCCCAAATACCCGTATCATGGGAAGTGTAACTCTAAGGAAGGTTGATGGAGCAACAAAGGAGCCTTTGAACGGGGTTGAGTACATACTAACAAGAACTGACCCGACGGGTACGTCAGACAGCAGTTACTTGTTGCATGAGCCGGTTACTGTAACAACAGGTAGGACCTATAAGGCAGAAAAACTGACTGGCGAAGCTTCAGGAACAACATCATGGAAGCTTACAGAGTCTGATGGTGAGTCGGGAGTTATCAAGGTAGAAGGTCTTAACTGGGGCACATATAAGCTACAGGAAAAGACAGAGCTTTCCGGATATGTGAAGTCTGATAAAGAATATGAATTTGAGGTAAAGAGCACTGACAGGGATGTTACTGTCCATGATGATGCATATGTTGTTACAAATGCTAAGAACAAAATAACGCTTCATAAACTGGGAACTGTAGATGGTGGGGATGCAAAGAATCTTGCCGGAGCAGTATTTGAGATTCATGAAGGAAGCGGAAACGCATGTGGAAGTACATGCAGTAAGGTATCCTTCTATGATTCAGCTGTAGCATCAAGCAAAGTACAGACTG
>JAQYAS010000039.1 GCA_029338615.1 Clostridiales bacterium
CGATGTATTCTTGTACATCTCTCGGAGTAAAGATCGGCGGTGGAATAGGAACTGCTATTATGGGTTGGCTGCTTGATCTATCTGGTTATGTTGGAACACATACAACACAGCCTCAGTCTGCGCTTGATATGATGCAGTTTATGTATCTGTGGCTGCCACTTATATTTGATATTCTTATCTTATTGATTCTCTCCAGAATGAATGTGGAGGCTACAAATGAGAAGATCAAGGCGGAGCGTGGACATACAAATGATTCTGTAAATGTGGAGTTATAAATGTTAGAATGTTGTTCAAATAGGAGTCAGAATTTATGAACGTGGAAGATAATATAAACACCCTTGGAAATGGGACTGAGAAAGCATGCGCTGGAGGCTGTATCGGAGGTGTTTGAGTCGCTTAAGAAGGTCTACGGAACGGATACGAGAGAAGCAAACCACCCTGTATGCATCGAAACAGAGAACAGACGAAAGTAACTGAATAAAAAGTGGGGTACAAAGCCATCCGGGCATGATCATCACAAAACTGGATGGCTTTTGTGTCTGACGGGACATTTACCCAGAATTTACGCATGAAAGATGATGACATTTACAATAAAAAGTATAGTATATGTTCTGTATGAATATTATAAGGGAGGCTTTTTATGGGCAGTTATGTAATATCGGACATTCACGGATGCTATGACGAGCTGATCCGGATGCTTGAGAAGATAAATTTAGAAGACAGTGACACTCTGATATGTGCGGGAGATTATATAGATAAGGGACCAAAGAATGCCGAGGTGCTGGAATGGATAATGAATGTTCCGCCAAATGTAATTCTGCTGCGCGGCAATCACGATGAGGACTTTGCACAGAATATAGAGGCTATGAGGATCATCAGCTACAAAATGGATCTTGACAGGGATAGCCTGCAGGACACGAAAACTCTGTACCGGTCGATGAAAAAGCTTGCGAAAAAAGATGCCAGCGTAAAGTTTGACCGCTGTGAGACGGTATACGAGCTGATAGAATCCGGATATACTTTCTCGCGGTTATGTGCATGGGCGGACCGGATAAAGAACATGCCGTATCTGTATGAAACGGAAGTGTCTGGCAGGAAATGCATAGTAGTTCATGCCGGATACATCAGGAGGCTTGACATGCCGGAACTTAAGGCCAGGTACAGCACAAGGGAAGAGTTCTATATGAACGCCAGGGGTGATGGATTTACAAATGGCGGTATCTTGCACGGCATGGTTGTGGCGGGGCATACTCCTACGACCAAAGAGGAAGAATTTGCATATAATGATGGACGGGTATTTCGTAAGTATGATGAGGAGAGAGATTTTTTGTTCTATGACATTGACTGTGGATGCTGGATGAGAAACATAGGAATAAAGAACGCCAGACTTGCATGTCTCAGGCTTGAGGATGAAAAGGTGTTTTATGTGTGAGGTTGTGAAGTCCTGAATTAGTGGACTTCACAAATTTTTCACAAAATTTATTAGCACTCTGTGTTGACGAGTGCTAACAGAAGTGGTATAACATAATCAGTCAAAGGAAAGAGCTTCTAAATAGAAATTAACGATAAGCCTTGAAGCGATCCTTTGAAAAGAAAACGAAATTATTAACATGTATATACCTGATGCGATAAAGGCAGAGGGGATAGATATTGGAAGGAGAGATGACTTATGTTAATGCCTAGTATTATTGGAGATAGCTTTTTAGATGATTTCTTTGGATATCCTGAGAGGACATATGCAGCACCAAAGCAGACACAGATGAATGGATTTATGCAGGCTGATGTAGCCGAGAGCGAGGACGCCTACACAGTTGAGATGAATCTCCCAGGAGTTAAGAAAGAGAATGTGAAGATAGAGCTCAAGGATGGATATCTGATAGTGAACGCTTCTACAAAGAGTGAGACTACAGAGGAGGAAAAGAAGACAAAGTACATCCGCAAGGAGCGTTACAGTGGCACAGGCAGCAGAACCTTCTATGTAGGCAAGGATCTGACTCAGGAAGACATCAAGGCTAAGTTCGAGGACGGTGTGCTCAAGCTCACAGTTCCAAAGATTGAGAAGAAGCCTGAAGAGCCAAAGTCAAAGTATATAACAATTGAATAACATACGATAGACAAATTACTTTCAGTTGTATATAAAAGTCCGGCGCAGGAATCTCCCTCCTGTGCCGGATTTTTTTGTGGCGTCATTGTTGATTGACAACCTTAACTCACAGATTATAATGGGAATAAGCATAATTACAAATAAGACAAGGAGATGTATGACATGAGATACAAGGCAGCGATATTTGATATGGATGGAACAATACTCAATACTCTGGAGGACCTGACAGACAGTACAAACTATGCACTTGCTCATCATGGATTCCCTGAGAGAACTATAGATGAGGTTAGAAGATTTGTTGGGAATGGCATACGAAAGCTCATTGAGAGAGCTGTGCCGGCGGGAACTGATGTGGCAACGATAGATAAAGTGTTTGATACATTTGCTTCTTATTATAAAGAGCATAGTGCCATCAAGACCAGACCGTATGACGGAATACATGATGCCATTGCAAAGCTCAGGGCAGCAGGCGTGAAGACTGCGGTCGTTTCTAACAAGGCGGATTTCGCAGTCCAGGATCTGTGTGTTGACTATTTCCCGGGAATGTTTGATTTTGCACTTGGTGAGAAGTCTGGCATAGCCAAGAAACCGGCACCTGACATGGTGGAGGAGTGCCTCAGAATGCTTGGCCTTGAGAAGAAGGATGTCGTGTATATAGGTGACTCTGATGTGGATCTTGCCACAGCAAGAAATTCTGGAACGGATGTCATCATGGTTGGCTGGGGATTCAGAGACGAGGAGTTCATCATGAGCCTTGGCGCACCGTTTGTCATACATGACACACAGAAGATCGTTGATATAGTATTGGGAGAGTAGTGGATGCTTACATATTCATTTGACGACAGGGGGATGGATTTCCTCTATGAACATTTGTACAAAGAGATAAAAAATGACATATTGATGGGAAATCTTAAAGCCCATGAGAAACTGCCGTCAAAGAGGGCACTTGCAGCTCATCTGAATGTGAGCGTGGTCACTGTGGAGAATGCCTATAGCCAGCTCCTGGCGGAGGGGTATATTTACTCCAAGCCGAAGAGCGGGTTTTATGTGTGTGATGTGAAGGCCGAGGACGCGGATGTTGTGGGAGTGCGCAATTCTTACGATACCTGTGAATACAAGAGTGGTTCAAAAGGTTCTGCTATGAAAGATAATGCAAGGCAGAACACGATCTCAGATGAACCGGACGTTGCATACATGTGTGGAATACGACCGGACGACCATGTGGCGGAGCGTACTCATGTGATCAGGGATCACGCAGACCCGGTGGACCAGAACAGGTACTTTGCCGACTTTGTGAACAATTCCACCCTCAGTGAGAACTTCCCATTTTCGACATGGACGAAGCTTATGAGGGAGACGATGATGGATGACCGGGAAAAGCTTATGAAGAGATCACCGTCTGGTGGTATATTTGAACTCAGAAAAGCCATTGCGGATTATCTCTATCAATTCAGGGGGATGTCTGTAAGCCCGAACCAGATCATAGTAGGAGCGGGAACGGAATATCTGTATGGCCTGATCATACAGCTCCTCGGCAGGGACAGCGTATACGGAGTGGAGAATCCTGGATACCAGAAGATACAGCACATATACGATGCATATCAGGTGAAATGCTGTTACATAGACATGGACGAGAACGGTGTCAACATAGATTCGCTAGAGAAATCCGGAGCTGATGTGGTGCATATATCGCCGTCGCACCATTTCCCTACGGGAACTGTCACTCCGGCGAGCAGGAGATATGAGCTGCTTGGCTGGGCGGCAAAGCAGGAGGGCAGATATATCATAGAGGATGAATATGACAGTGAATTCCGTCTGGTGGGCAATCCGATCCCGGCGCTTCAGAGTATAGATGCCTCGGATAAGGTCATATACATGAATACATTTTCAAAAAGTTTGTCATCAACCATACGAATAAGCTACATGGTATTGCCAATACCGCTCATGGTAAGGTATAATCATGTACTAAGCTTTTATGCGTGTACGGTGTCGAATTTTGATCAGTATACACTCACAAGGTTTATCCAGGAGGGGTATCTGGAAAAGCACATCAACAGGATGAGAAAGTTTTACAGGAACAGCAGGGACAGGATACTTGGTTGTATCAGGAGCCACAGGCTGTATCCGCAGGTAACGATAAAGGAAGAGAATGCAGGTCTTCATTTCCTTATGGAGGTTGACACGTCGTACACAGATAAAGAGATGGTGGACAGGGCTGCCGCGGCAGGCATCAACATATCCAGCCTTAGCCAGTACTGCCACGGAAAAGAACAGGAGGACAGCCATACGCTGGTTATCAATTATTCGGGTATAGAAGAGGACATAATAGAGGAAGCCTGTGACAGACTTCTGGAGAGTGTGGTAAGCTTGACGACATAGCATGCAGACGCCGCGCGGAGCGCATTTCATGCGTTTGCAGGATTTTTCGTATTTTTCGTAAGGAGGACAACGGATGAAGATATCATTTGATTCCCTTGAGGAGCAGAATATTCAGAACTTTAAGGGCGGCGAAGGCGTATTCAAGCCACGCATGCACGTAGGCAATTACAACAAGATTATGAGGGCGACACTGCCAGCTGGAAGTTCCATAGGACTTCACACACATGACACCAACAGTGAGATCATATTTATCTTATCAGGAGTGGGCACCATGGAGTATGACGATACTATGGAGATACTCAATCCGGGCGACTGCCATTATTGCCCACCGGGACACAGCCACAGCCTGAAGAACAACGGCGATGAGGATTTGGTGTTCTACGCTGTAGTGCCAGAGCACAATTAAAAGAAATAGATATAAGAAATATATGAAAAAAGAGGTTGCCAAATGAGATGTATCTGGAATATATCAGGAATTCCGGATGCGTATCAGAATGTGGAGACCTCTTTTTGTATACTATCAAGCATTTGTATTGATATATGTGGCGTTAATCCGCGTCACAAATTCTCCCCACACAAAGAAAATTCAGTTGTTAATGAGAAAATAAGCTGATAAAATGTTCCTTGGTGGCATCATTCATGCGTTTGCTAAACTGTGGTTTAGGGTGTCACCGGGCTGAATCATATACACAAAGACTGAAAAAGACATTGGGCTGAATCATATACACAAGAGCTGCAATAAAACATCGATCATCATATAGGGCGATAAAAAGGCAGATGTTCGATAAAGAAAGGTGCAGTTATGATTTCAGAAGAAAAAACAACAAAGACAGAAGATCCGATTATAACCCGTGAGGAGGCTATAGGGATACTGAACACGCCGGACGATCAGCTTGACGAGCTTGTGGCACGTGCCGGGGTGCTCCGGGAGAAGTACAAGGGAAAGCATGTGGGAATCCATATCCTGACAAATGCCAGAAGTGGCAACTGCTCCCAGGACTGCGCGTACTGTGCACAGTCGTGCCGATCAAAGGCATCCATTGACAAGTATCGTTGGGTTGGAGATGAAAAGCTTTACAGAGACAATGATTTTGTGGACAAATATCATCTGTCCAGACACTGTATCGGACTTAGCGGAATGAAGTTCACGGATGCGGAGATCGAGGAGCTTGCGGTGCGAATCCGTAAGATGAAGGAGAACGGGACACATCTGTGCTGTTCCATAGGGTTTTTGACCGAGAAGCAGGCACATATACTCAGGGATGCTGGACTTGACAGGATCAACCACAACCTGAACAGTAGCAGGGCGTATTACAGCCATATCTGTTCGACACACACATTTGATCAGAGAGTAGCAAACATAAAGATGCTGCAGAGTGTGGGATTTGAGATATGCAGCGGCGGCATCATAGGAATGGGAGAGAGTAAAGAGGATGTGGTGGACATGCTCTTAGAGCTCAGGGAGATCAACCCTGAGGCTATTCCAATCAATTTCCTTCTTCCAATAGAGGGAACGCCACTCGGCGATATCGATACGTCAGGACTCACAACGGAGTATTGCCTGAAGGTGCTGTGTCTTGCGAGACTCATGGTTCCACAGGCGGACATAAGATGTGCTGCGGGCAGGGAGAGATATTTCAAGGGTGAGGAGAAGAGACTTCTCACTGTGGTCAATTCCATATTTGCGTCAGGTTATCTCACTGAGGATGGACAGGGCATGGAAGATACTATAAAGGCGATCACGGATGCCGGCTTTACCTATGAAGTTGAATCTGCGTAACAGGTATTTGCAATATTGTAAATACATTTTGACCGATATGCGATTAATGTATGGCACGGGTAGGTTTACATAAATTTTACGTGCCCACATATTGAAAAATACAAGACAAAATGCTATCATAATGGCAGATTTATAGCAGAGAAGATTTAAGCCAGTAGATACACATGGAGTGTGTCTGCTGGCTTTTCCTGTTTTTTACATAGATCTTACATTTCGTTTACTGTATGTGGATAGCGGCTCGTTCCTTATGTGGATATGCTTGTCTAAGACATCAAGCAGACGCTGCGCATAAATGCATTGGAATGCGTCTGCTCCATATTTACACAAGGAGGAAAGAAACACAGTGGACGAGCGAGTTAAGATAGTGTTTGGGTTGCTTGGAGGACTTGCCATGTTCCTTTACGGAATGAACACCATGAGCGATGCACTCCAGAAGGCAGCAGGAGAGAAGATGAAGAAGATATTGGGATTCCTTACGAAGAATCCTTTGATGGGAGCGCTGGCGGGAGCACTTGTTACCGCGGTACTTCAGAGCAGTTCTGCGACCACGGTCATGGTCATCGGTTTTGTAAGTGCCGGGCTCATGAACCTGCCACAGGCGATATCCGTAATATTTGGAGCAAATATAGGAACGACCATGACTGCACAGCTCATGGCGTTCAAGATCAGCAACTATATATATCCGATCATTTTCATAGGTTTCATACTGAACTTTGCATTTAAGAAGGAAAAGATCAGAAATGTGGGTATGGTCATATTCTCATTCGGACTTCTCTTTGAAGGTATTGAGGTCATGGGTGGAGTGATGAAGCCGCTTGCCAGCAGTGCGATATTCGTCGACCTGATGGGAAAGGTGTCAGAGATACCGGTTCTCGGAGTTATCCTTGGTGCAGTCATGACACTGGTCGTGCAGAGCAGTTCAGCCACCATCGCGGTGCTCCAGAACTTTGCATCTCAGCCGGGGCCTGACGGAATACACAGTGTCATCGGCCTTGCGGGTGCGATACCTATCCTCTTTGGAGATAACATCGGAACTACCATCACAGCGCTTCTGGCATCCATCGGACAGTCCAAGAATGCCAAGAGAACAGCCATCGCACACAGCACTTTCAATATCACAGGAACCATACTTTTCATGTTTCTCATCAGGCCGCTGGCTGCATTTGTCCAGTGGATATCACCTAAGGGCGACGAGCTTGATATCATATCCAGACAGATCGCAAATGCGCACACAACATTCAATGTGGCATGTACCATCATCTGGCTTCCGCTCATACCGGTCATGGTGAAGATCGTGAAGTTCATCATCCGGGGCGAGGACAAGAAGAGTACTGAAGGCTTCGTTGCCAAGTATCTTGACGACAAGGCGATGTCACAGCCGGCAGCGGCCATTTATATGGCGGCAAAGGAGATATCCAGACTGTCAGTTCATGCGGGCAAGATGATAGATGCCATGAAGAATGCTATCTCAGGAAGAAATACAACAGAGATAAGAGACAAATATGTGGATGAACACGATAAGGTCAAGGAGCTTCAAAATATCATAGTGGACTTTGTGACGAAGCTCATAGCCAGTGGTAATCTGACGGAGAAGCAGGCAGAGCATGCGGCTGGACTCATGGTGGTGAGCAACAACATAGACCGTATAGCCGACAGGTGCGATGAGGTCGATACTTTGTATAAGAAGATC
>JAQYAS010000040.1 GCA_029338615.1 Clostridiales bacterium
TGTACTATTCTATACTTGTCTTCCCCCGATTCCTTCTTTTCGGAACTGTTCGAGTTCTTTATAGCCAGATCGATATTGGACAGACCTGTCAAACTCGTTGATTCACTTCCACTGCCCGCATCACTGAGCGAGGCACGGGAATCAGAATTAGCCAGTGTATAATTGACAAATATCGCACTAACTACCAGAGCAAACACAATAGCTATTGAAGATAATACTATCTTTTTATTTTTCAACACTGTATTGTCCCTCCTCTATCAGTTCCACTCGTGCTTCTTAAGCACAAATGAATTTCTCAGACCAACAACTCCTGACACCTCATACTTCTCACCGGTCTTGTCATCTTCAAATCCGATTATCAGTCCTACACTGTTGTTGTCCTGATCAACCGTAACCTTGAAGCTGCTTACATTCTTCGCAAGAATATCTCCGGTGGCTGCCGTGCCTTTATCTATGTACTTTTTATTAAGCTTCAATACACTGTCAGTGAGGGCATCATCTGATGTCTCTCCTTCTCGTACTATGCTCAGCACCTTTGTACCCTTATCATACTTTACAGTACAAAATGTTGTCTTTTCCAATGCCGGAGAATAACTGAACCAGAGATATTCAGCCTCCATATCCGCTGCTGCACTGGCCATATCATAACAATCCAATGATGTAGACGGAGTATCTGCCACATCTGCTGCTATTCCCATAGACACAGGCGATGTAGTCTTTCCTCCTGTTATAAGTCTTCCTGTAGCCTCAGCACTTATATCCTTGGCTATCATATTGTCAGGAACAACATAACTGACCATATCTCCCTTACTATCCGTAGCTGCAACTGCCACATCCATGGCTCCCATAAGTATATTTGATATATAATCATACGTCTCTGTAGCCTGGGTCTGGAGTTTCTGTCTGGATTTCTGTTTCTTATTTGATGCTACTGTAGTGGTCACAAGCGACATAACAGCCACCATGAATATACCCAGAATAGCCATATAAAGTATAAGCTCTATGAATGTGAAGCCCTTATCTTTTTTTCTCATTCTTCACACCCCCTAATTCTTACCATATGTATGGCTGCCAGTCTCTTTGTTCAAAGTGATACGTCCCACAAGTCCTTTGGAATCATTTGTTCCACTTGCAGCATACTTGACGAACTTATACTCGCCTTCTCCAAATATCACCCTGTTGTCAGACTTTCTAACCCTTATGATCATACCTGCATTCACATCGCCATCATCACCCTTACCGAGCTCATCTGTGGCTCCATCAGCATTGTATACATCATCTTTGTTGTAGTATATTGTAACCCGCTCAAGAACAGCATCCGGTGTGGAAGGATCATTCGCTGTAAACTTCGTCACATCGCACATGCCTGTCTCATCAGATCCGGAATATGTACCATAGTATATGTCATATCCATCTCCTTTGGCATTACGCACTATCTTCATGGCATATGAACTTCCCAGTGACTTCGTCCTGCTGATAAGTGTAGACAATTCGCTGTCAAATTTCTGCATGGATGTGGTTGCCTGCGCAGTCCTTATAGATCCAATAGTAAGGGCGCCAACACCTGACATAATAGCTATAATCGCTATAACTATAATAAGCTCAACCAGTGTGTAACCACTGTTGCTTTTCTTTATATCTTTCATACGCCCCTCCTACTGTACATTTTTCTTCCAGTTCTGGAATTCCAGAATATCCTCATAGGAGATATCTGATATTGTCAAACCATCAACCGTTTCCTCTGATTCCTTTTTAGACGACTCACATTTGATCAGAGTGTGCTTCAGTATACTGTTGCCATAAGCATCCTTGAGACTGTCCTCTGACATACACTTGTCAATAAGACTTGATATATAAAGTGCATCAGCTGACACTGTCATGCTGTGATCCAGATAAACCTTTGCTCCACTTATTATAAGTCCCTTGAAACTCTTGACATCCTCACCAAATCTCACACTTCCGGTGGTTACAATGATTCCTCTGAATGATCCATCATCATTGTTTGGCGAATTAACATTCAGTGTATCTTCAATACTGTTGATGATAACAGTACTTGCTGAATTACTGGATTTGTCACCGAATGTCTCATTGACATTCTTTGCCGTATCCCTTACATACTTGAAATCTACATAGTAATTAAGAGGTGTGAGGCTGTAGTCATATGAATACCTTGCATTGCCGTTTCCATCGTAATCATCCTTATACTCATATGTATATTCTCCGCCATCTTTAGTATACTTTGCAAGATCCCATGCATTCGTGGTGCTTTCCTTGCCATCAGCGTCCTTGACAACCTTATCAGTAGCTGCCAAGTGATCCTTGAGATTGATATACATATATGAGAGAAGATCACTCATGTCTTTCTCTTTGCCTTCAGTCTGTTTCACCTTAAGCTTACGAGCCTCAGCAACAATCTTGTTGTTGCTCGAATCAACTATATGTCCATCTTTGTCAAGTGTGAATAGTGACTCTCCACCCATAAAGGATCTGAATGTCTTACTCTGTGACGCATTTACAAGTGCATTCTTCACATCAAGCCTGGTATTGGTGGACTTAACCATATACAGATCATTATCTGTTGATTGCTGTCTTGTAAGAGCCCCTGCCGTTTTAATAGAATCCCTTTTTATTGCTCCGCCATTATTTTCATCACTAGGGAGCATAAGCTTTACCTGGAATGTCTCATAATTTCTTACATTATATATATTGGATACTTCCTCTGTGACATTATTGTTAAGCATTTTATAATACGCATGGACAAACTGTTCAGCCTTACTCATATCATTGATGTCCTTGGAATTATCTATATATAAGTAATAGTAATCGTGGCCTGACACGGTCTGTTTAATTGCCTGAACCTCTATCTCATTATCATTTATTGATTTGTTGAACGAGCTGTAGAGCTCCTTTACTCGATTATCCGTTGCAGGCATCCTCACCGATACAACAGGAACGCCATTCACCTCTGTTTCGGAATTTGGCACAACCGACCACTGTGTAAGGAATATCAGCTGATTGGTCTTAACATCCAGAGACTGACCTGTGGAATAGTCGTTGAGTGTTGTATATGCATATTCAGCATTATCATCAACTGTTATAGACTTATCGTCCTTTGCAACAGATGATGCTGCGATCTTGGAGAACTCTATATATGACTTACCGGCTATATATAAGCTTCCGACTTTGCTGAGATCGAGCGTTGAGCTCTTACCGTTAACAATGATCGCACTGTCTCCGAAATGTGATCTCAGTGAATATCCTGTTGCCAGATATCCGTATTTTCTCAGATACTCAAGGCTTCGTACATCCCTTGCATTGTAACTGTATCCAAAATATCTGCCATTATTGAGTGTGAATGTAGACTCCTCCGCATTCAGCTCAGTATCATCAAATACATATGCATCAGCAGCAGCCTTGATACTTCCTGATTTTGTTCCGCCTATCACAATATTGTCTGTCCAGAGTTCCGACACACCCTGTGAACGGCTTGACAGATCTATACTTGCACCGTTATAGGCTGCAAGTGTACCTGAACATACTATTACATCAGATCTGAGGAACAGTTCTGATTTCTTACCATCTACAAATATACCGGAGTACAAACTGTTGTCTGTTGTTCCCCACTTTGTAGACTTATTATTGTCATAATATGATGTAACTTTTGTCTTGTCATCATCATTGTAATTCTTGTTGTAATAATCACTGGCTGCATACAGATTACCATTGATGGTAACTGAAGCATCATCAGTGTCATTGCCACTTCCCACTTCTATACCCATATCTGCAAGTATAGCATAATCATACAGTGTATTACTCGACTGACTGCTGGTCTCAAATGACACATTGTACTCAGGCTGTCTGAGCACAATATCCGTTGTTATTGACTGCTCATACTTACCTGACTCAGAACCAGAAACTTCAACAGTTCTCTTAACACATACATTCTTAAATGTGATAGATACTATATTATCCTTATCAAAACCTGAATCTGGCTTTCCTTCTTCAAGAGTATTTCCTTTCTTACCAGTCTTCATCCATCTGGTCCATGTAACTCCATTCTTGTCTGTAAGAATGTACTTCAAATTATCAGTTGAAAGCATAACACCACCTGATGTATCATCACTGCCGTTTGCCTTATTAGATATGAACGCCTCAAGTGTATCCTTGAGTACAGTCACCGACTTATATCCATTATCAGATATAAAGCCTGTAATGAAAAGCTTCTTGAACAGATCATTCGCCTCTTCATTAGTAAGAGTCTGATATCCATTGGTAAGCTTGTTGTCAACCTCATCACGGGTGGAATCATATGTAACTACCAGCTCTGCCGTAGTTGTATATGCAGAATAGAGATGCTCATTGGTCGCAGCTCCAACGCCCGCATATATCTCATCCAGTGCCTTCTCAACCTCGTAGAAGTTATTCAGAGAATTGAGCTTGTAATACTTGAGCTTATATGTCATATAGGCACCCATGAGCAACGCTCCTGCCAATATACACATAAAAGTGGTGGCAACTATTACAAGTACAAAACTGGATCCGTGATCATTGGATTTGCCAAGCTTACGCTTTATTCTTTCACGCACTTCCTATTTCCCCCTTGTTCCTGTCACCGTCGTCTTGTTACCCTTGCTGTCAGTGAGAGTTACAGTTATCTCATACATGTATACATCATCACTGTCATCCTCAGACATGCTCTTTACCGTGTACTCTGAAGAGCTGTCAAAATTAAAGTTCGCATATATATCAAGATTCTTGGCAAGTGCCACCTTCTGAGAAGGAGTTGTTCCCATGAGTTTGAGATTAACTTTTACATCTTCCATCTTGATATTTGAATTACTGTTAGAATATCTAATACTGTCTATAAATTTTTTATTAGGTATACGCACATTACTTTCGTCAACCGGATAGCCTTCTGCATCACGTTTCACATTGAATTTCTCTGCAAGCTGCTTCACAATCACATCATTGTAACTGTCTTTTATATCTCTTGATGACTGGAAAATATATATGTCTGCCATCTCATCAGATATATCTGTGTTGTCGACTGTGATCGTATCTGTCAGATTGTACTTACCATAGTACTCTGTATTCGTATCATTGAATCGACCATTATATATAGCTGGTATGTATAAGAAGTATATTACAGGAAGCTCGTCTTTGAACTGCTGTTTGTATACAACGCCTTCTCCATACTGTGTGGAAGGTCTGTATGTATTTAAACTTCTGTCATCTGCATTCTTGGCCTCATATGCTGTCTTGATTGCTGATATCTTTGTAGTGTCTGTATACTCAACATTACATGTAACTGTATATATATTCGTAACCTTGTCTTTGGTTATCTGTATCGTTGTGTTCTTGGAGAACGCATCAGCATCGAATATATCCGCTCCGGAATCATACTGGCTCGAGAGCACATCATAATTTCTTATGAGGGAAACCTTATCATCCAGAAAGTACTGATAAGCAAGATTGTCTAGGTTGTTGAGCTCAGCTGCACTGTTGTATGTAGCCCCTACAATGACAGCATACTTACTGCTATCCAGATTTCTGACTGTACCTGTACCACCTGTATCGATCTTCTGAAATTTCGAATCACCATTGGTCTTCTTGAACATCTCATCCATGTTTGAAGCATCCTTATCTTTAAGGATATATCCCTTCTTCATGACCTGATACGCTGCATCATTGATCTCCACCGTACATGTAGGGTATTTCTCATAACTGGTTCCTATTGCTATATCCTTACATGAATATGTAACTGAAGTATAATCAGCATCTCCACTACCCTCAGGAAGTTTTATTTTTCTTGCATCATACTTAGACTCAGCAGTGAATGTATATGCAGCAGTTTTTGTACCGTTCGGCACTTCTACTTTACATGCTTTAAGATCATCCGCCGTGGTTGCATCAAAAGCACTTTTCACATCAGCACTCTTGAATATCTCCATAATCTCTTCGGCCTTTTCCACTGCATACTGTTTCTTTGTGGACATCGTTCCAGTCTTCGTTGCACTGACTAGTGCTGTGGTAATCGGATATATCAGAATGGCAAATACAGCCGCAGCTATAATCACTTCAACTAAACTGAAGCCTTTATTGTTTCTTTTTACCATTTCATTATTCACTCCATTTTTTTAACACCAATTACTGTGTGCTGGTTGTACTTGTTGTGGTATTGTTCGATTTTACTGTAGGATTTCCAAAAATATTGTTCGTTCCTATCTGTACATTAACATCAGCATGATCTGTTGTTCTGTCATCACCATTTACTGCATAGGAAGTAATTGTCATATTACCTGTATACTTGCCTGTACCCTCGTCAAAGGAGATAGATATATCATCAAGTGTCATTCTTGAGTCACCACTCTTGATGAAATCAATAACATCTTTGATATCCTTGTAATCTCCCTCATATGTTACAGGAAATGATGCTGAATAACAATTGTAACCCTATGCAACTGTATTATCATCAAGTGATACATCCCCAGATGCTGAGTCTGTGCCATCTGTTGTATCTGATGTGCTACTTGTGCTATTATCAGCCACTGTCACATCACCTACAGCACCACTTCCAAGGGTATAGAAGAGTGTCTCCTCACCCATAGTAACTGATGGGAAGTTAAACTTGTACTTATCTTTTACATTCTGCAGATACATGATGGTGTTATCCTGATAAAGCTCTGATGGGAACTCAGCCAGGATATTCTCATAATCCTTGGTATACTGCTCTGTCTCCTCAATGTACTGCTGTCTGTTGGCATCCTTAGCCTTGAGATCATTGTAATACGTCTCGCGCTCTGCACGCTGATTATCAATAGACTTCTTGTCATCGAAATTGCTCATAGCAAAGAATCTGATAGGCACTACAAGAATCGCAATACCCAATAAAAATAGTAATAAATTTCTCTGTCCCTTTGTGATTGAATCCATATATGTAACCTCCCTTACTGTACAGCCACTTCACCGTCAGCAGCCTCTGTATCCCCTGCTGAAGCATCCTTATAGATGCATGACACTGTGAAGTCATATGTGGTATCTGCCTTATCCTCGCCTGCATTCTCTGTAACCGACTGGATGAATGTATTGTCTATGCACTCAATCTCCTTCAGATTGATAGCGAATGCTGCTATATCCTCGTATGTCTTGGTGTTGCCTGTAAAGCTTACACCTGCAGAAGATGAGTTGAAAGCTGTGAGGCTGATTCCCTTTGGCATCTTATCCTCGAGCTCTGCGATCAGAGTTCCCACATTCTCATTGAGATTCTCTGTATAGCTGTACATATTCTGTGCATCCATATATACACTCTCTGCATTGTCATGATCCTGAACTATCTGCTCAATGTCACTTATGACATCTATATCTCTGTTTACCTGATCAAGCTTAGACTGTGCTTTGTTCTTCGCTACAAAAGAATATGCCGTCACACCTCCTGCCACAAGTACTGCTATGATAAGAAATGCCACAACAAGTGGAGTGGTATCCACCGAACTTCCTGAACCCGCCTTTGAGCCTACGTCTCCCAGTTCAAAGCCCATTGGATCAAATGCGGCACCAATCGGTACCATGAGATATACAGGATTGTAAATCTTGAGGTCAATCTTTGAATCAAACTTGATATTGTACAGTGTATCCATAACACGTGTGGATACATTGAGCTGTACCTTGAAAAGTCCGTCTATTCCTTTGATGAGTGCTCCGTCTCCTGTGAGGAACACATCATCTATAGGTTTATCCGGATTCTTTGATGTGAAGAAATCCATGACACGGCCAATATTGTTGATCAGGTATCTGAACGCACCTGTGATGGCATTGTCATCGAAATCCACAGTGAGAAGTCTCTCATTCTGAAGAAGCGTCATGGCTGTGGTAGCATCCACACCCTTGGCATCCATGACTTCATTCACCACAACATTAGTTCCATAAGGAACTGTTCTCTGAAGGAGAAGTGTGTCTCCCTTCACGATGTTGAGCACTGTCGATTCACTGCCCAACTGGATTACCATAGTGGTCATAGCCTCTGTTGTCTGAGTCTTGATCAACTGAAGCATCGCATTACCGATATAATCGAGTGCCACCACCTTAAGGCCTGCCAGAGCTGCCACATCATAGTACGATCTGACCATATTCTCCGGTGCTGCCACAGCAAGCACTCTGAGTTTCTTGTTATTTTCTTCATCAGTAACTGTCTCGAGAACCGAGTGAGACACCACGTAATCCTCTATATTAACAGGGAAATACTCTGATGAGTTCGCATTAATAATTCCTTTGATCTTGTTCTCCTTAACGAAAGGTACCATGACCTCTCTGTTAACGATCTTTGTAGAGGTAAGAACGAATATTGCGTTCTTGTTGGTTATTCCATTTGCTGATAACTGTGACTTGATTGCCTCAGCTATTCTCTCTTTGTCTCTGATCACTCCATCATCATAGGCATCCTCAGGTGTCTCGAAGATGATCGCATTGTGGATCGTTGACTGTTTCTTGTTTGAAGGTGTAACTTCAACGATTGTAATACTTTCATTTGTAATGTCGATTGTTAAAACTTTGCTATTACTCGCCATCTTATATAGCCTCCCTCGCTAATCAGTAGTTTTGTATTTGCTTGAGTACCAGCTTACCGCTGTTCACCCCATTCATATATTTTCCTTCTGGCATATAATCTGTCATCCAGACAAGGGTCAACAATCTGTCACCCTTATATCTACTTCTATTGCAATGACCCTTTTGCAATAAAGTAAGATTGATAAGTACCGACTAGCTCAACGAGCCAGCTATCGTTACGAGTTCATTCTTGTACATTCATAGAATACAAATACAATTAATGTTCTCTAACTAAAAAGCAATTTAGGTAACAGAAAGCGCACTGTCTTTCTGTTGCCTAAAGCTTTTTATGGTACTGCATCGCCCATCAATTCACGAGGTAAATCGATGTTCAAATTTACATCAAATTAGTTATTATACCATGAACCTGATGCTGAAGGTGATAACTCATCTCCATTAGAAGCTAAAACTGTCACCGTATTACCACTAAGACTTACTACAAATGACATAGCGTCACCCTTGCATGCATATTTTGTCTCAAGCTTAGCATTTCCCACAACTGATTTAACCTCATCAAGAAATTTATTTCCTGAAAGTGTTGAAGCTGAATATGAAGCAGGATCAGTTGTTATGCAATCAACAGCGTCTGGATTAGAAAGAGCTGTCTGAACTGCTGTTCTAAGAGAATCAGCATTCTGAATATCTGTTGATCTTCTTGACTTGTTAATGTACTTGATAAGTGCTGGTGCAAGCGCTCCTGCAAGGATTGCCATGATAGCAATAACGATAATTAACTCTACGAGTGAGAAACCTTTGTTGTTTTTCTTCATAATTTTACTCTCCTTTTAGTTCATTTATTGTTGTTTGTTGTTTTGCACTTTTCAGTGCTATATTAAACCAGTATCCTCGTACTACTGGAGTTAATCTTATTTTTATATTTATACATCCGGGTCTGGCTATATAAATATGTCTTTTATTTCACTAAACATCATCTAAGTAATGATGTTTTATACATTGTTTTATTCTGAAGCATTTATTTTAGTATTTAGTACTGATCCATTGCATCGTACATGCTCATGATAGGTCCATATACAGCTGCAACTATCATACCAACAACTCCGGCAAGGAGCACCATGATCATAGGCTCCATGGCTGCTGTCAGTGCATTAGTGGCTGCTTCCACCTCTTCATCATAGTAGTCTGCAACCTTGTTGAGCATCTCCTCAATATCACCTGTCTCCTCACCAATCTTAGTCATAGCTGAGAGCATCGGTGGAAGCATCTCCATATCCTTCAGCGGCTTGGAAAGCGGCACACCCTTGGACACCTGAACCTTGGCATCCATAAGTCCGTCTCTGATGATCTTGTTATCCATCATCTTGGCAACCTGCTCCACAGCATCTATCATAGATATACCTGACGCCATCAGCGTACTCATAGTTCTTGCAAATCTTGCACAGGCTGTCTTAATATTCAGATTACCAAATATTGGTGCCTTAAGTCCTATGTTCGCAAAAAGCTGTTCACCAAACGGTGTCTTCTTGAAGAACTTAACTCCGAATACGATGGCCGCAATTATGATGATGAGCAGCCACCACTTGTACATAACAAAATCCGCAGCAGCCATCATGGCTCTGGTAGCAAGTGGAAGATCCGTTCCCATCTCAGCAAACATACCTGCAAAGTTCGGTATAACCGCTACAAGCACTACTATGATAACTATAACCATAACACAGAGAACCACGATAGGATATGTCATCGCACCCTTTATCTTGGATGACAGTGCATTGTCCTTCTCAAAGTGCTCCACCAGTCTGTCAAGACATATCTCCAGGTTACCTGACATCTCGCCCGCTGCCACCATGTTGATCATGATAGGCGGAAATACATCAGGGTTGACTCTGAATGCATCTGCCAGTGTTCCACCCTTCTCTACATATGTACGGGCATCTGCGATTGCCTTTCTCAGTGTCTTGTTCTCTATCTGATCCCCCATCAGTTCCAGTGCCGATATGATGGTAACACCGGCTTTGATGACAGCTGAGAACTGTTTACAGAAAACTCCCAGGTCTCTTGACTTGACCTTCTTCTTAAATCCTATGTTCCCAAGAGGACTGCTCTGCTCCGTCAGGCTCATGACTGAGTATCCTTCTGACTTCAGCTTCTTCTCTGCGCCGTCTCTGTTGGGAGCTTCGATGGTACCTTTTTTGTTCTTACCATCTCTGTCAACAACCTTGTAATTAAATACTGCCATTGTCTCTCCTCCGACCCAATCTTAATATTCTTATGTTCATATGCATATTTGCTTTAAAAGCGCAAAAATGCAACATAAATTATATGTAAAGTATCTTACTATACTACACAGATTTAATCAACATTTAATTATTTGCGCGTTATTTTTTGGATGATGTGCACAATCGTGTTTGGTAATTATACCACATTTTACCATATATACGCATTTTGTAGTTGATTATACCATATATCAATTCCTGCTGATCTCCTACTGTCCGTTGATCTTCTTTCTCAGATACTGCTGATCCTGAGCATATGTCATTGCCACCTCTCTGGTGACTGTGCCGGATGCATACAGGTCATACAGTGCATCATCCATAGTGATCATTCCCAGAGATCTGCTTGTCTGTATAGTCGACTGGATCTGGTGGGTTTTTGCTTCTCTTATCAGGCTTCGTATAGCCGGTGAAGCGAGCATAACCTCGAACGCTGCCACTCGTCCATTGCCGCTGGCTATCGGAAGCAGTGACTGTGAGATAACTCCTTCAAGTACCATCGCAAGCTGTACTCTGACCTGCTGTTGCTGGTTAGTCGGGAAGATATCTATGATACGGTCGATGGTACTGGCCGCACCGATGGTATGCAGTGTGGAGAATACCAGGTGTCCTGTCTCTGCAGCAGTTATGGCTGTTGAGATAGTCTCAAGGTCTCGCATCTCTCCTACAAGGATGATATCAGGATCCTCACGGAGTGCTGCACGAAGTGCATTCGCATAGCTAAGTGTGTCCATTCCAACCTCTCGCTGGTTAACTATTGCCTTGTTGTGATGGTGAATGTACTCTATAGGATCCTCCAGTGTGATGATGTGATCCGTGAGATTCTCATTCGCCTTATTGATGATCGAGGCCAGTGTGGTCGACTTTCCCGATCCTGTAGGTCCTGTTACAAGTACCAGTCCCCTCTTCCTCTTGTAGAGTTCAACAACCTCTCTCGGTATTCCGAGCTGATCCGGTCTTGGTATCTGGGTCTCAACTCGTCTGTATGCCGCAGCCATGTTACCTCTGTCCATGAATACGTTCACACGGAAACGTCCGGTCTCAGGTGAGTCAAACGAGAAATCCACCTCTCCTCTGTCCTGAAGTATAGCCTTGTGTCTGTCTTTCATAGTGGACGCTATCGCCTCGGCCGCATCCGCCGGTGAAAGAGGCGGCACCTCAACCTCGGTAAGCTTACCGTTGATTCTGAGCTTAGGCGGTATGCCTACTGCTATATGTACATCAGATGCTTTCGCCTCCACCGAGAAGGCCAGCAGTTCTTTCATGTCCAACATGTCTTTGTTCCCTTCCTTTCCCTTTTTGCATTAATAATTTCATTATATATAAATATCATTTATATATCTCATGTATCTCATATATCTCATGTATCTCATATATCTCTGTATGTCGAACCTTTACAGTTCGCCCATATCCACTCCCTCGGCCACAGTGACCGTACTGTGAACTATCTTGTTCATCTCTGCTATGGATGTGATTCCATCAAGAACATGCTTCGCCGCTCCCATCTTCAGTGTAAGCATGCCTTCCTTAAGCGCCTGTTTCTCGATTACATCAGCCGTAGCACCAGATGCGATAACCGCCTGAAGTGCCCTTGATACCGGCATCATCTCATACACGCCGATACGTCCTGAATATCCGGTGTCGTTACAGAGTGGGCATCCCTGAGGCTCGTAGATGATTACATCTTCCTCGTCAGCTCCAACTCCAAGCTGGGCTCTCTCCTCATCCTCCACAAGTCTGGGCTGTTTGCATGTGGTGCAGAGTCTTCGCACAAGTCGCTGTGCTATAACTCCAACAACCGCATCACCTGCTATATACGACTCAATACCCATATCTATAAGACGTGTGATCGTGGATGCAGCTGAGTTGGTATGCAGTGTGGATACTACCAAATGTCCTGTGATAGCGGCCTGTACCGCTATACCTGCTGTCTCACCATCTCGAATCTCTCCTATCATGATGATATCCGGATCCTGTCGAAGGATAGATCTAAGTGCAGCTGCGAATGTCATATCCGCTTTATTGTTAACCTGTACCTGGTTGATACCGTTGATGTTCGCCTCGACAGGGTCCTCAACGGTGATTATGTTAACATCCTCCGTATTAAGCTCACTGAGTGATGTGTACAGTGTGGTTGACTTTCCTGATCCTGTAGGCCCTGTTACAAGGATAATTCCATGAGGATTGCTCAGGATATTGTCGAATACTTTCTCCTGCTCCGCATCGAAACCAAGGGCACTCTTCGGTTTGGTAAGACCGTCCTTAGATGTAAGTCTCATAACCGTCTTCTCTCCGAATACAGTTGGAAGTATAGATACACGGACATCAAACTCCCGTCTGTCCACCATGATGGTGATACGACCATCCTGTGGTTTTCTCTTCTCGGCGATATCCATGCCGCCTATGATCTTGATACGTGCGGTGATACCGGCAAGAATACTCAGGTCATATGACATAACCTGCTTGAGCGCACCATCTATTCTGTATCTGACACGTACACTGTTCTCCAGTGCCTCTATATGTATATCAGATGCTCTCTGTCTTACTCCGCCCTCTATGATCTGCTTAACCAGAAGAACGATAGGCGAATTGTCGATCTCTTCATTGCCCTGTTCCTCATCAGATCCGCCAAGAGTACTTGCCTGCTCCTGCCTGTAGGCCTCGGCAGCCTCCATAGCCTGGGCACTTCCATAGTACTTTCCTATAGCATCCCTGATGGCTTCCTCCGATGCCAGCATCGGTTCTACATTGAGGTTCGTAACCAATCCTATATCATCGATAGCCATGATATCCATAGGGTCTGACATAGCCACCTTGAGGATATTCGGATTGTCCGGATCAATCTCTATAGGAATGGCCTGATACTTGGTGACCAGATTCTCCGGCACCATATGTATGACCTTATCCTCAATCTTTGCTCCCTTGAGTTCTATGTAATCAATTCCCAGCTGAGTTGTAAGTACCGTGATCAGCATCTCGTTACTTATAAATCCCAGATCAACCAGGGCGTTTCCAAGCTTTCTGCCTGTCTCCTTCTGTTTTGCAAGTCCTTCCTGAAGCTGTTCCTCAGTTATAGCCCCCGCTGCTACAAGGACATCTCCAATCCTGATCTTCTTACGTCCCACGCTTAATCGCATTCTCTAAATACCCTCCTCATATCTCTTAATTTCTCCGAATTAACAGAATTATACAAATACCTATCGCATATTATATCACAGTATTTTCACATTTTAAACATTTTGTATATTTTTTTGGGTTGTTTTTTGCACTTTTATCAAAAGATAAGCTTTCAGGATGGTGGATAAGCACTATTTCTGCACAATACGCATAGTATATATGAAAGAATAAGCGGGAGAAATGCACCATGGAAGCATTCAAAAATCCACTGACTCCCGATGAAGAGAAGAAATATGTAAAGCTGTGTATGTCCGGATGTCAAAGTGCCCGCAACATTCTCATAGAATACAATCTGCGGCTTGTAGCTCATATATGCAAGAAATATCACGCAGCCGTACGTGAGCCCGAAGACCTTATATCAGTCGGAACAATCGGCCTGATAAAGGCAATCGACACCTACAGGCCAGATAAAGGCTGCCGGCTTGCCGGATATGCATCCAAATGCATAGAAAACGAAATCCTCATGACACTCCGCCAGGAAAAGAAGAAAGCCAGAGAAGTATCCATATACGATCCCATAGGAATCGACAAAGAAGGCAACGAAATCGTCATCATGGATATAATAAGTGCCCCCACATGCAACACACTGGATAAGCTCATCACCTGCGAGCATCTGGACCAGCTTCCATCATGCATCTATTCTTCCCTCTCAGCCAGAGAACAGAAGATCCTGACCATGCGTTACGGTCTCGACGGACGCAGGTGTCTCACTCAGAAAGAGGTTGCACACGCGCTCGGAATATCCAGGTCCTACGTCTCCCGTATAGAAAAGAAGGCTCTGGCAAAGCTGAGAGGGTGTCTTGAATCCTGATCATCAATACACCCTCTTACGTGTTTATCCATTACTCTTTTCTTCTGATTATCATACCGGTTGTCAGTTCCCTGTCCACTTTGACTTTAAGCTGCTGCTTCGGATGAGGAGCTGATTCCATGCATACACCATCTTCATCATATATTGCAAGCACCTCACACTCTATATTGCTTCCATCAAAATCCATAGCCTCAAGGCACTCACCCACAGAGAATTTGTTTTTCTGTTCAAAACACAGCAGGCCATCCTCAGTAATGTGTCTTACCGTTCCTATATATGTATAATTCTTGACGTAAGTATTGCTGTCATATATCTGGGAATCCGAATCCGTCTTGCCAAAGTAAAATCCTGTAGTAAACTGTCTGTAAGTGCATTTGGCTATCTCACTCTTATAGTAGTCCATATTTGCCCTGTACTTCTCTTCTGACTCAAAATAGTCATCTATGGCTTTCCTGTAAGTTCTCGCCACAGTCGCAACATACAGCGCAGTCTTCATTCTTCCCTCAATCTTGAGACTGTCTATTCCAGCCGCAGCCATCTCAGGCACATACTCTATCATACACAGATCCTTTGAGTTGAATATATATGTACCTCTGTCATCTTCATTGACAGTCATATACTCCCCGGGTCTGGTCTCCTCCACTATAGAGTATTTCCATCTGCATGGATGCGTGCAGGCCCCATGATTAGCATCCCTTCCTGTAAAATAATTGCTGAGCAGGCATCTTCCGGAATAAGATATGCACATCGCACCATGTACAAATGACTCTATCTCCATGTCATCCGGTATATGCGCCCTGATCTCCGATATCTCAGCCAGCGAAAGTTCCCTGGCTGATACCACCCTTTTTATCCCATGATCATACCAGAATCTGTATGTCATGTAGTTGGTATTGTTGGCCTGTGTGCTGATGTGAAGCTCCATATCAGGCATAACCTCTCTGGCTATCATATATACTCCCGGATCAGATACAAGCACCGCATCCACTCCAGTCTCCTTGAGTTCAGCAAAATAGCCTCTTATGCCTTCAAGATCATAATTGTGTGCAAATATATTCGCAGTCACATATACCTTTGCACCGCGCTCATGCGCGTACTCAACACCTTCCTCCATCTCTTCTATAGAGAAATTATCTGCCTTGGCCCTAAGTCCAAAGGCACGTCCACCTATATATACCGCATCAGCTCCGTAATCCACAGCCACCTTCAGTGTATCCAGGCCTCCTGCCGGTACCAACAGTTCCGGTTTCTTATTTGTCATTTATCTGTCCTCCAACAAAGTCTCCATCTTTTTTCACAGTCAGGCTCATTCCATCCCCAATGTTCAGAATAGCCGTTTCAAGTCCGGGTGTGTGTGTCAGTTCATACAGATATTCCCGCATCCGTGAGTGTATCGTTCTGTTTCTTCTTGTCACCGCATATCTGCTCTCCAGGACATCACCATCCTGCAGCACATTGTCACACAACAGTATTCCACCAGGTGCAAGCAGCCTCAGTGCCTCCCTGCAAAACGTCCCATACTGTCCTTTGGCCGCATCCATAAATATAAAATCATACTGTCCATTCATAGAAGGAAGGACATCAAGCGCATCACCATCTATGAGCGTGATCTTATCTCCCGCAGATGCCCTGTCTATATTCCTGCGGGCCTCCTCCACTCTGGGCGGATAATTCTCTATAGTTGTTATATGGGCGCCATCTTCCACGAATCTGCTCATAAAAATGGCAGAAAAGCCTACTGCTGCCCCAATCTCCAGAATCCTGGCAGGTTTATTCATAAGCAGTAACAGCTTGATGAATTCTCCCGCCTCTCTTCTGATTATCGGAACTTTGTTCTCTTCTGCCTCTCTTCTGATCGAGGTGACCACCTCGTCATAGTCCGTGTTAAATGAATTGATAAATGACGCCAGTCTCTCATCAGTTATCATCCTTACTGTCTCCATCACTGCTTCCACTGTCATCCGGGCTGTCCGAAGTGGAATTGCCTGTAATCATATCTATTATCTCTGTATTCGTATTGCAAGGCGCTATCTGATATGTACCAGCTTCGATCTTGGATGCATATCCTCCTATCCTCAGTTTGAGGATAAATGCATATTTATTGTCTATCACTTTGGCCTTCTTCAAAGAATCAGCCACATCAAGAACCGACTCATCAGGCAGTACCTGAACATTCACAGTCTTGGTGTCCGCAGCATTAAGTGCTTTGGTTGCAAATACCTGATATGCAAAATCATAAGAATATGAAAATGCTTTCACCAGACAGAACAATATACATACATTAATGAGAAGTCCAAACAGAAACTTCAGCATTCTCTTCATACTTCTAGCACTATCAAAAGCCATAACTCTCTCTCCTATACGCTACTGTGTATCTTCTTCTATGATATCGAAATCAAGGTCATCCGCTATCTGTTCATATACAAGTCTCATCATCCTAACAAGCTTCTGCTCAGCCCTGATAAAATCATTGACTATCGTGTCATGAACAATGGAATCGTATTCCATGAATAGATTATTCACTTCATCATATGGATTGTCAAGCATTTCATTGTTCTGTATTTCATAATTTTTCTTACGAAATTCCATAAGCTGCTGAAGCTTGTCCGGCTTCTGCCTGAGCTTATCCTTACAATACTGATAATTCTTATAGACATCCGATTCCCTTATACAGGCATTGAGCTGCCTGCTTAGCTCCAATGTATCGGTCATATATATCACCCTTCTAGACTTCTGTAATTATAGGAAGTATCATAGGACTTCTCTTGGTTCTTTTCCACAGGAATTCTCCCATATCGTCCTTTATAACTGACTTTATCTTGCCCCAGTCCGTAACGCCGCGGCTTAAGCACCTGTCAAGAGCCTCCTGACAAGTGATCCTGCAGTCCTCCATAAGTGTCTCTGATTCTCTCACATATACAAATCCTCTGGACACGATATCAGGTCCGGCCACAAGCTGATTGCTGTATCTGTCCAGCGTAACAAC
This sequence comes from Clostridiales bacterium, assembly GCA_029338615.1. Taxonomy (GTDB): domain Bacteria; phylum Bacillota; class Clostridia; order Lachnospirales; family Lachnospiraceae; genus Coprococcus. The sequence goes on from JAQYAS010000040.1 coordinate 17,807, forward strand.
TATGATCATCAATCCATTCTGCGAAAGAAGCTGTCTGTCCCTGAGTACTATGTTGCCCACATCACCGACTCCAAGGCCATCTACAAATACACCCTGAGCCGGAACCTTGCCAACAATATCAAATGTATCCTCGCCGATCTCCAGCACGTCTCCTGTGGTCATGATCTTTACATTCTCTTTGGGTATTCCCATCTCTCTTGCAAGTTCAGCATGACGCTTCAAATGTCTGTACTCCCCATGCACAGGTATCGCATACTTAGGCTTAGTCAGTGCATATATGAGCTTGAGTTCCTCACGGCATGCATGTCCGGATACATGTGTATCCTCAAATATTACATGTGCGCCCTTGGACTCCAGCTCATTGATAACCTTAAATACTGCCTTTTCATTTCCAGGTATCGGATGAGAACTGAATATAACCACATCACCCGGCTTTATGGCTATCTTGTTGTGAATGGATGCCGCTATACGGGATAGTGCTGCCATGTTCTCTCCCTGACTTCCCGTAGTGATGAGCACCACCTTCTCGTCAGGATAATTCTTCATCTCGCTTATATCTATAAGCGTGTTATCCGGTATATTGATATATCCAAGCTCTGATGCGGTGGTGATGATATTCACCATGCTTCTGCCCTCGATAACAGCTTTTCTTCCATACTTGTATGCAGAATTGATGATCTGCTGTACTCTGTCAACATTCGATGCGAATGTTGCAATGATGATCCTGTGATCCTTATTGTCATTAAACAGATTGTCAAATGTTCGTCCCACAGTCTTCTCCGACTGGGTAAATCCTTCTTTCTCTGCATTTGTAGAGTCTGCCATGAGAGCAAGCACGCCCTTCTTGCCGAGCTCTGCAAATCTCTGAAGATCTATCGTACCGCCAAATACCGGCGTGTAATCTATCTTGAAATCTCCGGTGTGGACAATAAGTCCTGCCGGTGTGTAAATTGCCAGCGCCGCCGAATCTGCAATGGAATGATTGGTTCTGATAAATTCTACTCTGAATGCCCCGAGATTGATGTTCTGTCCATACTTTACAACCTTCCTTCTGGTATTGTTTATAAGGTTGTGTTCTTTGAGCTTGTTCTCTATAAGTCCCATTGTCAGCTTGGTCGCATATATAGGCATATTGAGTTCCTTCTCAATATAAGGAATGGCACCAATGTGATCCTCATGTCCATGGGTAACCACAAGTCCCCTGACCTTAGCCGCGTTTTCCTTAAGATATGTGATGTCAGGGATTACAAGATCTATTCCTAACATATCGTCCTCAGGGAATGCCAGTCCGCAGTCAATGACTATGATAGAGTCCTCATACTCTATCGCAGTGATATTCATTCCAATCTGTTCCAGACCGCCCAAAGGAATGATCTTCACTGTTTCTTTATTCTTCTTATTCAATTTTATACCTCCAAATTTACGTCCTCAAGCAGTTCATCAAAAATTTTTATGACTGCCTCTAATTCTTTTTCATCTTCAACAATGTCGTATGCTGCCATCTCTTCTGTATCATCCTCACCGTTCTCGCGAAGTATAAGAAAAGATTCATCATCCGCCTTGTCCACTACAAACAGATAGTTGACACCGCCCAGTGTGGTCTGTTCTACCACGACAAACTCTGCCTGTGTTCCGTCTTCTGCTTCAAATACAATACTGTTGTTATCGTTCTCTGCCATACATAACCTCTTTTTCCGGCTGTGCCGTCATGTTCCCTGCTGTGCATCCAGATAGTTCTGCAGTATGACAGCCGCTGCCATCTTGTCAATATAAGTCTTTCTGTTCTCCCGGCGGACTCCGCTCTCCATAAGTATACGCTCAGCCTCCACCGTAGTAAGGCGTTCATCCCACAGCGTCACATCAAGTCCGGTTCTTCGCTCGAGTGCTTCACGAAACTCCTGTGTTGCCTGACATCTGTCCCCCTCTGTGTTGTTCATATTCTTAGGGTAGCCAAGCACTATACGCTCTATCTTGTTCTGTTCTCCACCATCAGCATATTCCGCAATGATTGCTTCTATACGAGCCAGGGTCTGTCTCAGCTTGCCAGCTGACTTTCTCTCTATCGTCTCCAGGGGCTGTGCCGTAATCTTCAGCGCATCACTCACCGCAACTCCTACTGTCTTGGTTCCATAATCCAGTCCTAATACTCTCATAAAACGTTCCTTTGTTCAATCCACATAAACTACATAAAATTATTGCTTATGTAATCCTCAAATAACACTTCTATTATCTCATCTCTCTCAACCTTCATGATAAGGCTTCGAGCATTCTTGTAGCTGGTGATATATGTAGGATCTCCGCTCATTATATATCCCACTACCTGACTGACCGGGTTATAACCTTTCTCTGCAAGGGCATCGTATACCTGTCCGATTATCTCTCTCACATCTATTGTGGCATCCTTCATCGGAACTATATTCTGTGTACTTCCATTATTCATCAAATCACGTCCTCATCTTGTTATTATCTTACGAACCATTTAACATTCCTATTCTAATATAAATAATTATAAAAGTAAAGGTTCATTAGACGAGCATCACTGATCCATTGTGAGTGTATCTGACATACACCAAGCTGTTGACAAAACTCTCCGGCATCTCTATATTGCCAACATCGATTCTTATATCCATATATCTCTCGGTGTGTCCTCTCAGATATGTGCCTTCATCTGTATGAAGGACTTCCTCCACAAGGACCTCAAGATCCTGTCCCTCAAAGCCAAGCTCATACTCATCCTTATTGTGAGCAGCCAGCTCCAGAAGTACATCACTTCTCTTATTTTTGACCTCCGGAGACACCTGATCCTTCATCGCCGCCGCAACAGTTCCCTGCCTTGGAGAATATTTGAATATATGCATCTCATAAAGATTAAGTTCCGTCAGATATCTTACAGTTTCCTGAAATTCCTCTTCAGTCTCTCCGGGAAATCCCACTATCACGTCTGTTGTGAGTGCAGGGGATTTATATGCCCTTCTAAGCATGTCACATTTTTCTAAGTATTCTTCACAAGTATACTTTCTGTTCATACGCTTAAGTACTGAATTACAGCCACTCTGCAAACTTAAATGAAAGTGTGGGCACACCTTTTTTATAGTTGAAATCCTTGATACAAAATCCTCTGTAATGATTCCCGGCTCCAGCGATCCCAGACGTATTCTCTTTATTCCTTTGATTTTTGAGACAGACTCTATGAGTTCAATCAGTGCTCCCTCATTATTCTTATCTTTGCCATATGATGATATGTGTATACCTGTGAGCACTATTTCTTTTATCCCGGCATCTGCAAGTTCACTTACCTCCCTGAGCACAGCTTCTTCACTTCTGCTTCTTATCCGTCCACGCACATACGGGATAATACAATATGAGCAAAACTGATTACAACCATCCTGAATTTTTACATACGCCCTGGTATGTCCAACAGGAATATGGCCTCCCATCTCCTCATATTCAGTCTCCTTTGCGATATCAATGAAGTTTTCAACTGTTTTGTCATCTTTTTTGCCGGTTTTATTCACATTTATATAATCAATAACAATTTTTGTTATATCACGTTTTTTATTGTTACTGATGATTATATCCACCGCATCATCTTTTTCCAGCACTTCACGGGCTGACTGAACATAGCATCCGGCAGCTATGACTATAGCGTCCGGATTCCTCTTGTGTGCCCTGTGAAGCATCTGCCTGGACTTCTTGTCAGCCACATTTGTCACTGAGCAAGTATTTACTATGTAGATATCAGCCTTGTCCTCAAATTCTACAATCTCGGCTCCGGCTTCATGCAGCATATCCAGCATGCTGTCAGTCTCCGCCTGATTAACTTTACATCCCAGCGTCACAGCTGCCACGGACATTCCTTTTAACATCAATTTTACTCTCCTTAATATTGACTTTTGTAATTTATAAAAATATAATGGTTACAGTACATAAACTATATTACTTACAAGGGTTAGGAGGACTAATATGAAAGCAGTTAAGATTTCTTTAAACTCAATCGATAAGGTCAAGAGTTTTTGCAATGACATCGCAAAATTTGACGCAGAATTCGACCTCGTATCAGGACGTTATGTAATTGACGCCAAGTCAATCATGGGTATTTTCAGTCTTGATATCTCAAAGCCTATCGAGCTTAACATCCATGCTGAGAGCGGTCTCGATGAGATCATGGCAACTCTCAAGCCATACCTTGCAGAATAAGGATTAACTATCTGCACACATTTGTTATCACGAACTTGATATTCAAAGAGATGCTTATATAAGCATCTCTTTTTTGTTTGTTTTTGTTTTTATTAATATTGCTGACAGTCCTGTCACCAAACCATTACATGCAGCTTACTGCTTTGCACGGCACATTACCACTTCCGCGGTCTCTACCGCCTTCTGATACAGAGGCTCAATTATACCTTCCAGTTTACTCTCTGACTTCTCTATAGCCGAGAGTATAGGTTTGGTCACGGGATGTTTTGCCACAAATGTTGTGCAGCAGTCCTCATACGGAAGAATAGACGTCTCATACGTGCCTATCTTCTCCGATATATCTACTATTTCCTGCTTATCTAATCCAATACAAGGTCTGAACACCGGCATGGTACTCACCTCATTGATAACATTCAGGCTGAATACCGTCTGGCTCGACACCTGTCCTATACTTTCTCCTGTTATAGTACACTGGCAATCATTCTGATTTGCCAATTCCTCAGCTATCTTGATCATATACCTCTTCATAATAATCGTAAGTTCTTCATGAGGGCAGTTATCATATATAGCCATCTGAACATCTGAGAAGTTTACTACATGAAGCTTTATGGCTCCGGCATAATCCGCAACAAGACATGCCAGATCAATAACTTTCTGTTTTGCCCTCTCGCTGGTGAAAGGAGGTGCATGGAAATATACTGCTTCCACAACAACTCCCCTCTTGGCTATCATATATGCAGCTACAGGGCTGTCAATTCCACCTGAGAGCAATGCCATGCCCTTGCCATTTGTTCCAACTGGAAGTCCACCAGGTCCGGGAATTGTAATAGAATAAATATATGCAACTTTTCTTATCTCAACATTGATGATCTCCTGAGGTGAATGTACGTCCACCTGAATATCCGGATATGCCTCCAGAAGGAAATGTCCAAGTTCTGCACTCACCTCCATGGATGTCATTGGATAGGACTTATCATTTCTTCTGGTAAATACCTTAAACGTAAAATTCTTCCTGTCATAAGCCTTGTCTACATACTCTATGACCTTATCTCTTAAGTTGTCAAAGTCTGTGTTCTCCTCCACTACTACTGGACAGATCCCCACTATTCCAAACACTTTTCCCAAAGCATTTACCACATCTTCGTAGTCGTACTCTGATTTGCACTCTACAAATATTCTTCCCTGTTCTTTTCTGACATAGAACTCTCCATAATTTTTGAGTTTTCTATTGATATTTCTACACAGTATATCTTCAAAAATATATCTGTTCTTACCCTTAGTGCCTATCTCAGCATATTTGATCATAAATGCTTTGTACTGCATATATCCTCCTTGTAATACTGTTATTTCTTTCTTCTGTATCTTCTTAGTACCGGCAGCAATTCTTTGCAGCAATCAACTGCATAATCCACCTGATCCATGGTATTCTCAGGTGAAAAACTAAATCTCAGTGTAGACTCAAGTTTCTCCTGTGGAAGTCCTATGGATTTTAGTGTACTGCTGACAGAATGTTTGTTGGACGAACAAGCTGATCCCGATGATACATATACTCCACGTTCCTCAAGCGCATGAAGCATAACTTCACTTCTCACACCCTTAAACGTTATACTGGCTATATGTGGTGCATCCCCCGAATTGCTGTACACATCTTCTATCTGTGTAAGCTCTCCTATGAGATGTTCCTTCAATTGCCGCATATGTTCCACCTTTGCATCCAGATCATTATATGTCATCTCTGCTGCAAGCACCATTCCTGCTATACCAGGTACATTCTCCGTCCCGGATCTCATGCCGCTCTGCTGTCCACCGCCATATATGATTGGTTTGACCTTCACCCTGTCTCTTATATACAGAGCTCCCACTCCTTTCGGTCCATGGAACTTATGGCTGCTGATCGACATCATGTCTATGCCCATTCTTCCCGGATATATCGTATACTTGCCAAATGCCTGTATAGCATCAACATGAATCAGAACCGAAGGATTCTTTTCCTTGACACGCTTTACCAGGTCCTGTATCGGCATAACAGCACCTATCTCATTGTTGACATACATAACCGACACAATGATCGTATCATCGTCCACTGCATCAATAAGCTGTTGTTCGTCTATCAATCCCCGGCTGTCCACACCTATTCTGACAACCTCAAAACCCATATCTTTCAAGAAGTCCACCGTGCTGCCAACCGATGCATGCTCCACAGATGTGGTTATGATCTTGTTGCCGGCACGTCTGTTGGCCAGTGCTCCGCCAATCAGTGCCATGTTATTGGACTCTGTTCCACCCGATGTAAATACTATCTCCTTCGGTTGAACCTTCATCAATCTGGCAAGTCTTTCCCTTGCATCCTTTATATATCCGGCAGCTTTCACACCTTTCAAATGAAGGGACGACGGATTGCCATAATCCTCTTCCATCAACTTAACCACAAGATCTCTGACTTCCGGATACACCGGAGTTGTCGCAGAGTTGTCAAAATACGCTTCCATCTCTTTACCACACCATTCCTATATATAATTTCTGTAGCTTTCTACTTCTGATCCCTGTCTGTCTGGAACATGATAACAGCCATAACTGCAAGGCCGGCAGTCTCAGTCCTCAATATCCTGTGACCAAGGGTTATGCATTCTGCCCCCGCTGCCACAGCCTGTTCTACCTCATCCTTTGCAAATCCACCCTCTGGACCTATAAATATGCCAAGTGATCTGTGACCGGCAATCTCTGATATGATACGCCTTGACTGTTCCAATCCTTCAGCTTCCTCATAAGGGATGATATTCATATCCAATTTCTTAGCCATCTCTATAGCCTGTGCAAATGTAACCGGTTCTGTTACCTCTGGAACAATTCCACGTCCTGACTGCTTGGCTGCCGATTCCGCTATAGTCTGATAACGTTCAGCCTTTTTCGCCGCCTTCCTTGCATCAAGTTTTACTATAGTCCTTGCTGTAAATACCGGAACAATACGACAAACCCCCAGCTCAACCATCTTCTGTACTATGAGATCCATCTTGTCAGACTTGGGATACCCCTGAAACAGCGTAACCTTCACCGGAAGTTCAGCAAAGTTGTCGCAAATATCCTCCACTCTGCATATAATTTCTTCACCGGTGATCTCCGATATACTGCATGTATAATCTCTGCCCCTGCCGTTACTCACCAATATCTCCTGACCCACTTTAAGGCGGAGAACGTTTCTTATATGATTAACGTCTCCGCCTGTTATACTTATATTGGTTCCTATATCTCTTCCGTCTATATCAACAAAAAATCTGTTCATATGAGATATATTCCTCTCTTATCCGTTCATTTTCACTGTATATGTTTCTTTGCTGCAAAACTTACCCAGTCATTCATGTAGACAGTATCTACGATATCGAAGTTATTGTCAAGCAGAGCCTGTCGCACTTCATCCTCTTTTATATTGATGATTCCTGATGAAATAAATAATCCATCATCTTTCATGAACTTCTGAACAACCGCTGACATCGGTATTATCACATCTGCCAATATATTTGCTACCACTATATCATAATTTGCCCCTATAGAGTCTACCAGTTTCTGGTCTTCAAGGACATTACCGCACATAAAGCTGACCTGATCTGCGGATATTCCATTGATATCTCTGTTCTCACCTGCCACATCTACCGCTATAGGATCTATATCTATGCCAAGTACATGATCCGCTCCCAGCTTGTTGCACACAAATGACAATATTCCACTGCCACTGCCGGCATCAAGTATCTTATCTCCATCTTTCATGTATTTTTTCAACTGTCCAATACACAATCTGGTAGTCTCATGTGATCCCGTACCAAATGCAGTTCCCGGATCTATCTCTATGATGATGTCTTCATCTGTTGCGTCATCTGGAACTTTCTCCCAGGTTGGCTTGATGATGATATTGTCGTACAATCTGAAAGGCTTGAAGTACGCCTTCCAGTTGTCTCTCCAATCCTCATCCTTTGTCTCACTCTCCACGATCTCTCCAGTGCCCACCGGAATAAATTCCGAGAGTCTTCTGATCTCCGCCGTCACTTTGTCCTTAATTTCCTGTACATCAAATGTATCATCCAGGAAGCATGACACTTTAGCTGTTCCATCATTCTCCGGCATCTCATCAGGAAGGAGATCTACAAACATAGTCTTCATCTCCTCCTCTGTCAGAGGAATATTGTCTTCTATCTGAACACCCAAAACGCCTTCCTCTTCGAGGAAGGCGCTTATCAGGTCTTCAGCTGCACATGTTGTATCTATTGTGAGCTTCGTCCATTTCATTTATTATACCTACTTTTTCTTTCTTCTTTTATGATCACCGAATGTAAAAGGTCCGGCAGAATCTGTGGCCGGTCTTGTCTCTACAAGTGTTGCCTGCTCATACTGGTTAAGGATCTTCTTCTGTTCCTCTGTCAGTTTCTCAGGTACCTGTACAACAAGTGTTACATAATGATCGCCTCTCTGTGTCGGGTTTTTGAGATTAGGTACTCCCTTACCCTTCAGCTTGATACGTGTATCTGTCTGAGTTCCAGGTGGGATTGTATAATCAACCTCTCCCTCAATGGTATTGATCTTGATCGTACCACCAAGTGCGGCCTGTGTGAATGTTATTGGCTCTGATGAATACAGGTTGTATTCCTGTCTCTGGAAGTTTGGATGACGGTCAACAAGGATAGTAACTGTAAGATCTCCTCTCTCTCCGCCATTGATACCAGGTTCACCTTTACCCTTGATTCGGATATTGGTTCCATTATCAACTCCAGGTGGAATTGCTATCTGTATCTTCTTCCTGCTCTTAACATATCCTGTACCGGCACAATTACTGCACTTATACTTGATAATCTTACCTGAACCACTACAATCAGGACAAGTCTGTACATTGCGGACTACACCAAACAGTGACTGCTGTGTGGTAACTATCTGTCCCTTACCACCACACTTGCCGCAGATTTCCGGCTGATGTCCAGGCTGTGATCCGGTGCCCTTGCACACATCACATTCATCCTTCAAAGGAAGCTCAAGTTCCTTCTGTGTTCCAAATATGGCCTCTTCAAATCCTACTCTGATGGTAGTTTTGATATTTGCGCCCTTCATTGGACCATTTGTATTTCTCTGACGACTGGCACCGCCGAACATATCTCCGAATATATCTCCAAAAATATCTCCCATGTCCGCGAAGTCAAATCCGCCAAATCCACCGTCACCGCCGCCGTTCTGGTCAAACGCTGCATGGCCGAACTGATCATACTTTGCTCGTTTCTCAGGATCACTGAGGACTGAATAAGCTTCAGCTGCTTCTTTGAATTTCTCTGCAGCCTCTTCATCACCAGGGTTCATATCCGGGTGGTATTTTTTTGCTACCACTCGGTATGCCCTTTTGATCTCGGCTTCAGAGGCTCCCCTGGTTACACCAAGGACTTCATAATAATCGGTCTTTGTCTCTGCCATAGCCTTTACCTTTCATCCTCTATATATTAAACCTCTGTGAAATCTCCATCAACTACATCACCATCTGAGAAATCTGGTGTTCCTGCGCCTGTTCCTGCATTTGCGCCAGGACCATTCTGCTCATAAAGCTTTGAGAAGAGACTCTGTGCACTCTCCATCAGCTTATCCTTTGCTGCCTTGATCTTATCTACATCTGCATCGCTCATGTTCTCTGCATCTGTGCTGTCTATTGCTGCTCTCAGTGCATCAAGATCTGCCTTTACGCCAGCCTTATCTGACTCTGAAAGCTTATCTCCTACCTCACCAAGTGCCTTCTCTGTCTGGAATGCAAGTGCATCAGCCTCATTTCTGGCCTCAATGCCTTCCTTACGCTTCTTATCCTGAGCCTCGTACTCTGCTGCTTCCTTAACTGCTCTATCGATATCATCATCTGAAAGTGATGTTCCTGATGTGATAGTTATGTGCTGCTCTCTTCCTGTTCCGAGATCCTTAGCTGATACATTTACGATACCATTTGCATCGATATCGAATGTAACCTCGATCTGTGGAACACCACGTCTTGCAGGAGCGATACCATCAAGTCTGAATCTGCCAAGGCTCTTGTTGTCCTTTGCAAACTGTCTCTCACCCTGTACTACGTTGATATCAACGGCATCCTGATTATCCTGTGCTGTTGAGAAGATCTGGCTCTTCTTTGTAGGGATTGTTGTATTTCTCTCGATAAGGTGAGTAGCTATACCACCCATTGTCTCGATTGAAAGTGTAAGTGGTGTAACATCCAAAAGAAGGATCTCACCAGCACCGGCATCTCCAGCAAGCTTACCACCCTGGATACAAGCACCGAT
>JAQYAS010000041.1 GCA_029338615.1 Clostridiales bacterium
AACTGGGTGAGTATCATCTCAACCAATGTTCCCCCTGCAAGAATTATCTTAAGTCCCGCAAACTGTCCTGCACTGGTTACATTCGTCAGACTTATGATGACCGCCTGAAAACTTGTGAGTCCGCCTTTTACCGCCAACAGACCAAAACTAAAACTTACCGCGAAATACCCCAGCGCTATAGGTATTCCATCCTTTAAACCTTTTCTAAATTCCATGTTCCCTACTACTCTTTCCTGACATGTTTATTTTTCTTATGTGATGCCACATCATAACATCTGACATATTTCCACACGATTCTGCCCCGTGTGCTGAGACTCCAGTACGTGTACGCACGTACCTTATTGTACATTCTTCCGGCCGCACGCATCTGATCATCATCAGGAATCACATCACCATATATCGCAGCCTGCACACAGGAAATGAATTGTTTAAATTCATTTCCTGTTATAAATTTGAATTGCCGTGACACCTCTTCCGCATAACAACTGTCATCCACAATAGTGTCATCTCGAAATCCGGCATATCTGAGCATCTCATATATAGCTGATGATATCTCATATATAGCCTTTATTCTGTTTCGATCCTTCATTTTTATTCTTCTGCGAGATACGATTATCCGTCTCCTCAACGAAACTGCCAATGCACACAGCAGCACTGTAGAAACTACTATGATTATCGTTCCTGCAAACCGGCGGTTCACAACGCCACTGCCGCCATGACTTCCCGTATCTGTATTTCCATCCGAATTATCCCCTGAAGTGGCTGTGCCACCGGGAGTCTCGGTATCGTTTTGTGAATCCGTGATATTCTCAGAACTGGTGGTCTCCTCTGTCCGGGTCACCTCCTGTTCTGTTGTCTGCTCTGTGTAAATCTCCGTTGTTGTCTCTTCCGTTGATGGCATCTGGGTATCCGCATCAGTAATCTCAGGCTCTGGGGGAATATCCAGTATATCTGACCGGTCCGCCAGAGGAGTTGCATCCACAATAACCCATTCATCTTTACCTATATCATATACAATTGTCCATGCATGGCTGTACTTGTCAAGCACCTCCGCTTTATATGTGCCATCACTCTGAATCTTCCAGGCCGTTGATGGCACCACATATCCAACATTGTACTTTGATGGTATATCTACGCATCTGAAGGCTATTGCAGCAGCCGTTGCAAAATGTATGCAGTATCCTTCATGTCCCTCATACAACGCATATACCACGGGATCCTCCGCTTCCCTGTAGGCTCCCGGACTGATCGTATAATTAATATGTGATCTTATATACTGCACTATACTGTCTGAAAGTTCATTAGAAAATACATTCTGACCTTCTGCCATATCAGCCACATCCCTGTGCAGCACCGCAAATATACTTTCATCATACGTTGTATACACTTTATTATCAGGCTCATACCCGGAATCCCTGCCCTTCCAGGTGCCACCCTCATACGTAACATAACTCCTGGCAGTCACATACAGATTGCCATCAGGCTTCTCATCACGGTAAATCTCATTTACCACTTCATCCGAGGGATTAACTTCTGTATCATCTATCTTATAGTACTTGGAATATCCTTTTCCAAGATCACCAGTCACAAATGCCTCCACACTGTCAGCAAACTCCAGGATTGCTCCCCTGGCACCAACGCTCCTGTCATATAACCACTCATATGTGAACAATGCCACAAGCATACTTGCACACAGGCATAGTATCGGAAGCAGTATATTTATCATGGGTGACACATGCATTCCCTGTCTTGCCATGACATACCTCAGCGCAATTACAGACACCACTGTCAATACTATTCCAACAGGACTGACCCTGATATCAAGCACAGCGCCAAATGTAACCATCAGAAATGCAGCCCCCATCGCAATAAGAAGACTGTTACACCTGTATATCATATATATAGCAAAGAATGCAGCCACAGCCACCACAAATAGCACAAATTCCAGAACAGCCTCAATACTGACATATTCAATATCTATAAGCTGAGATTTCATGCCATATGCACGATTAAGATCCTTTGATATACTGTACAACATTCCATTTGCACCGGCAAATAGTATCTTTCTTCTTGAAAGCCCCCATATCAGAAGTACACATACCGGAACTAATATATCATACAATCTGTTCTCCTTTCTCAGGAGATACCAGCAGACATAAAATGCCACTATAACCAGACTGCCCACGATATACACCGCAGTTGTATCTGCACTCTGCACATATTTACTTAATTCTGAGCTCAGCGCAATATCCCCGATGAGATATGTCATGCCCATACAGAACAGCCATATCAGCAGGCTCATTATTATCTTCAAATCAATACCTCAATTTTTTATTTATTCCCCATCGCCTATCGGCCGGGCGTGATCATCCACATTTGTCACACTATGACGCATATATTTCCAAGATCTGATTTCAGCGTCCTGAACTCAACATGATTTGTATCATAACCACATACTATATTACCATCCATATCAATGTCTATGAAACTTGTATAATCTTCTCCTCTGTATTTGTCCCTGTACAGTCCTATGACATCACAATCATCAGAATATCTGGCATCTACATAGGAAAGTCTTGCCGCCGCGTCATAGACATCCTCTTCCTTCATTATCCTGTAACGGGTTATGGTCATTTCCTCCGTGTCATACCACGCTATAAAATGAGGCACTTTTACCTCTATCAGTGCAAAACTGATAGATACCATTGATTCCAGAGCAACTGACATGGACTGGCCATAATTTTTACAGTCCCGTCCATTTAGGTTCATACAGATTATAACCGGACAGGACATCGACCTTGATGTATCACGAACCATGATCTCTCCCTGTCTTGCGGTAAGCTTCCAATGTATATTCGTCATCCTGTCTCCCGGCCTGTACTCTCGTATCTGAAATGTCTCTGAGGCATCATCACCTCTCACATCTGCATGATATACATCACTATCTGACACAAAATCCCTTGTCTTCTTGGTAACTTCCACCGCCACCGGATAACACTGCGGCAGTACATAAATATATGCTTTTTCGTTTACTCTTTTCCTGATATAAAACATCCGGAACGCATCATATACTCTGACATCGGATACATTTATCTCATATCGCCCACTCACCGAAAGACTCATATCTCCCTGGCATCGTCCACGTCTGCCATCAATCTGTCTGAAACTGCTGTGTCTTTTCCTCTTCATACCAACAGTATCGATCCTGAATACCGCACTTACATATGGAACCTGTCCATGATCTGTATCGACTATGATCTGAGGATGAAATGATCTGTTCTTGTCTACAACAGGTATATTCATGCTCATATGCAGTTCCGTATTGACAAATCTTATGATCAGACTGCATATCAGACATAACAATATTGCCAACATCAGAGCCGCAACATAGAAGTATGACTTCTGCCTGTTGAGTATGCCTATGTATATGCATATAAGCACAAAAGATATATATACTACTCCTCGTTTCATCTGCTCTGCTTCTTTACCCCACTCTTTCTTCGTACAGTTGGCTTGTATACCCTCTCCATGATATCTTTAAGCACGGCCTCCTGAGTTATATGGTTGACCCTCGCCTTTGCATTCAGAATTATCCTGTGTCTCATGACATCCGTCCATACCATCTGCACATCTTCAGGTATGACAAAATCTCTTCCGCTTATGTAGGCCCAGCTCTTTGCCATCCTTGTCAGTGCAATTGTTCCTCTCGGACTTGCGCCGAGTTCAAGGTTCGGGTTATCTCTTGTCTCAGTTATCAACTGTCCTATATATGAATAAACATCATCCCCAACCTTCACATCTGTCACTTCCATGCGAATATTTTTGAGTATTGCTGCGTCTATAACCGGATACACCTTGTCAAATCCTTCTGCCGAAGTTTTGCCCTTCACTATATCAAGCTCGTTCTCTATGGATGGATATCCAAGTTTCAGACAGATCATAAATCTGTCCAGCTGTGAATCAGGAAGAAGCTGTGTTCCAGCACTTCCTATAGGATTTTCCGTTGCTATGACTATAAATGGATCCGGAACAGGATACGTTGTTCCATCCACTGTAACATGTCCCTCTTCCATGACTTCAAGAAGAGCTGACTGGGTCTTTGGAGATGTCCTGTTGATCTCGTCAGCCATAAACAGATTGCACATTACCGCTCCAGGTCTGTAGACAAATGCATTTCTGCTCTTGTCATACATTGTAAATCCCGTTATATCCCCGGGCAGTACATCAGGTGTAAACTGCACTCTCTTGTTCTCAAGTCCCATGGCCTGTGAAAATGCCAGCGCCATAGTTGTCTTACCAACACCTGGAACATCATCCATAAGTATATTTCCCCCGGCTATTATTGCAGCCATGATCTTTGCTATACATATATCTTTGCCTATCACGACTTTACCTACCTCATTGATAACCCCAAGCGCTTTATCATTATAATTCATATTGTCCCCCAATCACATTAATGGTCATTTATACGGCAAACTCCTGCCTGAAGACATATAAGCAGAGGAGGAAGTGAACACTTCCTCCTCTGTGATCTACTGTTGAAGTCTTGCCTTCACTGTCTCTATGTTGTTTAATATTGTCCTGTAAGTATCGTTATCTCCATATACACTGTACAGTTCTTCTGCCGCCAGCTGGTAATATTTTAATGCCTGCTCATTGTCACCCTGCCTGTACCACGTCTCTGCCAACGCCGACAGAACTGCACAGTAATGATACCCCCGGTCATTCATGAACTGATATCTGCGGACAGCCTCCTCAAGTCTGTCCTTTGCCTCATCAAGTCGTCCGGCCCTGAGTAAACTTTCTCCCAGATTGGCACATGTATCAGCTATCTCAGCCCCAGCATTCTCATGTCTCTCTATGATCACAAGTGACTTTTCCAGAGCATCCACAGCCTTATCGTAATCTCCAAGCTCCTGATATAACTGTGCAATATTATTATAATAACCTGCTAAAAGTATATCATGAGGTCCCAGCTGATCCATATAAATATCATGGACTTTATTGTAATATCCCAATGCCTCCAGCAGATTGCCTGCTGTCCTGTTGGCATTTGCAATATTCATAAGAGTTGTTCCATAAGATATGGTATCCTCTATATCCATCTGTTTTGCAAGTCTCATCGCCTGACGACAGAAATACAATGCCTTATCATTCTCACCGGTAGTTCTGTGGAAGCTTATAAGTTCATTGTAAATAGCCAGCATGGACTCTCTGTCATTCTCATATTCAGCCTCGCTGAGTGCCTGTGTGAGATATCTTTCCACCTCACCCACTCTGTTTTCTGAAAACAACCTGTCCAGTCCGCTAAAAACTTCTTTGATATTCATCAGACCATCCTCTCTGCTTCATCTTCTGTACACTAAAATCTATATACACCAGATAATATAACAAATCCCGCTATTTTACAATATTCCCTTTATTCACAGATCCATTTTCAAAATCTGATGCATTGTCCAGTGTTGTTCTGCTTATAGCCTCCAGTGCTTCCTCTGTAAGGAATCCCTGATGCGAAGTCACTATTACATTTGGAAATGAAAGCAGTCTCGCCGTCACGGATGTTTCCAATATGTCATCCTCCCTGTTTTCAAACACATTTGGAGTCTCCTCCTCATATACATCCAGGCCAACGCCAAAGAATTTTCTGCTTCTTATGCCAGCTATAAGATCATCTGTCTTGATAAGTGCGCCTCGGGATGTGTTGACCAGTATGACATGATCCTTCATCTTCGCTATGGTCTTTTCATTTATCAGGTGATATGTGTCATCCGTAAGAGGGCAATGAAGAGATATCAGATCCGACTCTGAAAGCAGTTCTTCCATATCTACATAGGTTACAAAATCAAGATCCGGATTTCTGTACATATCGTACGCTATCACTCTCATACCAAAGCCCTGGCATATTCTTGCCATGGCGGCTCCTATCTTGCCGGTTCCTATTATTCCGGCAGTCTTTCCATGAAAATTCATTCCGGTGAGACCCACAAGGCTGAAATTATTCTCTCTGACTTTGATATAGCTCTTGTGAAGCTTTCTGTTCGCGGCCATCGCCAGAGCCATGGCATGCTCAGCAACCGCCTCCGGTGAGTATCCCGGAACACGCATCACCGCTATACCACATTCTTCTGCTGCCCTCAGATCAACATTATTAAATCCTGCACACCTCATAAGTATCAGCTTAACTCCAGCTTCGTTTAAAGCCCTTATCACCGGCCCACTCACATCTGAACTTACAAATGCACATATAGCTTCATAGCCATTTGCAAGCCTCGCTGTCCTTTCCGACAAGTCCGTCTTTACATAGTCAATGTTCAGATCAGGATATTGATCCTTTATGGCATCAAATGAGTCTTTATCATATTTCTTGGTATCGTACATCAATATATTCATAACTATATGCCTCCTGTTCACCTTGCATTGATAGTATGTCTGTTTCATTTGTTATTTATGTCTGTTTTTTCTTTTTGCTGTGGCCGAGCTCTGTGAAGACTTTAGTGTATTTCCGGATAATATAGAGGTAAGTCCCTGTGGAGCAATAAACTTGTCATCCTTGCTGAGAATATTCGGCAGAGTGAGAGTTGCCTCATATACACGGCCCTTCTCACATGTGTCAAACACGCCTCCCATCTCCTCTGCCATCTTACGGCAGGTAAGCGTTCCTATTCTCGTGCTCTCAACATTTTCTCTGTCAGTACTAATATAATTTCTGAAATATACATCAACCCTGCCGTCATTTACCTTCATGCGGACATCTATTGGTTTCTTGATATCTGAGTATTTCCTTATATTTGTGAACACATTATCTATAATTCGCTTTATTCCCTGAACATCCACTCTTATCTCAGCCTTTTTATCAGATATGTCGATGTTAAACTTATATCCTTTTTCACCCAGCAGAACTGCATACTCACCCAGCATCTGTTCCAGAAATGGTCCCGCAGGAAAAGTCTCCATTCTGAGTTCGTCTCCGCCCTTGGAATACACATAGAAATATCTGAACATCTTATCAGACATTGTGCGGAGCTGTTCTGCTTTTTCTGAGCTTATCCTGATGTATTCATCCAGCTCTTCCTGTGTAGAATACTCTTTATTCTTCATAAGTTCCAGATACCCCGCCATGACTGTGAGCGGTGTTCTTATATCATGAGCCATGGCTGTGACCAGGTTGCTATTGGCCTGCCAGGCCTCTTTCTCCCTGCTGAGCTGCTCTATGATAGTTTCTCTCATATCATCTATATTCTCCGCCAAAGAACAGATTTCGTCATCGCCACTTATGGTTATGATCCCATTGAGATCTACTTCCTTTATGTCCATTACCTCATTTGTCAGCTTACGAATTCTCGCGATCTCCTGGCCGAAATAGAATATGATAATACCTATGAACAACATACTGCACATGATAAAGCACACTATGTTGCCAATCTCTTTCAATGTGTCATCAGAATAATCAACTATACACACGTCAAATACGCCATCCTTGAACAGCACAGGATAGAAGTCATAATCAACGCTATTCACATCAAAGCCAAACACCCCAGACCGGCTGCCATTATTACCACTATTGTTGTTCTTCCTGTTATTACTTGTGACCAATGAGTCCGACCTGGTTGCCAGATCACTGCTCAGGGTTTTCCCTTTTCTTCTCAGCTTTCTCACAGTCCCGTATGCGTCCTGTATAAGGATTATCGTCTCACCTGTCTCAGAATTTGTTATCACATACTTATATGCACCCTTTCGTGCGATCACCCAGTCAGAATCAAACACTATGTCACTATTGTTATATACCATTATATATACATTATCGTTTTTCTCCTGCCAGGCTCTGAGCGCTCTGCTGTCTGTCGATCTTATAGAATGGCTCGTCACATATGCGGCAAAATCCTGTATATGCTGTGACGCCCTTCTTGATGTATTCCGGCTGCTCATGTATACACTGCTGACATACTTGCCAAATGCAAATCTGCCAGCAAAAAATGCCAGCACAGATATGATCAGTGCCAGCACTATGACTACGGACATCTTGAACCGTAATGTCCTTTTACCTTTTCTCATGTCAGTCTACCTGATATCCCTTTCCATATATGGTCCTTATTATGTCAGGCTGGGCTGAGTTATCCTCTATCTTCTGACGAAGTCTGAGTATGTGCACCATAACTGTATTCGATGACGATGGAAGATATTTCTCCTGCCATATATTCTCGTACAGCTCCTCAAGAGACCATGGCTTGCCCCTGTGCTCGACAAGAAAGAACAACAGCGCATACTCCTTATCGGTAAGTTTTATAACTTCCCCATTCTTGGTTACTATCCTCTTGAATGAGTCAATGCTTATATTGCCAACTACTATATTCTTGGCATCGATCTCTGACTTGCCCCTGTACACCTTGTATCTTCTTATAAGAGCATTGACCTTTCTGTTGAACTCACTTTGTGTAAATGGCTTAGCCAGGAAATCATCACCACCTACATCATAGGCTTCGTTCTGATCCGGCTCCTTCGTCTTCGCTGTAAGAAACAAAACCGGAATTGCTGAAAATTCCCTTATCTGCTCACATGCCTCTGTTCCTGAAAGCTTCGGCATCATTATATCCATAACTATCAGGTCAATACTGCTGTCCGCCCTGACAGTCTCAACTGCCTCAACTCCATCCGCAGCCTCAACAACTTCATATCCCAATTTCTTAAGATAAATATTGAGCAGTGTTCTTATATCCTGCTCATCATCTACCACCAATACCTTTACCGACTCTTTTTCGTTCTCCATATCTGTGCTCCTTGATCAATCTGTATTATATAAGTGACTCATATCTGTTTACTTCTGAAAATCAGGTTCATTATAACAAATATTCAACAATTAGTTATATTTCTTTCTACTTGTTAAGGAATGTTAAGAGCGGGGGTCCCTACTAAGTAGGAACCCCCGCCTTTTCTTTATAAAATGATTGGAAGAGCTATAGTTAGGTGTGTCTAACTGTTTGTAATTATATCTGTACTGTTCCCATATGTCAACAGATATGCAGCTCATATAGTGATAACATTTATCAACTTGCTCTTCTCATATCTCCTCCTCGTCTTATCCTTCTGACAACTCCCATTATCATATCCCTGTATACACAAGGATTGAATATAAGAAGCAGCGGAAACAGCTCCAGTCTTCCTGCAAGCATATCAAACATCAGTACATATTTGCTAAATCCCGTAAGACTTCCATAATTCTGTGTTGGTCCAACCTGAGATAGTCCTGGTCCAATATTGTTCAGACAGGCTGCCACTGCAGTGAAATTGGTTACAAGATCCCTGCCCTCCACGGACACAAGAAGAACTGAAATAGTAAATACGGTCATAAGTGTTATAAAATACACATTCACTGCTCTGACCACTTCATGCTCCACCGGTTTGCCATCCATATTGATTTTCTTAATGTTTTTTGGATGAAAATAAGATCCGAGTTCCTTGACAACCGTCTTAAACATTATGATAAGTCTTGACACCTTCATACCGCCGCCTGTACTTCCCGCACACGCTCCGATAAACATCAGTATTACTAATACCGTCCTGCTTATCTGTGACCACTGATCAAAATCTGCTGAAGCATATCCGGTAGTTGTTATTATCGATGCCACCTGGAATGATGCATGTCTGAGCGCATCCCATATATTTGACATGGTGTTCATAAGACTTACAAATATAATTCCTATTGACGCAAGAATGATAAGGAAATATGCCCTAACCTCTTCCATCGACAATGCCTTTCGTATATTTCGGAACAATAGGAAATAATAAAAGTTAAAGTTCACTCCAAACATTATCATGAATACCGTTACTACCCATTGTATATATGGTGAAAAGCTTGTAAAACTGTCATTTTTTATTCCAAAGCCTCCCGTTCCGGCCGTTCCGAACGCTGTACACAGCGAATCAAACAGTGACATATGACCAAACAGCAAGAATATGACCTCAAGTAATGTCATTCCAAAATAAATTGCATATAGTATTCTGGCTGTGTGTTTAAGTCTTGGAACCAGTTTACCAACGGATGGTCCCGGACTCTCCGCCTTCATCAGATTCATGTTTGATCCGGATGCACTGTTCATAGGAATAATCGCCAACAGGAATACCAGAACTCCCATTCCACCTATCCAATGCGTAAAGCATCTCCAAAGCATCATTCCGTGGGACATCACCTCAACATCGCTCAGGATGCTTGCTCCTGTGGTGGTAAGTCCCGACACCGTCTCAAAAAGTGCATTTGTAAATGATGGTATCTCTCCGGATATAACAAATGGCATACAGCCAAATATACTGAGCAGAACCCAACTGAATGCGGTTGCTATACAACCTTCTTTCAGATAGATAGTCTGATTTACAGGCTTCTTCAATGACATAAGTGTTCCTATAAGCATACATGCTAAAATGACAACCAGGAACGCGAATCCCTCGTGTTCCTGATATATCAAAGATGTTATGCACGGTATAACCATGAGCAGCCCTTCAAGCCTTATGACATGCCCCAGTATATATATTATCATGGAATTATTCATAAATAACCGCTCCTCCTATGCGAGAATATCTCTTATATCTGTAAATCCCGTCTCCGTGGTCACTATCATGGCTGTATCGCCAACCTGTATAGTGTCCTGACCGGTAGGAAGAAGGATTGAACCATTTCTATTGATAAATGCAATCAGCATGTTCTTCTTGAGATTGAGATCCTTTAGTGGTATGTCCGTGACATCCGACTTTTCATCAACCCTAAATTCTATTGCCTCCGCTCTGGAATCAAACATATGATAAAGAGTCTCTATGTTGTTGCTGTTGGAATTTTTCTTTGCTCTTACATATGCCACAATTGATTCTGCTGTAATGCTGCACGGATAAACTACACTTCCAAGATCGAGACTGTTTATTACTTCTCTGAAATTACTTCTGTTGATCTTGGTTATCGTCTTGGCATTGGAATGTTTCCGGGCATGCAGCGTGAGAAGTATATTCTCCTCATCTATGCCTGTAAGCGATACAAACGACTCTGTCTCAGCAAGGCCCTCCTCATTCAGTATCTCCTGATCAGTTCCATCTCCATTGATGATAATAGCTTTCGGAAGCAGGACTGATAATTCCTCACACCGCTTCTTATTCTCCTCTATTATCTTCACTGATATTCCCATATTGATCAGCTGTCCTGCCAGATAATATGCGACATTTCCACCGCCTATTATCATAGTGTCTTTAACTCTTGCAGTCTTGAATCCTATGTGCTCCATAAATTTTCTGGACATTGGTCTTGTTCCGACACATGACATAATGTCTCCGGCCTTTAGCACAAAATCTCCTGAAGGAATATAGAATTCCCCATTCCTCTCAACCGCTGCTATAAGTATATTTATAGGCTTCTGCCTGCTTGCCAGATCCTTTCCAAGATCAGCTATGCTCTTATTGTCAAGAACATTCTTCTCCGGTATCTTGATTCTTGTCATCTCGGCCTGACCATGGGCAAATGAATTGATCTCAAGAGCCGTTGGAAGATATAAAACCCTCGATACCTCTATCGCAGTCTCCAGTTCCGGATTTATTATCATTGTAAGTCCAAGTTTCTCCCTGAGATAACTGGCCTCCTTGCTGTAATCCGGATCACGCAGTCTGGCTATCGTTGCACAGTCTCCCACCTGCTTCGCTATGGTGCAGCACAGAATATTGAGTTCATCTGATGATGTAACCGCCGCAATAAGATCTGCATTCTGTATACCTGCATCCAATTGTACACTGTGGTTTGCGCCATTGCCTACTATTCCCATCACATCATACTGATTGGAATATGTTGCCACCTTCTGTGGATCTTTGTCTATGATCGTAATGTCATGTCCTTCATTAGCAAGCTGTTTCAGGATGGCTACACCAACTTTACCACAGCCAACTATTATTATTTTCAGTCCAACTTTTTTGCCTGACTTGCTCCCAAACACAGGTTTCTCCTCCTTGATCACCTACATTTAACTAAGCAAAGTATATCATGAAGATTATAAAAATCAACTCCCGCTATTTTCCTTTGCAAAAACCTTACACAATCTACACAAATATCCTTACTATGCAGCATACAAACACAAATATGATAAAAGCTATACCCACTATCATATTTGTCTTTTTGCTAAATCCCTTTGTAGGACGGGTATACGCCCCTGTATCCTGTTTCTTCTTGCTCATATGTATCTCCTATACTCTCTGGCTCTGTTATTTCTTATCTCTTGCCATATCCATAAGTCTCTTTATCAACAGATTCACATTTGTGTGGCGCTTAAGTGAATTCTCACCTGTCCTGATGAATTCCCACGACTCGTCATATGTCATATCCATGGTATCTGTTTCATTTTCCCTGAAGAACTCCTCAAGTGATCCCGAATTTTCATGTGCCAAGGAGAATTCCAGAGCCTTTCTGGTCTTATCATGATCATTAAAATTCGCATCTCCATGAAGAAAATGATCCAGATTACATGAAAAATAATACGTTGAATATCTGATCTTCTTACTTCCTATTTTGATGTATGACAGAGATGTGAGCACATCCAGATTCTCACTTTTTCTGTGGTTTCTCTCAACTACATGTGCCGGATTTCCTGTAACTATCAGATCCGGATAATATATGGGATCGTCCCCGGCGTCACCACTTGAAGCGACCAGATCATCATCAATATACACACCGTCAGTGTCGACAAAATGTACTATCTCCATGATATCCTTGGGATATAATCCCGTCTGCTTCAGAAACGGACTTACCATTATTTCATCTATAAAATACTCTATATTATCCGGATATATTCCGTTCTTCGATGTAATGTCTCCCCCTGCAGTTCCGTCATCCTTCATGACCATGGCAAATTCCAACAGTATATCCGGATCAATATCCTCCAGCAGCTGTCCAAATGGTATTTCCAGGGCATTCTTGTCTGACATTCCCTCAACCAGAAACAGAACTATCTTTTTCTTAGGTCGTTTCCCCATTGTCTATCCCCGCCTTTCTAAACGCTGACACGACCTTATATTTCTTGGTGTTTTTGTACAGCTCCTCATCCTGTTCCCCTACAAGTATCTCCCTGAAATATGTGCTTCTGAGATTGTTGGTATTGCCAATCCCTTTCATCCGAATATATCTGTTATCCGGATTGGTTGTTGTAAAACATATAAAATCTTTATTTATAACTTCAAGCGGTCTCAGATTGTGAGATGTAAATATAAGCTGCCCCTTACCGGACTCCTGGAACGTCTGAATAACCTCTCCCAGCAGATATTCAAACACTCCCGCATCCAGCTCGTCTATTGCTATGGTACACGACTGTTCATTATACGCATCTATTATCAGACTCAGCACCGAAACTATCTTTCTGATTCCATCAGACTCGTACCTGAACGGCATCTCGAATCTGCCATCCGGCGCCATCCCAGTATTGTGCGCATTGCTCATATCCGATTCGTTCCTGCTGGATACAATCTCCACAACATGCCCCACACTTCCATCCTTCATCATGGCCGGTGACAGTTCATGCATATTTACATTAAGCCCCGGGACGATCTGACTGAGCACAATATTTATATTTGCAAACTGAGACTTGAGTTCATTGAACACGATCTCTGGCATGATATTGGGCATGTCTGTCTTGAGCAGATATCTTCCACTCTGTGTGTACAATGGCAGTCCATAGTTAAGTCTTATATATCCTGTTGATTTGGTATCTACTACATGAAAATACAACTGACTGTAATATGCCAGTTCCAATACAACCTGGTAGAATTCTGAGTAAATACCACATTCATCAAACACGTGCGCCGTTCCAAGAGAAAAAATAAAGGATGTAGATTTTTCCTCTGCCAGTCTGCGCAGTATATTCAGTTCATCCATGTATTTCTTGCTGCCGGCCACAAAATACTTCTGTTTCGATGCAGGGCCAAAAGGCAGCTCTGATCCACATGTGTCGATCACTGACTGAAGTATGAGTTTTCTTCCATCAAAGTCCCCAGCCATGCACAGTTTTTCATTGTTGATCTTTACTCTGTATTTGGAGTGAGGCGCATTCCCATTCTCCTCCGTTCCATATTGTCCAAAGCCACCCGACTGTTCATTTTCCACCGCCGAAACACAGAATTCATACACAGCCTTTCTTATCCGGCCATCCGGATATTGCAGATCAAATGTAAATTCAAGTCTCGATTTCTCCTGTCCCTTTGCAACACATTCCGCATATATACCAGGCACCTCAGCCCCCATCATAAGCAGTTTGAGTATTGCCAGAGCCTCTATAAAACTGGTTTTTCCGGAGCCATTCTGTCCATAAAGTCCCAGTATATCCGATTCCGTTCCATATGGGACAAATTTTTTGCCACAGGCAAACACTATCTCTCCATGCTCCACGCTCTTAAAATTTTCCAGAACGGCCTTTTGAAGTCTTATTGTCGGAAGCCTGTCCCAGTGATCATCTCTAAATTGTCTGATTCTCATTCACGATCTCCTCAGATTGTTATTGAATAAAGTGTTTTATCGTTATCTACAGTGATAACATTAATACCATAATTATAAGTTTATCCTCTCTGTTCGTCAACAGACATCACTTTTTGAATTTTTTATTTAGAATTTTTGTTCTTTCCCCACCTTACCATTCCTATATCTGAGTGGCGGCGCCCCCACCGTCTCAGAAAATTTTCTAATGAAATAGCTTACGTTTTGATACCCTGATTTCATAGCAACCTCAGTTACCGGCAGATCTGTGGACTCAAGGAGATGCCTTGCATATCTCAGTCTCACATAGTTCACATACTGGGTGAGGGTCATATGAAATCGATTGCAAAAAAGCCTGGACATGTATTTTCCTGACAGATGAAAATGTTTGGAAAGTTCAGCAAGTCCTATATGCTCATGATAATTATCCTGTATATACAGAAGTATCTCCTTTTCCAGTTCACCCGATGCATTCCTTGTCAGTTCTTCAAGCTGATCATATTCCACAAGAAGATCCATCATCTGTAAAAGCCGGATCCTTACCTGTATCTGTCTGTGTGTGCCATTTTTACCATTCTCCTCCGCCAGTTCATCAAGGATAGGTATGAGTTGCCCAAGCAGATTCCGATCCGCCACTTCTGGTCTGAATCCCCGGGTGTGATTCCTGAGTGGAAAAAACACTTCATCCTCCAATGCATCCTTGGTCTGAAATGATATAAATTCCAGAGGAAATATAAATGTAAAATAGTCCACAGGAGTGTCCGGAGCACTCATCATGTGCAACACTCCTGGACTTACAATAAACGCTGAGCCGTCTTCCCCTGTAAACTTCTGTCCATCAATCTCCACCGTAAGCGGACCTTTCCTCACATATATTATCTCCACCTCATCATGCCAATGGACCGGGATCTGAAATGCATGAGGCGAGTATCGCATGTGATACTCACAAAACGGATATTCTCTTGTTCCGTGCGGATGATTTTCCTTTAATTCTGCGTACATTGTTATCCCCTGATATTGATTTATTATATATTGCGTTGCTTTTTATATCATGCAACTTCGTCATATTAACTCATATGTAGAATATGTGCAACTTTTAATTGAAATAGTACAAGATTCATGCGGTATCAATGCGATATTATACAATTTAGTTATAACTCATGATTTTATACCCATCACCAAAGGAGTACTGATTATATGAAGAAATTATCCGCGCTTTTTATACCTATATGTTTTGAAACACTATTCTATATGCTGTCTGGCATGGTTGACACACTTATGCTCTCATCAGTGGGCGACTATGCCGTGGGTGCTGTCGGAACCGCCAACAGCTACATAGGCATGTTTATCATCATGTTCTCCATCATATCATCAGGAATGATGACTGTCATGACTCAGAACATAGGTGCAGGCAGGTCTGGCATCGCCTATCAGGCTCGTCAGCTTGGCCTTATATTTAATTCAGTCATAGGTGTGGGAATGTCCGTATTCCTGTTCGTCTTCTCCGGCGACATTCTTGACTTGATCGGAATAGCCGGGAACCTCAGGGAACCTGCCATGAGCTATCTCGAGATCGTAGGCGGAGGGTGCTTTCTGAACGCACTGATCCCAATATTTGCAAGCTACCTCAGAGCATTTGGACATACTAAGCAGCCTCTCATAGCTACCATAATAGGCAACCTTGTAAACTTCGCTTTAAATGCAGTATTTCTCTTTGCTCTGCATAAAGGGGTGCAGGGTGTCGCTACAGCAACAGTCATATCCAAGGTTATCAACCTTGCAATTGTTATCTTTTTCTCCTGCACCCTTGTAAAAGCAGGAAAAAATCCCGAAAGGCTTTCTAACAGAACTGTCCTTTCACAGATCATCAGAGTCGGACTGCCATCTGCATTCGAATCCGTTCTGTACAATGTCGCCATGATGCTGGTGGTCAAGTTCCTGAACCAGATGGATACTGACGGAATAAATGTCACGGCACGATCCTACGCAGTCCAGATAAGCAACTTCTCCTACTGCGTCGGCTCAGCGCTCGCCCAGGCAAATGCCATCATGACCGGATGGCATATCGGTTCCGGCGATATAGATGCATGTAAAAGAGATACCAAAAAGGCCGCCATCATCGGTGTGATCGTGGCGACCTGTCTTGAAACTTTATTTGCTGTCACAGCCCCATGGACCATGAGACTGTTCACCTACAACCCGGACATGGTTCATATTGTCACAAAGCTTCTTGCAATTGACATCATCCTCGAGGTCGGCAGAGTTACAAACCTTGTATACGGCCAGGCTCTGAAAACCAGCGGAGATGCGGTATTCCCGGCTGTCATAGCAGCGGTCTTTATGTACGTGTGTGCTGTCGGCGGTACATGGATGTTCGGCCTGCACTTTGGGCTCCTTGCAATCGGCGCCTACATAGGCCTTGCCTGTGACGAATGTGTGCGCGCAGTGGGTATGGTCCTGCGCTGGCGAAGCGGAAAGTGGACGGAGAAGAAACTGGTGTGATAATACACTAATACCAAACGTATTCCAGAATGTATCACCCCATACTCCATGCTTTTATCACAGGATTCCACCTATCATATACACCACAAATGCTGCAAGCCATGCCACAACACACTGCCAGATCACTACCATGACAGCCCAGCGATGCCCCATCTCTCTCTTGATTGAGGCGATGGCTGCTATACAAGGCGAGTAAAGCAGACTGAATACAAGCAGCGATGCGGCAGCCCTGGTTGTGATGGCTGCGGTCACTGATCCGTTAAACAGAATCTCGAGTGTGGATACCACGCTCTCCTTCGCCATGATACCGCTTATGAGCGACGTACATATTCTCCAGTCACCAAGTCCAAGTGGCTTAAATATCGGTGCCAAAAGTCCGGCTATCGCAGCAAGTATGCTGTCCTGCGAGTCTTTCACCATATTGAGGTGCATATCAAAGCTCTGAAGGAACCAGATACATATAGTTGCAAGGAATATAACTGTGAACGCCTTCTGAAGAAAGTCCTTTGCCTTCTCCCACAGGAGCTGGCCTACGTTCTTCGCACCCGGAAGTCTGTAATTTGGAAGCTCCATGACAAAAGGAACCGCATTGCCCTTAAACAATGTGCTCCGGTAAACCATAGCTACGATTATACCTATCGCAATTCCAAGGAAATAAAGCCCTGCCATAATAAGACCGCCCTTTCCAGGGAAGAATGCACTTACAAAGAACGCATATATAGGAAGCTTAGCCGAACAGCTCATGTATGGAGTGAGCAGAATAGTCATCTTTCGGTCTCTCTCACTCGGGAGTGTCCTGGTTGCCATAACGGCCGGAACCGTACAGCCAAAGCCTATCAGCATCGGAACTATGCTCTTGCCGGAAAGTCCAATCTTCCTTAGCATCTTATCCATGACAAACGCGACTCTTGCAATGTATCCACTGTCCTCCATAAGTGACAGAAAGAAGAACAGGGTAACAATTATTGGGAGGAAGCTGAGCACACTCCCCACTCCTGCAAATATTCCATCCATAACCAGGCTCTTGACCACCACATTTACATTTGCTGCGGTGAGAAGCTTTCCGACCTGAACCGTGAGTGCATCTATCCCCATCTCCAGAAGTTTCTGAAGTCCTGCTCCGATCACGTTAAATGTCAGATAGAACACCGCCAGCATGATACCTATAAAACATGGGATTGCGGTATACTTACCCGTAAGAATGCGATCTATCTTCTCGCTTCTGATCCTCTCCTTGCTCTCCTTTGGCTTAACTACGCAGTTTTCACATACCTTTTCTATGAAATTAAATCTCATATCAGCTATGGCTGCACTTCTGTCAAGTCCTCGCTCTTTTTCCATCTGGATTATAAGATGTTCTATCGTCTCTTTCTCGTTCTCATCAAGTCCAAGCCTTTCAAGTATGAGATGATCTCCCTCTATGATCTTGGTCGCAGCGAATCTAAGCGGCAGATCTGCCGCCTTTACATGATCCTCTATAAGATGCGCCACCGCATGTATACACCTGTGAACAGCTCCGCCAAACTCATTCTCATCACAGAAGTCCTGTCTTCCAGGCTTTTCCTGATACTTGGCTATATGTATGGCGTGTCTTACAAGCTCATCCACACCCTCGTTCTTTGCCGCAGATATGGGTACAACCGGGGTTCCAAGCATGGCCTCCATCCCATTTACATCTATGGAGCCTGAATTGCCTGTCACCTCATCCATCATGTTGAGTGCAACGACAACCGGTATCTCCATCTCGAGAAGCTGCATTGTGAGATACATATTTCGCTCTATATTAGTAGCATCAACTATATTGATGATAGCCTTTGGGTGATCATCAAGCACGAAGTTTCTGGACACGATCTCCTCGCTGCTATAAGGAGACATCGAATATATTCCAGGCAGATCCGTCACGGAGGTATTCTCCCTGCCCCTTATCGGACCATCTTTTCTGTCGACAGTTACTCCGGGGAAATTGCCTATATGCTGATTTGATCCGGTAAGCTGATTGAACAGAGTCGTCTTTCCACAGTTCTGATTGCCAACCAGAGCAAATGTAAGTCTTGTTCCTTCCGGAAGCGGATCACCGTCCCCTTTGACGTGATATTTTCCTTCCTCGCCAAGTCCGGGATGCGCCTTCTCCTCTATGGTCTCAACCCTGGTATGAGCTCTGGATCTTGTCTCTATCTGCTCTGCATCTATCTGCTCTGCATCTGCCAGTCTGAGTGTAAGTTCATATCCATGGATCTGAAACTCCATAGGATCGCCCATAGGAGCAAGCTTCACAAGGGTGAGCTCCGCACCGGGGATAACACCCATGTCAAGGAAATGCTGTCTTAGCTCTCCTTCACCGCCAACGGTCTTTATTCTGGCGCTCTGTCCCACCTTCAAATCTCTCAGTGTCAT
The DNA here is from genome assembly GCA_029338615.1 of Clostridiales bacterium. Lineage (GTDB taxonomy): Bacteria > Bacillota > Clostridia > Lachnospirales > Lachnospiraceae > Coprococcus. Next base: position 19,379 of record JAQYAS010000041.1, read on the forward strand.
AATTGATTATCCTTCTTTCATCATTCGTCCAGATTCATCCCCGCAGTCTTTCAATGCCACAAAATCGTCTGTCGAATGCCGTCTATTTATGTTTATTGATATTTTTTCTCAATTATAACACGATGAGTTCTATGCGCAATATATAGATCCTGATTATCGTCTATATTTTTACGATTTTTTCATTTGCATCTCTGTCTATAGAAGTCAGTTCCTTAAGTTCCCTCACCGTAAACACACCGCAGACAATCGCAGTTATTCCATCCGCTATTGGTCCCGCATACATGACACCATCAATTCCCATGAATATAGGGAATATGATGATGAGCGGCAGCAGAAAGAGTATCTGCCTTGTGAGTGACATGAACACACCAAGTTTTGCCTTGCCTATGGAGTTAAAGAAATTTGAAGTCACCGGCTGGATTCCATTTACGATGGTCAGGAACATGTATATCCTGAAATATCTCTCGGAAAACTGGAAGTACAGTTCGCTTCCCTCTCCAAATGCGCTGATGATCTGTCTTGGGAACAACTGGAATGCCACAAATGCCACAACCGACAGAGCTGATGCTGCTGCAAGCGCCAGAAGATAAGTCTTTCTCACCCTCCTGTATTTTCCTGCGCCATAATTGAAGCCTATGATTGGCTGGGTTCCCTGTGATATTCCTATGACTATAGCCATAAATATCATGTTGACCTTGCTTATTATTCCTGAACACGCAATAGGTATGTCTCCTCCATACACCGACTGTGCTCCGTATCTTGACAGAGTATTGTTCATGACCACCTGGACTATCGCCATGGCTATCTGATTGAAACACGCCGACGCACCGAATCTGAATATATTGCCGCAGGTCTCTCCTCGCATAACAAAACTTTCTCTGGTAAGATTTATTGTCTTGAAATGGAACATATATCTGAGACTTATGGCAAATGATATGATCTGTCCTGTGATGGTGGCCAAAGCCGCACCGCGCATACCCATATCAAATCCAAATATCAGTATTGGATCGAGTATGGTATTGATGATGGCTCCTGTCAGCATGGATATCATAGAATATCTCGGACTTCCATCCGCCATGATGAGCTTGCTCATTCCGGTATTCGCTATCAGGAACGGAAAACCTATCGCCGTGATCCTTGTATACTCCTGCGCAAATGGCAGGACTTTGTCCGTTGCGCCAAATGCCTTAAGCATCGGTGTCAGAAAAATGCTTGTCACCAGAAAGAGTGCCACACCGAATATCGCCATGAGACAGATTCCATTTCCCGCCGCCTCCGCAGACCTCTTCTCATCCCCCGCACCGAGCTTCAGTGAAAAGCTGGTAGCACTTCCTATTCCAAGAAGAAGCGATATGGCGGTACACGCCGTGGACAGAGGAAATGCTATATTTGTCGCAGCATTTCCCAGCATTCCTACTCCGTGTCCTATAAATATCTGGTCAACTATATTGTAAAGCGCGGTCACCAGCATGGATATGATACATGGTATGGCAAATCTTGTGAGCAGATGCGCCTCATTCTCATATCCAAGAGGGTTATTCTGATTTTCGTTTGTCTTTGTGTTATCGGTTGTCATATTTTTGTATTGCCTTCCTGTCTGTATTCCTGCCATCTCAAATTTTTATTCCATATCTTTTTAGATCAACACGGCCATTCTCGACCTCTATGCCGTCCGCTCTGAGCCGTTCTGCCTGGACATCTGCCCCGCCGAATGCAAACGCACCAGCCAGCTCTCCCTTGGAATTCACCACGCGGTAGCACGGTATGTTATCAGGATCTGGATTCTTGTGGAGCGCATTTCCGACCGCCCTCGCCATCTTTCTATCCCCTGCCAGCTCAGCTACCTGGCCATAGGTTGCAACACACCCCTTCGGTATCTTCTTCACCGCATCATAGATCCTCTTTGTAGGGCTGTATGTAACTATGTCATAGCTCTCCGCTATCATCTGCTTCACCGCATCATCAGGCACACTTCCATCAAGTATGATAGTATTCCAGTGCTCCTTGTTCTGGTGCCATCCAGGTATAACTGATTCAAATGCCTGCCTCCAGAAATCCAGCGACTCTGAATCAGCTTTAACGTTCAGATTGATATATCCATTCCTCTCATAAGTCCATAGAAATGCTTTCTTACTTCCCTTGACTCTCACAAGCTGCCAGTTCTGATCGTGAAATGGAGCCTCCTGGTAAGTGTCCGGAAATGAGAGACCATATGCCAGAACTTCCTCTCTTGTTGTCATGTGTATTTTCCCTTTCTTGTGTTGCGATTATGTAATTATCTGTATCCCTTAAGATATCTCTTCTGCTCGTCCGTTATGCGGTAACTCTCCACCGCCTTCTGTATCGTCTTTCGGTGAACCCAGTCGGACATGCGATGCTCTTCTATATATGGAATTACCGTATCCCACTGCTTTGCCAGTGCTGTCGCCATGTACCATGCAATCATCATGTTGACATAATACCCATCGGACTTGACTCCTGCCACAAGCCGCACATACTCAGGATCAAAGTCCTCATCGAGATAAAGCCTCATGAGCATTCCTATTCCATACCGTATAGTATAGGTCTCGCCTGAGGCAATCCATCCCTTGATGACCGGCAGCAATTCTTCCTTGTGATTTTCAAAACACTTCGGCGCAGGGAAATCACAGGTCGCCCAGTTGTCTATATAAGGAAGGAATCTTTCTATCTCCGAGATACATCTGTCATAATCCCTTATCCCGGTTATGAGCATCATATGGAGATTGTTCTCCTCATAATAACGGTGTGGAAGTTCTTTTATAAACTTTTCTGCCATTTCTGTTCCTATTATACTCTTTGCATATTTTCTGAGCATTGGAACTCTTATACCTATGACCGTCTCCTTGTCGATGTCTGGCATAAGCCTGCTGTGAAAATCTCTGTATGCCATATCCTGTAGTTCAAACAGCTGGTTCTGGATCTCCTCCATATTTTCACCTTACGCTTTCTAACTTTCTCGTTGTTGATTTTTCGATTCCTACATTTTTCTAATCGAACTCATAATTGTATACAACTGTTACATCTAATACTATCTGAATTTTTTCACATGCTCCGATATAAAACGGAAGAGTTCAATATTGACCTTCTCATTCTTCTCCTCCGCCTCAAGATACTCCGGAACCGGAATATCCGTCTGAATCTCTCCGCATATATCAACCCCCAATATTCTTGAGTTTCTTATATCACAGGCATATCTTTCATCATTACGACAAGCGTCAGAATTTCTTTCTTCACCCTGACCGCCAAGAAAGACACCGAGCAAGCGTTCAAGTCCATCGATTGACATATCCCCCTGACTCCAATTTGTCTCACAATCCTCTGTTCCGAGGACGTCTTTGTCTATAGATATGTACAGAGGCAGATCTGTTCTGATAAGTTTCAGCTTATTCTCAAGCAGACCACCATGTATGTCTTCGGCAGAAAATATCAACAGTCTTCCGCTTGAGATATCCCGGGAAATATCATACGAATCATCGTACTCAGCTTCTTGTACATTATACCCACATTTATAGCTTTCCACATTTTCTTGTCTCCCCTTTGAACCTTTATAGCTTTCCAAAGTCTGCTCTATATCTGACTCCGGCGGACCTACAATCACCAGCTGTCTTAGATTTTCATTCTGTATAAGAGTCTGTCCCGCCCAGTCTCCGCAGCTCATCATTTCTGGAACCATAGGTATCTGCATGTCTGTATGATGATCATACATAACCAGCCCAAACGGTTCGGTTATATGATCTGTTATAATCTTCGTTATATAATGATAATTTCCCGAATCGATATAATGTATACCCTGGATTCCGTACGGCTCTATCCTGCCCCATATTTTTTCATACGCATTTTTAGAACAATACATATCTGTCTCTTGTATATCAGAGCAATCTATGTATCTGAATCTATCTATATCTTTTATATCCTCATCGCGATATACGTGAGTAAAATCCAAAATCATATTCTCATTTTTCACCTTGCTGTCACCCATATACAACCCCCATATATCCAATAACAAGTCAATTTCGCAGCAATATCGATTAACCTGTCAATAATAAAATAATCTTAATACAAAATCGCCCGACTGTATTCTAACACAACCGGACGATTTTAATCACTATTTGTCTTTCTTTTTCCTTATGTGGATCTCCGGGATTGCCACCGTGTCATATGTCACAGACGAGTCATCCTCACCCACATTATCCTCATTGTCATCATGGCTCTTTGTGTTCACTTCAGGAATAGCCAGATTGTCAAATGACATGTTGAATCTGTGATGCTCTTTATGCTGTTCTTTATTTTTTTCTCTCATAGTTGGTTATACCCCCTAAAGTATATTTATGAAAAATGTAATTACCAGGCTGTTCAGGAAGTCAGCAAATAAACTTCCTATAAGCGGTATTATCAGATATGCCTTGACCGAAGGAACATAGCGGTCGCATATAGCCTGCATGTTCGCCATGGCATTTGGCGTTGCTCCCATACCGAATCCGCATGTTCCGGCGGACAGAACCGCCGCATCGTAATCCCTGCCCATCACGTTGAACACAACAAAATATGTGAACAGCATCATGAGTATAAGCTGCGCTGAGAGCAATATTATAAGTGGAAGTGCAAGCTCCGCAAGCTGCCACAGTTTCAGTGTGATCATCGCCATTCCAAGGAACAGTGACAGGCAGATACCACCAAGGTTGTTGATCTCACCCATGTATATATCAAACTTACCGGAATACTCTCCTATATTTCTGATGACCGCAGCCGCGATCATCGCACCTATATATATAGGAAATGTAAGTCCTGTCTTTGTGAGAAGTTCCGATATGATGGTTCCTATTCCTACTGCTATGATGAGCTGGAACACTGCTGCCGCATACATATTGGTATGACGCTCATGTTTCTTCTCATCCTCAACCAGTATACTGTCGTCCTCGGCAACTGCAGTGTCCAGAAGCTTCTTCCTGTCTATGAGTCTCTTGCCAATAGGGCCACCTATAAGACTTCCTGCGATAAGTCCAAATGTTGCCGCAGCCGTGCATATAGTTGTTGCCCCCTTGACATCAAAATCCTCCAGCACCGGGCCAAACGCTCCTGCAGTTCCATGACCACCTACCATAGGTATAGATCCCGTGCAGAGTCCAACAAGCGGATCAAGATGCAGCAGCTTACTCACCCCGAGTGCCAAAAAATTCTGGGACACTATAAGCACCACAACCAGTCCAAGAAATATGAACAACGACTTTCCTCCGCTCTTTAAAACCTTAAGATTCGCCTGGAATCCAACGGATGTGAAGAAGAATACCATGCACACCTCTCTCAGCGTATCGTCAAATGTAAATTCTGCTATGCCAAGACTGTAACACACACAGGTCAGGACTGCGAAAAGCAGACCTCCTATGACCGGCGCCGGTATGCAGAATTTCTCCAGGAAATTAATTCTTTTCTTCAAAAACTGTCCCAATATAAGTACCAGAACTGACACCGCCAGTGTCTGATACATATCTATCTGTATCTCCATGTAAGACCTCTCTTATCTATATTATATACACATGCAAACATCCGTGATCAGATACACATTCACCCAATATCATCTGCATATATTCTTTTCCGCATTCAGTATATTTATTATCATCAGCTGACAACTACTGTTCAGCCGGGATCTCTATTCCTTTTTTCTGATAATAAGCTTTCGCACCATTATGAAATGGAATGGTCACGTTCTTCACTGCCTCACTCTCATCGATCTGGAAAGTGAGTGCTATGGAATACTGTATATCCTGCGAATGTTCAAAGAGAAGTCCTGTGAGCTCCTCCACTATTTCCTCATCCATATCATCTCTTGCAAGAAGCACCGCTCTGACCCCAAGAGTCTCAACGTCCTGATCCTGGCCTTCGTATGTTCCCGCCGGTATGGTGTAATCCGTATAGAAGCCATACACGGATTTTAGTCTGTCCCTGCACTTATCATCTATTCCGATAAGCTTCACATCGCACTCTTTAGACAGCTCCTCGATCACCGAAGTCTGTATACCTGCTGTACAGAAGAATGCATCTATCTGGCCTGATTTGAGTTCATTTGCCGCATCCACATAATCGAGATTTACTGTGTCTACAAGGGATTCCACAAGACCTGTCATCTTAAGTATCTGCTCTGCGTTTCTCTGGGTTCCTGATTCTTCCTCGCCAACGGAAACTTTCTTGCCCTGAAGATCATCCAGGCTGTCTATGCCTGAGTCAGCCCTCACCACGATCTGACACGCCTCAGTGTACAGACTGGCAACCGCCGAGTAACCACGATACCGCTTCTTATCTGTGACCCCTGTTCCATTGTAGGCTGCATCCACCAGATCTGCCTGTGCTATAGCCATATCAATATACCCATCTGACAGGAGTCTTATATTCGCTGTAGATCCCGCAGTCGCCTTTACTTCAAATTCAAGATCTTCGTCCGCTGCCACTGCCATCTGTGCAAATGCATTTGAGAAGGCATAATACCCACCGCCAACTCCCGCTGCACCAAGCTTCACGGATCTGCTGCCCGCTCCACACCCGGCAAGGGAGAGCGTCATCAGCATGACTACCCCCGCTGCAGCCAATCTTTTTATCTTTTTCAGTTTCATTTTATTTTCCTCCGTATTGCTGCTTATTATTTTTATCATATTTTATTGCAAATGCCGGAGCACTCCGCCGTTTATTTAAAACACATATATCAAAGTGACTTTACCACTCGTGCACCTCTACTTCTAACCCCCACGTGCTGAACAGTGAATCCGCAGCCTCCTCCACAGTCTGACCATCAGGGAGTGCCATGTAACTTCCACTCACGCTCACTATTCCGTCACCACAGTTACTATAGGCTATCCACAGTGCACATTCCTCCCCAGCTGGGATCACCCACACCTGATCCAGCACCGGTTCACTTACTACATACGCCTGATCATACCTAAGTATTGATGAGGCCGCCAATGCACTCGCTCCCCCAGCGCTGGCGGTCACATAATTTCCAAATGCCAAGCACGCATTTTTTTCAACACGGTCTCTGGCCGTATCGGACAGGGACGTTTCACCATCAGTCTGCCCCATAATGAATTTTGCTGCTTTATCCGAGATTCTCACAACTGCAATCTTGCCACTTATGTCGGCTATATTATCACCCCAGTCACTTGCGACTTCAGCAACCTCGTCACTTCCGCCCATTATCTTTATATAAGCTTCATCATTTGCAAGTTCGTTCACCGAAGCCGCCACATCTAGGGCAGTCTCCTTGAACCACTCCTCATCCGGTGTATTGACCTTGAACTTTCCTTGACTCTCTATACCCGATTTGGTTCTATCTGTTTTATCACTGCTTACCACTGATGAACATCCCGCAAGTCCCACCAGTGCCGCAAGCACACATATCACAATTCCTGTCTTTTTCATATTCCATTTACCCCTTTTTTCTCGATATAAGCCCTTTTTTAATGTCTTATTATATAAAGAAACATTCTCCCATATTTTTCTCAAGTATCCATATCCTCGATTTGTCTATAATACAATAACTCCATACATTTACACAACCGTTTAAAACTTAAATAATCTTTTTGCTGCCCGTAGGGTATTTGTAGTGAGCCCTGCAATAAACAGCGATCTTAACTCCGTGTGTAACTTGAAAACGACAATGACCACCCGTCCGGATATTCAATGGATATTACATCTTAGCTCTACTTGTCACTTAAACACTTCCTGTCCGTGCTCTTTAAAGTATACCATCATCTCATGTGTGAGACTCAGGTGCTCCGGATAGTCTGGAATATCATCACGGTTCACCCACTCTCCGGTTGCAAGCTCCTGTCTGTCTATGGTCAGGTGCCCATCACCACCCTCCGGTATGTCCGCCTGACAGAAATAACCCATGAGAAGATTGCTGTCATAGCCCCATGGCTGTGACTTATAATAAGTGATATTCTTAACGCTGATGCCGACCTCCTCCATGACTTCTCGTCTGACGGTCTGCTCGGCACTCTCCCCTATCTCTGTAAATCCTGCTATCAGTGCATATCTCTTGTACTCCCTGCCCGCATATGTGGTAAGTATGATCCTGTCGCCGTCGATCACACCCACGATAACCGCCGGGGCTATGGTTGGGAATATCAGCCTGCCGCAGGACGGGCACCTGAGCATTCTCTCTTTTTCATCATGTACAGTTCTTCCTCCGCAGGCGCCGCAGAACCTGTTGGTTCTGTACCACAGCGACAGATGCCAGCCGGTAGCCGCCGCAAGCACCGCAGTCTTTGGATGGCACGCCCTTGTCTTATACATGCTTCGGTAATCATATCCCGGAGCTGTCAGTCGGTTATCTCCATTCCACAGAAAATACGCAGTATCATCTATTGAAAAGAGATAAACCAGATCCCCTATTTTCCTATCGCATCCGATTATTTTCTGCAGTTCTCCATACGTCATAAACCCAAGCAGGTTCTCATAATCCATCACTTTCGCAAATATCATTTTCTCAGAAAAAGAGAGAACCATATCCTGATCCTCTGGTTCTCTCCTGTTACTATATTGATTATTAAACCTTTGTGGCTCTATATCCTGTATCATGTCTGTATTTTCCTCCGCTATTCCATATGTCCCAAAATCTTATAGATGATGGCATCCCTCATTTTCCCTATTATTTTCCTTCAAAGACTTCAGCCTGTCAATCCTTAATGTTGGTTACAGCCATGCCATGTAAACATAAAAAATCAGACAATTGGCATTCCGCCAACTGCCTGATTTTTTGTAAATATTATGTTTAAAATCTTTACGGGGAATTCCCCACTCATCATTTAAGCCTCTGCCTTCTCAGCATTCTCCTTCTTCATAAGAACGAGCTTCTTGATACATGTAATTGCAACTATGATACCAAGCACGATAAGGAATACTGCTACTATAAGCTGAAGTCCCTCTACAAGGAATGTTGCTGTTCCAGCCTGGAACTTCTGAATATTGCCTATTACATTGAGCACGATAGCTGTAAATGTAACAGCAAGCATTATCAGCATAGGTGGGTAGAGCATTGCGTGCTTTCTGTTTGTTGCCTTGAGGAATACTGCTACGCCTATAAGTACAAGGGCTGCAAGCATCTGGTTTGCTGATCCGAAAAGTGGCCATACATTTGAATATCCACCCTTGCAGAGAAGATAACCAAAGAACAGTGTTATAACTGTTGCAAAATACTTGTTTGTAAGTATCTTCTGCCATACAGGCATCTTGGATGTATCTGTTGTGTCTCCCATGAAGAGCTCCTGGAATGACATACGTCCGATACGTGCAACTGAATCAAGTGATGTAAGGGCAAGTGCTGATACACACATGGTCATGAATACATTTGCAACTGAGTTTGGAAGTCCGAACTTCTCGAGGAATCCTGCGATACCCTGTGAGAAGATCTGGAAAGGTGTAAGCCCCTCTGGAGCCTTGCCGCCAACTGCTACCGCACCAACTACTATAAGTGAGATAACTCCGAGGAGTGTCTCAAGTATCATTGCACCGTAACCTACAAAAAGCATATCTTTTTCATTCTTTACTGTCTTTGATGATGTTCCCGATGATACAAGGCTGTGGAAACCGGAAACAGCACCACAGGCGATCGTTACAAACAGTGTTGGGAACAGATAACTCTTAGCTCCTGTTGATGATACAACTGTGAAACCGTTGAAAGCATTCAGGTTCATGTCCGGATGTCCGACCAGGACACCAACAAATGCACCGATCAGCATGCCCACCAGCATGAATGTTGTCATGTAATCTCTTGGCTGCATAAGTAACCACATTGGAAGTACTGATGCGAGGAAGAGGTATGCCATGATGACGTAATTCCACTGGTCTCCATTTAAGTACCAAGGAAGCTTCATACCAACTGCAAACATTGCAACGATGAGGACGATGGCTACTATAGCTTTGAGCCACTCCTTCATATTCTTGCATGTCTTCATAACCACACCGAATACCATGGCTACTACTATGAACAACATTGAAACTGTTGCCGCTGCAGCGCCATTGAAGTTCTTTGTCATAGCTCCATCAGCTCCTGCTGTGAAACCGTTAAATGTCGATGAAACCATCGATGTAAATGCTGCTATAACTAGAAGTGTAAAGAGCCAGCAGAACAGTGAGAAGAATCTTCTTCCAGCCTTGCCTATGTACTTCTCGATGACAAGTCCTATCGACTTACCACCATTTTTAACTGACGCGTAAAGTGCACCAAAATCCTGAACTGCACCGAAGAATACGCCTCCGACAAGCAGCCAGAGTAAAACTGGAACCCATCCGAACATAGCTGCGATGATAGGTCCCTGAACAGGACCGGCACCTGCTATAGATGAGAACTGATGTGCAAATACTGTAAGCTTTGATGATGGAACATAATCCTTTCCATCCTCGTTTGCAACTGCCGGGGTCTTTGCATTTGGATCTACGCCCCACTTCTTTGCAAGCCATCTTCCATAGCCAAGATAGCCAGCACCTAAAACTACTACTGCGATAAGAATGATTACTAAACTATTCATATCTTTCTCCTTTCTCACGCCTTATGGCGATATCTCATTTTTTTCAAAGAGTAAATTAAAAAAGGCTTTCGTCTCTATGCAATCTCATAAAGACGAAAGCCTGTATACTTCCGCGTTACCACTTTATTTGCCATCGTAAAAAGATGACCTCTCTGATCTCATCTCGCCTGACCACTACTCACTGTCTATTGAAATAAGCTTCTATGTAACGGTAGAAAACCGGTAACACCTAGTATCCCTGATATCTCATGACCAGAGAATTCAGTGCACTGCTCGCAGAGGATAATCATCAAGGACATACACCGTCTCACACCAACCGGCGGCTCTCTGAAGTATGCGATCTTTGACGACCGTATTCTGTTCTTTGCATTTGCTCTTTGTTCGTTACATAAACTAGCACTGAAGTATTTTATTGTCAACCCATTTTTTCAAGTAAATAAAAACTCGTATTTTTTTCAAGTGTTTCAGCAATATATGTACGCCTGCTGCATATTTTTTCTTGTGAAAACAAAGTATTTTTATCATCGACTCTCAAGACGTTCATGCCATCTCTTTCTTTTCTCGTCCAACCGGGATCTGTGCCAGAAGTATTGCGGCAAATATCAGCCCGCATCCTGCAAGCTGTCTTACCCCCATACGTTCTCCAAGGATGATCCAGCCGGCAATGACAGAGAATACCGACTCAAGACTCATGATCATGGATGCGACAGTAGGATTTAATCCGTTCTGTCCAACTATCTGAAGTGTATATGCCACTCCGCATGACAACACTCCTGCATAGAGTATCGGAATCCACGCACTCAATGTACCGAGAGGCTGAACCCATGCCGCAATTCCGGCCACACTGTGATGCATCTCCGAGAAAAACGCCGGGAATATGCTGAGAATCCCGCATACCCAGAACTGTATACAAGACATTCTGACCCCATCCACAAGCGGCGAGAAATGATCTATCACAAGTATATGTCCAGCAAAAAGCAATGCACATACAAGCACCATAAGATCACTGCTCTGAAATGACAATGAACCGCTCATACAAAGCAGATAAAGCCCCACCACAGCTATAACTATTCCAAGCCATATATTCCAGCCACACTTCTTCTTCAAAAACAGACTCAGGATTGGAACCAGCAATATGTAGCACGCTGTGAGGAATCCCGCTTTGCCCGCTGGTGTTCCCATATAAAGTCCAAGCTGCTGTGCAGAGCTTGCCAGGAATAGAACAGTTCCACAACATAAACCGCCAATCACAAGTCTCTTTCTATCTGATCTATTACACGGTTTCCTATCAGATGGTTTTATCCTGTCAATTATAAATATGACCGGTATAAGAACAGCACCGCCGATCAGTGACCTTATTCCGTTGAAAGAGAACGGTCCAACCGCATCTCCTCCCCGTCTCTGTGCAACAAAAGCTACGCCCCATATAAAAGCTGTCAAAACCAGCAGCAGTGAATTCCTTACCTGTCTACTCTTCATCTGTGAAACCTCTCGTTCTTTTTAGTCCGTGCCACAGCATAAAAACATACAGGCACTCTCTTATGTGTTGAGAATTGAACTGAGAAAAGCTTTTGTCCTGTCATTCTGTGGATCCCCGAACAGCTGCTCCGGAGTTCCATACTCAACTATGATCCCATCGGCCATAAATATAACACGGTCAGCCACTTCCCTGGCGAACCCCATCTCAAGCAGCAGTTTTTGCTGTGTTTCTTTATCAATCCTCTCAACAGTTTTATCATTTTCCCGGTGAAGAAACAAGTCCCCATGTATATATATTTTACCGCTTGTGATCTTTTCCAGCTGGTTAAGTGACCTAAGATATGTGGATTTTCCAGCTCCGGAAGGTCCGATTATACATATAACCACCTCTTTTCATTTCATACCGCTCACTGCATTATCCGCTTACTCATACAATGAAAATCTCTTCTCTATTTTCTCAAATACAAATGAGAATATGGCGGTTATGATCAGATATATCACAAGTGCCGGGACGAACACGAGATATGAGCCCTCACTCGTCATGATCGTCTTGGATATGGTCGTTATATCACCCACAGGCTGCTATACGTAACAGTGGCTCTTTTTCTGCTGCTTTCTGCATCCTTCTCGATCATCTTCTGCATTGCGGGAGATGTGTGCGAAAGCATCTCCTGCTCTGAAGGTTTGACAGCCGCAAGAACTATCATCCTCCTTCATTTTGGGTACATACACAAAAAGCGGCAATGGAGTTCATATGGCTCCATTGCCACTTTTTGTATTCGGAATAATAATTCAATTTTAGACATATGTCAACAATTTATCTTGATAAAGCGTTAAATTTCATTCTCATAGGCTATATCCCGACTCCAGCCTTTGCTCAAATTCACCCTTTGGAAGAGGCTTATCAAACACATATCCCTGTACTATATCACAGCCAAGCTTTTTCAGATATTCAAGCTGCTTATTTGTCTCAACGCCCTCCGCAACTGACTTTTTCCCGAGCCGGCCTATGAGGTCTATTACACCTGCAAACATCACTATATCCTGGTGCTTATTATTGTTTACATCGTCAAAAGGTATCAGGGATTTGTCTATCTTGATGGTATCAAGGTCAACCTTTTTAATCAGGTTGAGTGAAGAAAATCCTGTCCCAAAATCATCTATGGATGTACTTATACCTCGTTCCTTGAGTCTTCTTATAACGCTGGACATAATCTCATAATTCTGATAATCCTCACTTTCTGTGAGCTCTATCTCAATATAACTTCTATCTATTCCAAATCTGTCTATGGTACCGGTTATGCGTTCTACCAGATCACTTTCTTCCAAATGCCTTCTGGAAAAATTGACTGATACAGGCACGATCTTCTGACCTTTATCCAGTCTACTCTTCAAAAAACCGCATACCTGCTCAAGCATATAGTAGTCAAGTCTGCACACGCTGCCCTCTCTCTCAAGCTGCGGTATAAATCTTGCAGGTGTGACCACCTGTCCATCTCTCACCCAGCGTACAAGTGCCTCCGCACCATATATGCTTTTGTCTGCAATCCTCACCTTGGGCTGATAATATACTACAAACTCACCCGCAGCAAGTGCCTGCGGAAAAGCAGCCAGGATCTCCTGGTCATCCATAAGATGCTTCTGAATCTCTTTTGTATATACCACTATGGAGCCAGCTCCGTTTTTTCTGGCAGCCTGATACGCAATGCTGGTTCTGGCCATAACTTCCCCCGGATTAGCAACGCCTTCCAGACCTGCTATACCCGCTGTAACACCCAGCTGGATTTCTCTTTTGACAGATCTGTGCTCATGGCTTATATGGACATCTTTAATCTTGCTTACAAAATCAGACACATTCTCATTACGGCAGATCACAACGAAATTATCTCCTCCAAGTCTTGCTATCTCCTCATCGCTGTCAAGGTATGACTTCACCATCTGCGCATAATTTCTAAGTATCACATCTCCCTGTGAATAATCAAAAACCTTATTCACATACTTGAAATTGTGGATATTAAAAAAGATGCCTGTATAATCATTAATCTGTCCGTTTTTTATCAGATTGACCGCATAATACATCAGGGCATCCTTATTGGCAACACCCGTGTTGATATCTGTATTCATGATCTTTTCAAGCATGCACTGAGCCAATGTCCGGTTGTACTGAATAAATACCTCCCTGAATATAAACCTGTGTGTCTGTATCTCCTCTTCTGAATAACCCGGACCATATGGGTAATCCTTGATAAACACAGTGCCACCGGTTCTGATCTTCATCTCTATATCAACGGGGGTACCCAATTCAGCCCCTTCTCCCTCGTATAATACTACGCTGCTTCTTTCTCCAAGCGGCATAAACCTGTTTTTCGGAATATCAACAGTAATCTCCGCCTTTCCCAGCCTGAGCCTGTCAGCGATAGCAGCAAGACCATTCCTTATACACTGGATTCTCTGCTGCTGTGTATCCGCGTCCTCGCCTATGCACTCGAAGAATTCTTTCATCCGGCTGTCCATTTGTATGCTTTTATCAATTGTTTTATCCATTCTCTCTCCTCCAGCATTCAACACATAGCCTGTATCGTCCGGTCTTAAATATTAAAATCGGCGCCCAAGCGCATCAAAAATTAATAAATATAAACTCTTCCTACATTATAGCAGTGGTGAAATGAATGCACAATGTATTATCCTATCCCTGACGTCTTTTGCCCCAGAAAAACAAGGCAACTGTGCCAGGTCCTGTATGACTTCCTATGGTAGTTCCTATATAATTTATCTCCACCTTGCCGTCAAGTTTGGGAAATCTCTCCTCGACTAGCCTTGCCACAGCCTCGGCATCGTCCATACATGCAGACTGCGATATATAGCACTTGCCGGAATAATCAAGCCCGTCCTGTGCATCCTCCTCCATGCGCTTTACCAGCTCCTGAATAACCTTCTTTTTACCTCTTACCTTTGATCTCGGTATCAGCCTGCCCTCGTCATCCATATTGAGAAGTGGACATATTCCAAGTATTGTGCCGACTGTTCCAGCAGTCTTTGATATTCTTCCGCCTCTGATATAAAACGTGAGATCCGTTGAGAAGAACCAATGGTTCAGGTCCAGCTTATGCTGTTCTATCCAGTCATGCAGCTCGTCTATGGACTTGCCTTCATCCCTCATGCCTGCCAGCGTGTCCATGATGAGCCCATAGCCTGAGGACGCTCCCAGAGAATCAACCACATAGAGTTTCCTGTCAGGGAATTCTTCCTCCAAATCCTCCCTGGCAATATTTGCAGAGTTTATAGACCCGCTTATTCCCGATGACAATGTCAGGTGAAGTATGTCATACCCCTGTTCAAGATAAGGTTTCCAGAAATCATAATATTCATCTGAGTTCACCTGTGAGGTCTTCGTAGCCGCACCTTCTGTCATCTTCCTGTAAAATTCCTCAAATGGAATGGTCTGTCCCAGATCATCAGGGTGTTCCACTCCATCTAATTCATAATGAAAACATATATATTTTACATCGATCTCCTCGAAATGTTCTTTTGTCAGATCTGCTGTCGAACAGCAGCTCAGGATATATTTTGCCATTACCTGTTCCACCTTTCATTATCATACATTATTCCAATCTTCACCCTATATGTTAATTACTATTGTACCATCTGTGCATTACTATTCATAGTACTGTCAACAATAAAAAATACCAGCTCAACATTTGTCTCACTTTTACAACCGATTTCATCCCTCATGTTGACTAAAATCTATATAAATGGTGCAAAAAATGATACACCATTTCGACATCCATCGATACAGGAGGTGTATATCATGCCAAAACCACGATCAGACAGCGGGCAAAAGAATCTGATCAGTAAGAGATTGGTGGAACTTAGGAAAATAAACAATCTATCCCAGCGTGATCTCGCCCATAAATTACAGCTTATGGGATATGATATAGATAAGAACGTTATTACCCGCATTGAGACTAACCACCGATTTGTTACCGATCTTGAACTTCTTGCTCTGACCAGAGTATTCGATGTCACTTACGATTATTTGATAGAAGGAAAAGAATCTCCCACGGACAACAATGAGGACAAAGCATAAAAACAGCCGATTTCAGTATTATACATACAGGAATCGGCTGTTTCTATCATATTGC